>CACZVR010000025.1 GCA_902784675.1 uncultured Bacteroidales bacterium | reverse complement strand
CGCCAAACTGTCAACCTGGTTTAGGTGAACGATAAAAATAGTGTAAACCAACTTAGTTAATCGCTCTCAATTCTGTCAAGTAATTCTAGGGAAAGACATGGTAAAGATGCCATGTTTGGATTTGTTAACCTTGTAGTGCCTAGAAATGACACTATTGTTGTTTTTCTTTGCAGAAAAAGTAATGTCAATAACTTTCTTTTGTAATATGATTTAATAGAAGTAACTTTGCGTATTCAATATAAAGCACTGAAGCGCACGTCAATATATTTAAGGATGATGAGCAAACCGACTATAATATCACATATTAAAGGATGCCCCGGGAATTGGTCAATACAATCAAATGATGAGCACCAACAGGGTGTTGCAGAACTAGCTTCCCGTTTTGCCGCAGTTTTTGGCATGAGCGAATGGGGCAAAGTGCTGGGACTACTTCATGATATTGGAAAGGAGAAGAATGCTTTTCAGCAGCATATCATGAAAGAGAGTGGATATTGTCCCGATGCTAAAGTTGAGGGAGACTCAAGTCATGCCTATGTTGGAGGAATTGTGGCAAGTCGATTATTTCCAATGGCTACTCCTGTTTTATCAAATATCATCATGGGACATCATAGAGGGCTCTATGATGACGGGGACTGGAAAGAACGGCTAAAGCAAGAAATTCCAAGTGAGGTGAGTATTCCCGATGTGAAGGCACAGTTATCTGCACCATCACGGCAATTAGCACAAGAGGACTTTCACCATTTGGTGAGGATGCTCTATAGCTGCCTTGTAGATGCCGATTATTTGGATACTGAGGCGTTCATGATGCCAGAGCAAAACCGCCTTCGCGGCACTAAAGCCACGATGAAGGAGTTGTGTGACAGGCTTGAAACGCATCTTGATCGGCTCAATGAAAACGTACCAGACACCGAGGTCAATCGCATCAGGCGCTATGTGCAGGAATGTTGTAGAGATCAGAGTAACGGTGATGTTGATTACTATAGTCTCACGGTTCCAACGGGTGGCGGAAAAACGTTCTCTTCGCTGTTATGGGCATTACGTCATGCGGTGAGAAATGACCTTCAACGCATTATCATTGCCATCCCTTATACAAGTATCATTGTTCAAACAGCGGCAACGCTGAAAGCGATATTTGGAGAAGATAATGTCTTGGAACACCATTCCAATGTTGAATATGATGATGAGGGCGATAAAGAAATTACTAGGCAACTGCAACTTGCGACCGAAAATTGGGATTACCCGATAGTGGTGACTACTAATGTGCGTTTTTTTGAATCCCTGTTCAGCAACAAGCCGTCACAATGTCGCAAACTGCACAATATCGCCAAGAGTGTGGTCATTCTTGATGAGGTGCAGACTTTGCCATTGGAATACTTGCAGCCCATCATCAACACTTTCAAGTCATTGAAAAACGTGTTTGGCACATCATTCCTCTTCACGACGGCTAGCCAACCCATTCTTGACGGCACAATCAGGGGCACAAACAGGTTAAACCAATTTGAGGCATTGCCGCACATTCATGAAATCATACCAGCCGAAGCTAGACTGCATGACAAGCTGAGGCGCGTTGAACTTGATATTAACAACGCTCCGCAAACTTATGATGAAATTGCACGGCAGATTGCTCAGCATGAACGGGTGTTGTGCATCGTGAACACCCGCAAGGATGCCAAGGAATTATTTGAGCGATTACCCCAAGAGGGTTTGACACTGCATCTTTCAAGAATGATGTATCCAGCTCATGTCCGTCAGACCATTGAGACCATCAAAGCGGCTCTCAAGGACGATAATCAGCGGATTATTCGCGTGGTGGCCACCCAACTGATCGAGGCAGGTGTGGACATCGATTTTCCTGTCGTTTATCGTCAGGAGGCAGGGCTTGATTCTATCTTACAGGCAGCTGGTCGCTGCAATCGTGAGGGGAAACAGGGTATTTGCACGACACATGTTTTCAGCCTGAGTGCAGAGAATCATTTACCACCTGGCTATATCTCTCAAGCCAATTATGCCCGACTCAATATGGTGGGAGAATTCGATTGGTTTGCACCAGAAACGATGCGTGCCTATTTTGGCCAATTGTTTGCTCGCACTCAGAGTTTTGACAAGAAGCAGATAGGGCACTTGCTGTATAAACCGAAAGAAATGCAATTCCAAGAGGCCGCCGCTCAATTCCGCTTGATTGAAGATGACACCACAAGCATCTTTGTTAAATGTGTCGGGAGTGAGCCCCTAATTGAAGAGCTTCGATACAACGGGCCTTCCTATCCTGTTTTGAAGAAGTTATCACAATATGCAGTGAGTGTGAGGAAAAGGGATTTTCAAGCACTGAGCGATGTTGGAGTTCTAGTCGAGCCACATCAAGGTATCTATGTGCTTAACGTGGAATCCATGTATCACGAAAAAGTCGGTTTAATCACCGACAATCAATGGTTAGAAGAAACATTAATCATATAATAACGATATGGAGTATTTTGATAAAGAATTTTGTCTGGAAGTATGGGGGCCAATCGCCTGTTTTACCCGACCAGAACTCAAGGTGGAACGAGTGAGTTATGATGTCATTACGCCATCGGCTGCGCGCGCCATCTTTGAGGCGATTTTCTGGAAACCAGCCATTCGTTGGCAAGTGACCAAGATTGAGGTGTTGAATCCCATTAAGTGGACATCGATCCGTCGCAACGAGGTGGGCGCTGTCGCGTCAATTACCTCGATGGCACCCATATTCATTGAGGAGAAGCGGCAACAGAAGAACACCTTGATGTTGCAGGATGTGCGTTATCGCATCTGGGCTAAACTTGAATTTATTCCTGTGTGGAAGCGTGCCGAGAGTAAAAACCCATCGATTGACAAGGAAGAGGGCGACCTACTCCACAAGGATGAGAACCCCGGCAAGTACAATGCGATGTTTGAGCGTAGGGCTAGTAAAGGACAATGCTTTAACCAGCCTTATCTCGGCACCCGAGAGTGTTCAGCGTCATTCCATCTTGTAAATCCTGAACAAGAGGAATTGAGTGCCCCCATCAATGAAAACCGTGATTTGGGTTTAATGCTTTACGATATGGACTTTGAAGGAAATCTTGAGAAGCCCGATGCCATGTTCTATCATGCCATCATGGAAAAAGGAGTGATTATGGTTCCCCATAGAGACAGTGAGGAGGTGTTGAAATGATACTCAAAGCGCTTTATGACTACTATGACAGGTGCAAAGGAACTTTGCCCGCTTTTGGCAGGGAACTTAAAGAGATTGGTTTCCTGGTTGTAATAGACCGTGATGGTAACTTCCTGCGGTTTGAGGATCGTCGCATAAACAATAAGCAGGCCCAGACTTTTATTGTAAAAAAGCAATTAGGTAGGACAAGTGCACCATTGGCTAATTATCTTTACGATAGCAGTGCCTACGTGTTTGGTTTTTCTGACAAGAAAGATTTTGATGGTTGCCGCAAGTATATTGAAACTTTCAAGAAAAAAGTAGAAGAGATATATAAAGCGGCTCCAGATAATGTTGATATTACGGCAGTGCATCGTTTTTATCAGCGTGACGCTCAAGCAACACTCGCTAAAATGAAGGCTGACACCTTATGGCCAGAAATTGAGAAGAATCTAAATAAAAAGTATTCACTTTTTTCTTTTCTGATTAATGGTGACACCCAAATAGTCGCCGAGAAAGAAGAATTGCTTGGCCTGTTGGACGATAATAATCATGATAACGAGAAGGTCTGCCTTGTCTCTGGTAAAAAAGGGAAGATTGTTGATGTGACAACAGCCACGATGATTCCTGGCAGTCAAGCCGTAGCCAAGATTGTCTCATTCCAAGTAAAATCAGGGTATGATTCTTACGGCAAGGAGCAAGGAGCAAATGCCCCTATCTGCGAAGAATCCGAGTTTGCTTACTCCACGGCTTTGAAGCACTTGCTGAGGTCTGATTCCCGGAATAAATTTCTCATCGGAAACCGAACATTCCTCTTTTGGGCCTCAAGGGATAATGCAGCCAGTAACCAGGCAGAAAAAGGCTTTTTTGACCTGTTTGGTTTCTCAGATTCTGACGATGATGACCCTAATGCAAGGATTGAACAAGTGAGAAAGGTCTTTAAGGCCATTTATTCTGGAGAACTGAGCACCTCACTTGATGACAAGTTCTATATCTTGGGACTGGCACCTAACTCTGCGAGAATAGCTGTAATTTATTGGGCGGAGATCCCGTTGACAGAATTTGCAGAGCGCATCAATCGCCATTTCGACGATATGGAGATTACAGGAGCAAACAAACCATATATGTCATTACGCTCTATATTGGGCGCTGTGACTTTGGGCGGTAAGTCTTCTGAAGCAACTCCCAATTTGCCAGATGCATTGGTAAAGAGTATTTTCCAAGGAACGCCCTATCCTTATACTTTGTTTGCCGAGTGCATCAAGCGCATCAGGGCAGAGCAAAGCATTTATACAACCCGTGCTGCGATTATCAAGGCATATCTAAATAGACTCAACAATATTAATGAACAAAATATAAAAGTTATGTTAGACAAGAACAACACCAATCCAGGTTATCTGTGTGGTCGTTTGTTTGCCGTCCTTGACAAGATTCAAGAGGACGCGAACAACCAGCACACCATTCGTGAACGGTACTTGAATTCGGCAAGCGCAACACCCTCTGCTGTGTTTGCAACGATTCTCAATCTCTCGTCTCATCATTCCGAGAAACTGAATGAGGGAAGAAATGTCTTCTTTGAGAAACTTAAACAAGAGATTATCGAGAAACTTGATGCTGATGGCTTCCCCGCTCATCTTGACCTTCAAGACCAAGGACGATTCTTTGTCGGCTACTATCACCAGCGCCAAGCATTTTTCACCAAGAGCGAAAAAGAAGAAAACAACAATAACCAATAATACATTACAACTATGTCAGAATTAAAAAACAGAATCGATTTTGTGTACATCTTTGATGTGCAGGATGGTAATCCCAATGGCGACCCCGATGCTGGTAACCTGCCTCGCGTGGATGCCGAGACCGGTATGGGTCTTGTGACGGACGTTTGCCTCAAGCGCAAGGTGCGTAACTATGTGCAGGTGGCTAAACAACTGACCGATGGCTACGATATCTTCATTAAGGAGAAGGCCGTGCTCAACACTCTGATTGATGCTGCTCACGAGGAGGATAGCGTGAAAAAGGCCGATGACAAAGACAAGGCAAATGCTGCGCGTGATATCATGTGCAAGAAGTACTATGATATCCGCACCTTTGGCGCGCTGATGACCACAGGCAAGAATGCTGGGCAGGTGCGAGGCCCTATCCAGATGACGTTTGCCCGTTCCGTTGACCCGATTACCGCTTTGGAGCACTCCATTACCCGCATGGCAGTAGCCACCGAGAAGGAAGCAGAGAAGCAGAAAGGCGATAACCGCACTATGGG
The DNA here is from genome assembly GCA_902784675.1 of uncultured Bacteroidales bacterium. Lineage (GTDB taxonomy): Bacteria > Bacteroidota > Bacteroidia > Bacteroidales > Muribaculaceae > Sodaliphilus. Next base: position 16,798 of record CACZVR010000025.1, on the reverse strand, counting down.
ACGCAAGGCTACCGTTCCCTATGGTCTCTATGTTTGCCACGGTTTTATCTCTGCTAACTTGGCCCAGCAGACGGGATTCAGCGAGGAAGACCTTGAACTCTTCTTTGACGCGTTGAAGAACATGTTTGATGTTGACCGTTCTGCTGCCCGCGGTTTGATGAGTGCTCAACGCCTTATCGCCTTCAAGCATGACTCGGTATTGGGCAACGCCCCTGCCAACAAGTTGTTTGACCTCGTCAAGGTGGAACCCAAGGACAAGTCTGCACCAGCCCGCTCGTTTGCCGATTATGAGGTAACTATCGACAAAGACCATCTGCCTGCGGGTGTGACTATCGAGGAAATCATCTAAACTTCAAGGTATATCGCACCCAGGGGTGCGTGGATTGAAACGTACAGCCAGCAATGGCGGCAGAAGTGACCGCCGAGTCGCACCCCACGGGGGTGCGTGGATTGAAACCTCAACGCAGACGACAACTTGTGGTATCGCTACGTCGCACCCCACGGGGGTGCGTGGATTGAAACTCCCATACCATCGGTGTGCGGATGCGCAAGGCTTGTCGCACCCCACGGGGGTGCGTGGATTGAAACCATTGTTCACTCGCTGGGCTGCACAGGTGGGTGTGTCGCACCCCTCGCGGGTGCGTGGATTGAAACATCTCGCCTCAGTTCTACACCTACAAACAGGGCGTCGCACCCCTCGCGGGTGCGTGGATTGAAACTACGAGGCGCTGAAGTCGCAGTCGCCGGAACTGGGTCGCACCCCACGGGGGTGCGTGGATTGAAACGGCACGTTCTACGTCACCGAGGAGCAGATGCCCAAGTCGCACCCCACGGGGGTGCGTGGATTGAAACTTGTGCGACACGATTGAGGACAAAGACCGTGGCCGTCGCACCCCTCGCGGGTGCGTGGATTGAAACAACGAAGATGATGCCCGCAAGATTGCATCGGGCGAAGTCGCACCCCACGGGGGTGCGTGGATTGAAACGTCTATAATGAGACGCAGCTGATTACCGAGACGAGTCGCACCCCACGGGGGTGCGTGGATTGAAACTGGTTTCGGAATTACTCTTTCCATACGAACTGGTATGTTCGGTCGCACCCCTCGCGGGTGCGTGGATTGAAACGACAATTTCGAATATTATTGGCCGCAGTTCGACCTTTGCACCCTATTTGGGTGTGGATTGAAACTGGTTGCAGCATGCCGAAATTGGCCCGCTGCTTAGTCACACTCCTTGTGGGGTGAGGCCTTGATGCAAGCCGGAGGCTTGCAATACTCTAACGTCAGTGCTTCGACATTGGGGATTTTTGGGTGGGGGTGCGCGTTGGCAACGCGCAATACGGGACACAGGGGTGGCGCTTGGACACATGGCGGGCACTCGGACACAGGCGGGTGCGTAAGCGCCCGCCTGTGTGGAAGTGGTGAGATGGATGTTGTCTTTTAGTTGGTGGTGGGGATTTTTTTGAGCCATTGGCGGTAGCCGAGGATGGCCATGACGGTGTAGAAGGCGTAGAGGCAGGCGGTGAAGGGTATCTGCTTGTAGATGTAGAGGACGGTGCAGACGGCGTCCACGACGAGCCACAGTAGCCATTGCTCGGCATACTTCTGCGCCAATGCCCACAGGGCGACCATGCTGAGCGCGGTGGTGAAACTGTCGCACAGGGGCACGCTGCTGTCGGTCCAGGTGATGAGCACCCAGTAGATGAGCGCCCACAGCGCGAGGCCGATGAGTGCCACTGGCAGCACACGGCGCAGCGGGAACCGGATGATGGGTCGCTCGGCGGCTTTGTCTCCCACGTCATGCTTGCTGCGTACCCATCGCCACATGGCGTAGCCGTAGATGGCGGCGAGGACATAGTAAATCTCCATGCCGAAGTCGGCATACAGCCCTCGCTCCCAGTACAGATAGCCGTGGACGATGGGCATGATGACGCTGACGAGCCACAGCCAGATGCTGGCCTTGAACTCGAGCCACAAGTAAATGAGTCCCAACACCAAGCCTGCCATGTCGATGGCTTGAACCCATCCGAAGTTGGTGAAGTAGTCCTGTATCGTCTCCATTAGGTTTTAGGTTTTAGGCTTTAAACATTAGGCATTAGGTGTTAGGCATTAGGAAGGGCCAAGAACCTGATACCTGAAGCCTGATCGTTAGAAGCGGAAGGTGATGTGACCCAGGGCGTTGATGCCAGCCATGGGGTAGAAGCGCGGGTCGCTGTAGAGGGTGTACTTGGCCTCCTTGGTGCCGCCGGGATAGAGGGCGCAGGTTTGCGAGTAACCGTTGGTCTCGTACTTCTCGTTGAACAGGTTGTAGATGGTGACACCAGCGGTGATGCTGCGGATGTGCGGCAGCTTGAAGGTGTAAGCCAGGTCCAGGTTGTTGACGAAGTAGGGATCCAGTGAGTCTTCTTTGCGTTCGAAGTTGTCGAGGTACTGACGCGACACATACTGGGATTGCAGCATGGCGGTGAAGCCCTTATAGTCAAAGGCGATCATGCTGCCCATGGTCACGCTGGGCGAGAAGGCGATGGTGGTGTTGCCCTTCTCGATGGCCGTCTGGGTCCACATGTCGTCCCACGAGTCGGCGTCGTAGTCGCTCACATAGCCCACATAGTCCTGGATGCGGTTACGGCTCAGCGTGGCGTTCACCTCCCAACGCAGCCAGTCGGTGAAGTGCATTCCTGCCAGCAGCTCGATACCCATGCGGTAGCTCTTGTCCACATTCTCGGCCATGAGCTCGCCAATCTCGTTGATCTTGCCGTTGAGCACGAGCTGGTCCTTGTAGTTCATATAATAAAGGTTGGCACTGAACAGGTATCGTCCCGAACGGAACTCGTAGCCAGCCTCCCAGTCATAGAGTTTCTCGCTCGTGGGATGTTGCAGGAAGAGGCCGTCGGTGTAGTTGTTGCGGGTGGGCTCCTTCTGTGCCACGGCAAACGAGGCATAGACGCGGTGCTTGGGGGCAATCTGCCAGTTGAGACCTGCCTTGGGGTTGAAGAAGTTGAACGGCTCGTCGATGTCGAGGGCTTGCAGTCGCTCGGGGTCGGCGGTCCAGTCCCACTTGTCATTGTTGCCCGTGATGCGGTAGCCGATGTGGCGGTACTGCAGGTCGGCATAGGCGCTCAAGCCGCCCGTGATCACATAATTGCCCTTGACGTAGATGTTGTAGTCGGTCTTGCGGCCGTTGTTGCGGTAATACTCGTGGTCGGGATCCAGGACGCTGGTGTAGTTCTCCACCCAGATGACCTGGCCGTAGTGGTCGTTGCTGTAACGGTTGATGCCTCCGCCCAGTGTGGCGTTCAGCCTGTCACCGCTGTACTGCAATGAGAACACGCCGCCGCCAAATCCGCTATCCACACATTTCTTGCGCACCAGGCTGGCCTTCTTGCTAGTACCCTCGGGTGTCACAACGGGCTGCAGGGCATACTCCTTGAGGGTGCGGGCATTCTTGTATTCCTGGTAGTAGCCGTAGCCATCGGTGTAATGCAGAGCCACATTGAGTTTCCACAGGGGGTTGAACGCCTGGTTCCATATCAGCTGGTAGTGGGTCTGACGGTAGATGTCCTTCTGGTCCTTGTAGAAGCCTGTCACCTTGCCGTCGTGCTTGATTTCGCCGTTGGGGTTGTACGTGCGGTTGTTCTCGAGGTCGTCACGGCTGATGCCGTCCCAGGCATGGTAGGTGTCTTCCTTGCCACCATAGGTGATGAAACGCAACGATGTGCCGCCGTAGAAGTAGCCCAGCTGGCCAAAGTAACTCACCAGCTCGCTGCTGGCACGGTCGCGGTAGCCGTCGCTGCCGATGTGTGACAGGCGCGCCTCGATGGCCCAACGGTCATTCAGCAGTCCAGTGCCCACGCGCAGGGTCTCCTTGTTGGTGTTATAGGAGCCATAGCTGCCCGTCACATCGGCGTAAGCGTCGCGCGAGAAGCTTTGGGTGCGCATGTTCACGCTGCCGCCAAAGGCACCCGAACCGTTGGTCGAAGTGCCCGCACCGCGCTGCACCTGGATGTCGCGCACTGACGAAGCAAAGTCGGGCGTGTTCACCCAGTAGATGCTGTGGCTCTCGGCATCGTTCTGAGGAATGTCGTTGACGGTGATGTTGATGCGTGTGGCATCGGTTCCGCGCACGCGCATCGACGTGTATCCCACGCCTGCACCCGCATCGCTCGTGGTGATGACACTCGGGGTCATCGTCAGCAGGAAGGGGATGTCCAAGCCATGGTTCACTGCAGCAATCTGCTTGCTGTTCACACTGGTAAACGCTACAGGAGTGTTCTCGCTTGCACGCGTGCCCAGTACCTCTACCTCGCTCAAGGCGACGGAGGGCACCGTGTCGGTTGCCGCGGGCTGTGCCGCTGCGGCAAGGGCTGCCAGGGTTGTGGCAACCGCTAAAAAGGTCTTTTTCATTGTTTTAATTAAATAAGTTGTTCTCTACGCCGGTATTGTCCGGATCAGATCCGATGGGTATGTTCTCAGCCCCGCTGTCTCCAGGGAGCACCCCCAAACTCATTGAATCACGCTGCAAAATTACACCATTTTTCACAAACATGCAACCTCAGTCTGCGCCTTGGGATGACGTTGGGTGAGAAGTTGACCGTAATTTGCTCATTAACAGGAGGGAGCGTGTCTTCTCCTCACAAGGCCTCTTGGAAAAAGCTTGGAGTGCCTTACACATTAGGAAATTTTAACAACTAATCCTATGGGAAATACTATAAATCGTTATATCTTTGCGACTAATAAAGTGTGATTTTTCTTTTTGATAATCCCATGGATTTGTAAGAAGTGAAGCCACATTTTGCCCCGCCCCAAGCGTGATTGATAACAAATTACATAACTTATTTATTAACTAAACTCAAATTTTTACATTATGAAGAAGTTTACTGTTCTTTTGTTTGCGTTGATTGCAGGCACATTTGCCATGCAATTGAGCGCTGCGCCTGGCAAAGCTCCCGCGCGCTCCTCAATTTACAACGGTGATCAAGGTTTTACCCGACTGGGTTCCACGTCGATTTATTACGACATCTCGCAACGCACTGCAGCTGGTCCTGGTGCACAGTATGGCATCAGCATCCTCGGCAGGGTAAGAAACAATAGCATTTGGAGTTTCTTAGTCCCTTATCGTTATTATTCATCCACCTACGAGAGCAATGGTCCTGGTGCAGGTTTCATTGCTGCCTTCCAGGTGAACGGTGGCACCGCTAAATATCTGGATGCCAAGAATGGCTCGAATCAAGACGGCGTACGCATGACAGCACGTATTGAACCCCAGGGCGATGTCGCAGCCCGTGTCGTTTACACGCTGCAGAATACAAACGATGAGGCTGTAACGGTGAATGCCGGTGTCTGGGGTGACATCATGATCGGTGACAACGACCAGGCTCCGCTGTCGCGCATGAAAAACACCATCAACGGTGAAACCTACGGCATCAAGATGAAACATGAAAACACTGAAGATGAAAATACAGTATTTCTGTGCGCCCTCTTCGGTGATCACGTGACCGGTGTGACCGCTGCCGATACCTGCTGGTTCGGATTCTTCAGCTCCAACTGGCATGCCAATGAGATCTGTGGTGAGTACTCCAAGACCATCTACGACACTAACCAAAGTTGGGGTCAGTCTTATCAGCAGTACTATGAGGTCGAGAATGGCAACTATGACAGCGGTCTTGGCTTCTGCTGGACGGGTCGCGAAATTCCCGCTGGCGAAAGCATCGAGCTTTCCTACGTGATCAGTGTCGGTGAGGTTGACTTCATGGAGCCCTTCGATCCCGATCCCGATCCCGAACCCGAGGATCCTCAGCCCGTCTTCACCTATGATATCGAGGCCTTCAACTGCGAGGGTTGGAACGACTACACTGCTCCCCATCCCGTTAAGGTAAAGGGTGAATATGTGCACGCCTATGGCCAGAACGGCTATCTGGAGTATCAGGTTGACGACGAGAACACTTGGCACGTCATTGGTGAACTCATCTCTGGTGCCGAGGGCGGCTATGAGTTCGACTTCAATGTTACCTACAACCCCAACCGCACCACCGACCATGTGGTTGCAGTGCGCTACGACGATGGTTTGGGCAACATTATCCCGTTAGAGGGCTTGAGCTGGATTGACGTTCGCTCAACTAATGTTACCGTTACCTGCCAGGATGAGCCCGTTTACAACGGCCAGCCGCACCTCTTCAATGTGAATATTGACCGCGAGACGATTGTCATCGGTCAGGGTGGCGAGTATGTTGTTCCCAACACCTATTACTACGACGCTATTGAGGGTGCCTTTGAGGAAGGAACTATCGGCAAGAACACTGTATCGTTCACGATCGACAAGGCACAGCCCATCGTGAATGTTGTCATTCCCGATGACTGTCCCTACACCGGCAATCCTTATGCTGCAACAGTAACTGTGGTTCAAGGTGGCGAAGCTACCACTACCTATGTATACATGGGTACTGGTCTGCCAATTGAGGGTGAGCCTGTTGAAATCGGCATCTATTCTGTTATCGTTAATGTGGCCGAGACTCCGTACTACTATGGTTTGAACCAGGGTTATGGTGAGCTCGTGATTTACTCAGATGACAGCACTGTGATTACCGAGCTCGATGAAGCTGCTAAGGACAATGGCGCATGGTACACGATCGACGGTCGCCGTGTTGCTGCTCCCACCCAGCCTGGCATCTACATCCACAACGGCAAGAAGTACATGCTGAAGTAAGCCTTCACACATTGTAAATCCCATTAAAAAAGTGGCCTGCTTATCGGCAGGCCGCTTTTTTTTAGTTAGGGGTTAGGGGTTCAATTAGATGAATTCGTGAAATATGTAGTTCATTAAAAGCCGGATGCAAAAAAAACACTACCTTTGCATCAAAACCATTAACAAACATGAGAATGATGAAACATTTCCTTTCTGCCATCTTGATGATGGCAATCGCAGTGACTGTTTGTGCTCAGGATCAGGAGCGCATGACCGAGGCTTGCACCAGCATCATGGTGGGACGCTTGGCCTCGACCGACGGTTCGGTCATCACGTCGCACACCTGTGACGCACGTTACCGCACCTGGATGGAGGTGGTGCCTGCCCGCGACTATGAGCGCGACACCGTCACCGCCGTCTATAAGAATCGTTTTCACACGCGCGCCGCCAGCGACAGCACAGGCATGCCGCGCCTGGGCGTGATTCCGCAAGTGCGTCACACCTACCGTTTCCTCGACACCGCCTATCCCTGCTTGAACGAGAAGCAGTTGGCGATGGGCGAGACCACCATCAGCGGGCGCGACACATTGCGCAACGAGAAAGGCATCTTCATGATCGAGGAGCTGGCACGCATCGCCCTGGAGCGCTGCACCACGGCCCGTGACGCTATCCGCCTCATGGGCGCTCTGGTCAAGCAATATGGCTACGGTGACAGTGGCGAGTGCCTCACCATCGCCGACAAGAACGAGGCGTGGCTCTTTGAGGTCTTTGGCGAGGGTCCCAAGAAGGTGGGCGGAGTGTGGGCCGCCGTGCGCATCCCCGATGACGAGATTGCCGTGTCGGCCAACATCTCGCGCATCGGCACGCTCGACCTCAACGACCCCGACCATTACATGGCCTCGGACAACGTGTTTGAGGTGGCAAAAAAACTTAAACTGTGGGACGGCAAGGAGCCTTTCTGCTTCTGGAAAGCCTACAGTGGAGCGAACTACATGAAGGAGATGAAGAATTACAGCCTGCGCGAGCTTTATATCATGCAGCAGCTGGCGCCCTCGCTTGGCCTCACCGATGCTATCGAGAACCTCCCCGTCAGCGTCAAGCCCGACAACAAGGTGAGCGTCGAGCTGGTGTCGCGTCTGCTGGGCAGCTACTATGAGGGCACACCGCTGGACTTGAGCGGCCGTCATAAAATTCCCAACCCCAAGCGTAAAGACAAACAGGGCAACATCGTGGAGAACGAGCCCGACAGCATCGTCTCGCCAGTGGCCAATCCCTGGATCACCAACGAGCAACTGGCGATGTTCTATGCCATGGGCGACTCGGCGATGAAGTGGACCCGCACGGTGAGTGTCCCCTGGTGTTCCTACAGCACCGTGATTCAGCTGCGCTCATGGCTTCCCGACGAAGTGGGCGGCGTGGCATGGATCGCCTTTGACAACCCTGGTCAGAGTCCCAGGTTCCCCGTCTTCAGCGGCAACACCGACCTGCCTGCAGCGATGAAGGTGTGCGGCCACGGTGCCGAGGATGACAACAGTCCGCTGTGGCAGTTCCGCAAGGCCAACCGTCTTGCCTCGCTGCGCTGGGGCGCCTTCCGCAAAACCCTTGAGCCGGCCCGCGACCATTTCCTGGAGAAAGGCCTGCGTGAACTCCCCATGATTGAGCGCACCTGGCAGGAACTCAACGCCACCGACAGCAAAAAAGCAGCACAGTATCTCAACGACTGCACGGCCGACGGCCTGGGCGCTGCAGCCTACCGCTGGCAGCAGATGGCACACGACTTCTGGCTGCAGACGTGGAAGGGGTTTTAGGTTTTTAGGCTTTAGGAATTAGGCATTAGGCTTTAGGTTTTTAGGCGTTAGGTTTTAGGCTTTAGGTTTTTAGGTTTTAGGCGTTAGGGGGGCGCATACTTCTTTTAGCAAACGGGGGCAATGTTTTGGGGCAACGGGGACAAGGTGTCATTTTTGTTGCCTGACGTGCTGGATGTAGTCGAAGAGTTGCTTGTAGAAGGGGTGGCGCGTCATGGTGGGGGCGTCGCCCAGGATGAACAGCTTCATGCGGGCACGCGTGATGGCCACGTTCATGCGGCGCAGGTCGCGCAGGAAGCCGATCTGTCCCTTGTCGTTGGCGCGCACCAGTGAGATGATGATGACGTCGCGTTCCTGCCCCTGGAAGCCGTCGACGGTGTTGACCGAGATGAGGTGACGGAAGGGCTTGAAGAAGGCTCGTTTCTTGATCAGTCGCTTGAGGTATTGCACCTGGGCGCGGTAGGGCGAGATGATGCCCACGTCGATGCGGTCGTCCAGGATGCGCTGCTTGCCCACACGCTGGAAATAGATCTGCAGCAGGCTCAGGGTGAGGTTGGCCTCGCCCTTGTTGACGCGGCCGAAGGTCTCGCCCACGAACTGTTCCTTGAAATTGTCCTTCTCGTCCTCGCCCAGCTCGATGGTCGAGATGTCGAACCACAGGATGGGCGCGTCGCCCTCGTGGATGAGTCGGTGGGCAACTTCGGGTGCCGAACGCATCTGGCCGTGGTAGAAATAATCGCTGCTGAACTGCATGATTTCGTCGTTCATGCGGTACTGCACTTGCAATAGCGAGACGCATTCAGGCTTGTTCTCGACAATGCGTTCCATGAGCGTTTTCCCCAATCCTCCCTTGAGGGCCTCGAGGCTCTTGACGGTGGGCGGCAGCTGGCAATGGTCGCCGGCGAAGATGACGCGGCTGGCACGGCGGATGGGAATCCAGCAGGCCGCTTCGAGGGCCTGGGCGGCCTCGTCGATGAACACGGTGCCGAATTTGTGGCCGTCGAGCAGTTTGTGGCCAGCGCCCACGAGGGTGGAGGCGATGACGCGCACCTGGCCGAAGACGTCGGCATTGATGCGCACCTCGAGTTCAACGGCCAGTTCCTTGAGGCGGTCGAGCCGCTGGTGGAAGCGTTCGCCGCTCTCGCGCCGTTTGCGCCTCATCTCGCGCATGGTGCGTCGCACTTGCCACAGCTTGGGATAGTCGGGATGGTCGGCAAAGCGGTGCTCATAGGTGAAACTCAACATTTTGTCATTCACGCGTGTGGGGTTGCCGATGCGCAGTACCGGGATGCCGCAGTCCACCAGTTTCTCGCTGATCCAGTCCACTGCGGTGTTGCTCTGGGCGCACACGAGCACCTGTGTCTCGCGCATGAGCGTCTCGTTGATGGCCTCGACCAGGGTTGTTGTCTTGCCCGTGCCAGGAGGGCCGTGCAGCACGCGTACATCCTTGGCCCGCAGCACATCGTTGACGGCACGTTGCTGACTGTCGTTGAGCCACGGAAAGCGCATCGCCTCGAAGGTGAAAGTCGCAGCCGGTTGATGCGAGTAGAACAGGTCGCGCAGATAGGCCAGACGGGTGCCCTTGGCGCGCGTGACGCGGTCCAAGGCGTCGAACATGATGCGATAACTCGTCTCATCAAAGAACAGCTGCAGCCCCACGGGTGCGTCGGTATTCTGCAACTCCAGGGTGTGACCCTCGGGGATGGCGACGACCATGCGGTCACCATCGACAAAGGAGGCGGTTCCAGTGAAGTTGAAGTAGCGGATGCCAGTGGCCAGCTTCAGGTCGCACTCGGGTGCCTCGGCCTTGAAGAACACGACGGGTTTGCCGTACTCGAAGTTGTGGTCGATGTCCTCGTTGGCGGTGCGAGTCACCTCGATGCAGAACTGGTTCAGGGAGTTGTAGTGGGTGCGGCCGATGCGCAGCGGGTACCAGGCATCACCGCGCGTCACCTTGCGCGCCAGCCCCATGGTCTGGGTGTGCAGGCGATAGGCCTCCTTCTCCTCCTGATATTCGACTTGGAGCAGGTGCCGTTGCTGTTGCAGTAGCGCTATGGGCGACGGGTGACTCATTCTCATGACTGTTTTGGCCACAAAGGTACAATATATTTTTCTCATCTTGTGAAAAGGATTGCGATGGGATGCAATATCCTTATTCCATAAGTGATAAAATCAGTAAAACATTGAGAAATTTCTTGTATAAAAGAAAAATTACTATATTTGCACAAAAATTTCTTTTATAAAGGACAAAGTTATGGAAGCAATCATTCGCCAAGCCTATATCGATCAGATAGAGAAGTACTTGGGCAAGGAGACCATTGTGGTGGTCGTGGGCCAACGACGTGTGGGTAAAAGCTACATGTTGCGCCAATTGTTGGAACTTAAATCCAAGGATTCGGCCAACAATATCATTTACATAGATAAAGAAAAGAGGCAATTTGATGCGATACAGACCTATCAGGACTTAAATGCCTACATTGAAGAGCATATAGACCGAGCCAAGCATAATTACATCCTGATTGATGAGGTGCAGGATATCAAGGAGTTTGAACGCAGCATTCGCAGTTACCGCACTGAACCCAACACAGATGTCATCATTACAGGTTCGAACGCACACATGTTGAGTAGCGATTTGACTACCCTGATAGGTGGCCGCTACAAGGAAATACGTATTTTGCCATTAAGCTATGAGGAATTCCTGGTGTTTCACGCTTTGCCCGATAATGATGAGTCGTTGGGTAAGTATATCTCCTTTGGAGGTCTTCCTGGCCTTGTTGTGATGGGTTTGGATGAGGAAATCGCTCGTGATTATCAAATGGGTATCTATAATACCGTGTTGCTCAAAGATGTGGTGATGCGTAACCAGATTCGTAACGTGTCATTTCTTGAAGACTTGGTGCGGTATTTGGCTGACAATTCAGGTAAATTGATTTCGGCCAACAACATTTGCAAGTTTATGAAGTCACAAGGGCTCACGATAACTCCTACGCTAATCATTAATTATCTTTCTTTTTTGTGCGCTTCATATATCATTAGCGAAGTTAAACGGTTTGAGGTTCATGGCAAAAAATTGTTTGAGAGCAATGGCAAGTTCTATTTTCAGGATCATGGCCTGCGCAATGCCATCGCTGGAGGAGAACGTGAGGGCGATATAGAAAAAGTGTTGGAAACAGTTGTCTATCAGCACCTCATGCGCATGGGGTTCACAGTACATGTGGGGCAACTCAAAGCGGGAGAAATTGATTTTGTGTGCTCCCGCTTGAATGGTGAACGTGCTTATGTCCAGGTCGCTTATGTCATTGCCGATGAATCGACACGTCAGCGTGAGTTTGGCAACCTCAAGGCTATTAAGGACAATTATCCCAAATATGTCATCTCGATGTCTCCGCTAGTGGATCGCAGTGACAACGATGGTATCATTCACCTGCACCTGCGTCGCTTCCTCACACAAGGATTGCAATAAATCACAGCGAGAAAACAACAATACAAAAAAAGAATAAGAAAACAAGAAATACAACAAATACAATTTAGTGCAAACCAGCAAGTTGTATTTCTTGTACTTCTTGTTTTAATAATTTGCGAGTAGCTGGATCGCTTGTTGTTTTCGTTTCGTCTATCTGCTTATTGTGGTTGGCGGGTGGTGAGGATGTGGTGCATGAGGTCGAGGCTCATGGCGACATCGCTCTGGTGGATGTATTTGTCACGGTTGGCCTCGAGATTGTGGAGAATCTTTTCGGCTTTGGGACGGTCGTTGTCCAGGACCAGGGCGATGGCCATGGATGTGAACTGCTTGTCGCTCTGGGTTGAGGCGTGCTGGCCGATGTGTTTCTGGACCTCTTGGGTGTAGTGCAACCGGGCTTCATCATCGCGTCCTGAGAGGATGCACGTCTGAATCATCATGTTCTCCGTTTCCAGTTGGTAAAGCACCATGTATTCATCCTTGTGATTGAGTGCCTCGGTCAGCAACTGATAGGCATCTTCCCACTGGTGAAGAGCTAACAGCCTGGTTACTGCCGACAAGACACTGCCCACATGCATGCTGTTTTTCCAGTCAATGGGCTGGGGTAGGGCAAACAGGCGCTCGGGCATCTCGCTGTAGGTTTCCCCTTCCTGGCTGCGAGCGTTGATGTCGAGAATGTTGCAAAAACTCTGTTTGCCGGGGAGGTCTTTCTCCATTTGCAGCAGATTGTATCCATCGTTGGCCACTCCGCCCAACTTCATGGGAATGCCGTTGGTGAGTGCTGTCACAATGCCGATGAAGGCCATGATGATCAACAACTCGTTGAGCCAATGGGGCAGGTCAAAGGCCCATACCAGCACCAGGGAGAGGAGGACGATGAGGATATTGGCCAGCACGCCGCCGGCATTATACAAGCGGGTGCCTATTTCCTCCAGCGGCTTGTCGGGCGGAGCCATGAGGCATTGACCTCCCGTGCCTGCCAGTTCAAAATTGCGCCACTGCAGACGACCGTCCCTGTTGATGAGGGTGAAGTTCAGGAAACGGAACGACACAAAGCGGTAGCCCGTCAACAGTCCTGCCACCAGGTGACCGCCCTCATGGAGGATAATGTGAAGGATGAAGGCTATCAGGACAGCAATGAGCATCCAGAGGATCTCGGCCACGGTCTGCAGCGAGAACTTGTTGACGAGGTTGCTGTACACTGTCGTGATGGACTCACCCTCGATCAGGGCGATGAGGGGGCCGACAATAATGATGCCGATGCCTGCTCCAATGAGCATATAAACGAAGAGTTTCAGTATGGTTTTCATTGCTCAATTAGCGATTTTGTTATTCCTGCCGCAAATATAATAAGTTTTTTAGTTTCTGCCCCCCTTGTTGTGGCTCTCCATTGATTACCGAGCGGCGACAGCTGCGATTTGACTGTATAAAAGCAGAAAAATGCACTATTTGGGTTGACATTGTCAGATTAAAGTTGTACTTTTGCCATGTGGTCTTGGTTTTGACTGTTTCTTTGATTTTGCAGCACCAGAGCAGGAGAAAAGCAGCAACATGAAAAATAATGGGCGACCTTTTGTTGTCCTGGACGTGAAGGAAGATAAAAGTATTAAAAGAGTGCTGCTGAATTAAGGATGTTCAGTGATTTCCTATGACGAAATAAACCTTTATAATCAACAACTTATCATCTTTAGCCTTATGAAACAGATCAATCATCAATTCATTAGGGCAATGCTGTTCATTGCCATCCTATTCATGGGTCCGTTGGGTGTTGCAGCGTCAACACCGGGTTTATTGACCGACACTGAGCTGCCGCAGTCGCCCGTGCCCCAGGTTTATGTTACCGAGGGTGTCGGGAAGTACACTGTCATGACAAACGCTGTGGTGGGCTGTGAAGTTTATTGCCGCATCAATTCAGGCGAGTGGTTCCATTACCTGAAACCCATCGTTTTTACTGAATATGGAAGCTACCAGTTTGAAGCCTACGCTATATCCGACAATCATTCTCCCAGCAATATCGTTTCCAATAGCTTTGTGGTTGATGCAAACACTGGGGCGAACTTGGTGGACTCTGATACCGACGATCCGGCGATATTTTACTACAATGGCTTCAAATACAAGATTAACGGCTCGACAGTAGCCTTGATGCGCCAGAAAGATGCTATGATTTCAGGTGACCTGGTCATTCCATCGAGCATCACCCACAACGGTGTGGCCTATCCTGTCACGGCAATCGAGGATTATGCATTATACAATACCCACAACATCACATCGGTCTATATTCCCAGCTCGGTGACCTCGGTTGGCTACAACTCCTTGAGCTGGAGCCCTGCAATTCGCTCGATTGATGTTGACCCCAACAATCCCAACTATTGCGATGTGGACGGCGTGTTGTTCAATAAAAGCAAGACCACGCTGCTGTTTTATCCCAATATGCACTCATCGCATTACACAATTCCCGATGGAGTGACAGTGATTGACTATAGCGCATTTGAGGCGGCCTTTGATCTTGTGTCGGTCACCTTCCCCAGCAGTGTGACCACCCTTCGCACCAGTTCGTTTGCATGCTGTTATTCACTCGCATCGGTGACTTTGCCCGTCAACTTGTCATCGATGGGCCCTGGCGTTTTTCACGGCTGTAAAGATTTGAAATCTGTGACTTTCTCTCCCAATTACAGCAAGATTACCGAATGGACTTTCGAAAATTGCACATCACTCGAAACCGTGGTCATCCCTGGAACGATCAGGACTGTTGGCTATGGCGCGTTCATGGAATGTTGGCATCTCACTGATGTCACATTGAGTGAAGGCGTGAGGACCATTGAAAATAAAGCGTTCAACGGATGCCGTTCGCTGCCTGTCCTTACGATTCCCAGCAGCGTGACATCGATTGAAGCCGGTGCGTTTGACCCTTGCAACAGCATGACCGATATTTATGTGAATCCGGCCAACAATTATTACTGTGACGTTGATGGTGTTCTTTACAATAAGAACAAGACCACGCTAGTGTACTATCCCATTGGTAACCCCAGGACAAGCTATACCATCTTGCCCACCACCCAAACCATTGGCGAGAAGGCACTTCAATCTGTCAGGAAACTGAAGTACCTTACAATTCCCAGTGGGGTGACATCCATCAGCAGCAATGCGTTCAACTATTGTGATCATCTCACCGATATCACTTGCTTGGCGACAACACCGCCCAATGCCGCTTCTGGCGCTTTCGGTTATACCGATTGTGCTGCAATCACCCTCAGGGTGCCTTTCGCCTCGATTGAGACCTATCAGAGCACGTCCCCGTGGAATAAATTCACCCAGGTTGTGGGTGCCGCTGTTGGAGGCGACGTTGATGGTAACGGCGATGTGGACATGACCGATTTGACATCATTCATCAACATGTTGCTGAGCGGTGATGCTCCCGGCTATGCCGACATCAACGGCGATGGTAATGTGGATATGGACGACCTGACCGCACTCATCAACGCCCTGCTTAACCCGTAAAGGGGGTACCTGTAACGTATTTTTTTGATAACGGACATGAGCGGTCATCAAGGCCGCTCATGTCTGTTTTAAAGGAGAAAAAAGAGACGGTTTTTTGATGACAATTGTTTTACATTTTTGAGAGGGTTGGTGATGTTCTGTATCTGTGGCTTGGAAGCCCGATACGCATCAAGTAACATGACCTGAGTCATGGCTTCACCGGTAGTTGTTGACGAAGTCGTCAAGGTTGTCGACGCCCAGTTTCTTGGCTATCTGGATTTTTTTGTTGGAGACGGTGCCCAGGCTGCTGTATTTCATGCACATCATGATCACAGTGCGGGAAAAGCCGCAGCAATAGAGGGCCAGGAAGTTGACCTCGCTCTCGTTGAGTGTGCCGCCGGCAAGGCGTTGCGCCTCAACCAACACATTGTCATGCAGGTCGTTGGCCAGGGTGTGCAAGTGACTCCAATAGGAGTCGGTGGGAACAGCGCCCTCGTCGGGGATGGTCATCAGCTCGGTGAACTTGCGGGTGAAGGTGGCTTCGGTGTTCTCATAGGAGAGCTGCATGAGTTTGTGAATCACCTGAATCTGGTTATCGACAATTGTGCGCATTTCGTCACTCTTGCGTTGCTTGGCTTTCAGGGCCGCAAGTTCCTCGCCCATGCGCGCCTCGTTACCTCGCAACTCGTCCTGTGCGGCTTTCAGTTCCTGTTCCCGAGTGCTGATGGTCGCTCTCATCTGTTCCAGACTTGCCAGCGACGCATCAAGGTCGGCCCGCTGCAGTTCATATTCGGTCTCCTTCTGCTTCAGACGGCTGCGGTAGCGCCATGCCAGGAAGGTCACGCCCAGCGCCAATAGTGCCAGCAACGAGGCCAGCAGGATGGCTCCCCTCGTGCGGGACTCGCTTTTCACCTTCTTGAGTTCTTCCAACTGGATGTCATATTTCTTCTCAACGGCCAGGTAGTTCTTGTTGACGTTGGCCACTAGAATCGAGTCGGCCATCTTGTTGGCCTGCTCATAGTAGGTGGTGTATTTAGCCCAGTCCTTGTTGGCTTTGGCGATTTCACTCATGAGCCTGCAATACATGACCGTGTCACTGGTGTGATTGGCCATCATGCCGCTGGCGGGCACATGATTCAGATAGTAGAGGGCCGAGTCGGGCCGTCCCAGGTTCAGATAGGTTTCGGCTGCAATGTAGTGCGCGCGGGGATGGTCAATCTCATCCTTGCCGGCCGCTATGGCTTTCAGGATATCAACCCGGGCCTTGTCATACTCCTTGGTGATCAGGCAGTACATCTCGGCGCGTTGATACAGGTTCTGGAACAGGAACCAGTTCTCGTGCTCGGCCTCAGACAGCTGGATGGCTTGATTGATG
>CACZVR010000024.1 GCA_902784675.1 uncultured Bacteroidales bacterium | reverse complement strand
CTGATGCTATCAATCAGTTATTCACCACTCAAAAATGAACACCACTATGAATACCGTCAATCAAACATTCAATTGGAGCCGTTTCATGGCCGCTCTGCGCAAGGAAATAGTAGAGAATAAGCGTATGTTGCTCTTCAGTGTCATCGGCATGTACGGCCTGCTGTCCATGATCATGATCTTAGGCAATCTGATTGGTCACCAACCCGATTTCTATACTGATCCCGAATTCAATTTTGATGGTAGGCTCCCTTACCACTTTAGTTGTATGCCTTTCAGCCTCGCTGGCCTTCAAGAATCTGAAGACCAAAGCCGGCCGCACTCACTATCTCTCCTCGCCATCCTCGACGCTCGAGAAGTTCCTGGTCAACGTGCTCATCTATGTGGTGGGAATGACAGTAGCCTACTTTATCTGCGCTCAACTGGCCGACTTGACCCGCATCGCTGCCTTGTGGTGGTTCAAGAGTGACTCGTTCATTGTCCCTGGTCCTATCAATTTCTTGAACAGCGTTTCCGAAACTGTGAGAGCCTTTGATGAATTGGAAAGTGTGAACCACATTACCAACTTCATGTCGATAGCCATGTGGATCGGCTTGATTGCCAACGCCGGACTGTTCCTGCTTGGCAGCGTGGTGTGGCCTCGCTTGTCGGCACTCAAGACGTTTGCCGCACTCTATGCTGTCGAGTTCGCGCTGTTCCTGATTGCCATGCCCATCGCACTCGGCTTTGGTGATATGGAAGCTTTCTCCCGGTGGTTCTATGACTTTGTGATGCACGGTAGTTTCTCGATGAGCATGGTTGTTTGGAGCTGCTTGCAGGCTATCGTGTTCTTTGGCCTGGCCTGGTTCCTGTTCAAGCGTAAAGATGTCGTTTCACTCAAGTGGTGGAAATAACTAAAGAATAGAACTATGAATTTCAAGGATAATAAAGCGATTTATCTGCAGATTGCAGACCGCATCGGGGACCAGATCCTGTCAGGAACCCTGACCCCCGAGGGCAAAGTGCCGAGCGTGCGAGAACTCGCCGCCGAGATCGAGGTCAACGCCAACACCGTTGCGCGCACCTACGACCACCTGCAGCAGAGCGGTGTGATCTACACCAAGCGTGGACTGGGCTACTTCGTGAGCCCCGAAGCCAAGGAGAAAATCGTGGCTTCGCGCCGTGAGCAGCTCATGCAGGGCGAAATGGACTACTTCCTGGGTCAACTCAAGGCCGTGGGCATCACCCCGGTCGAGCTCCAGGGACTCTACCAGGATTATCTCAACAAATAGTATGTTAACCACCTGTCGGCGAATGAAATGATTTTCAGGAAAGCCAAAATGAGCATCAGCTTCATTCGCCGACATTAAAAACTTTCAAGATTATGGAACCTCAAGCTTTTGTCGCCACTGCAACCGTGATTGTTGTCGCTCTCGTCTCAATCCTGACGTCTATCGTCTTGGGATGACGGCTACAATCAAGAAGAAATAGAAATCTGAGCAAATTGATTGTACTAAACCCGATTCGAGGTGCCGACAGGACGGATCAGTCCCATGTCGGTACCTCTTTTTTTAACTTTTTCGGTTGAAAGGTGTTTGGAGCCGTACAAGTGCAAGACGCTACCAAAATGGCTGAAAAAAAGGTCGAATAGAGTCGTAAAATCCCCAAAATTAATGAGGTGTGACTGAAAAAATGAATTTTTTATGTCTCACTTGAAGAAAATGATGTATATTTGCAGGCTGAAAAAGTCAAATGAAGCGAAATTTAACAAAATTTAATTAAATAATTAACAAATCAAATGCAAACTAAAGGTTTTATTAGAGTCCTTACTTATGCACTGTTGTTGATTTGCGCATTCTACCTGTCGTTCACGTTTGTGAGCAATCACTACCAGAACAAGGCAGAGCAGAAGGCACTTGCCGCTGCTGGCATCAAGAGCGCCGATACCAGCAACTCAAAGTACAAGACAGCATTGAATGAGTATCTGGACTCCCTCGCCAACGAGAAGGTGTATCTTGGATACTATACCTTCCAGCAGGTTCGTGAGAAAGAGTTGGGCCTTGGCCTTGACTTGAAGGGTGGTATGAACGTGACACTGCAGATCTCGGTGCCCGACATCTTGCGCGCGCTCGCGAACAATAATCCAGACAAGAAGTTTAACCAAGCCATCGACAATGTGGCAAAGAACCGCACCGCTCAGGACGACTTTGTGGGCTCCTTCTGCAAGGAGTACAAGAAGCTGGCTCCCGAGGGCAATCTGGCTCAGATTTTCCGCGGCATTGAGCGCATCAAGGAGAAACCCAATGCTAACGATGGCGAGGTTCAGAATATCCTTAACGATGAGGTGAACGCCATGGTCGACAACTCCTACAAGGTGCTGCGCAACCGTATCGACCGCTTCGGCGTCGTTCAGCCCAACATCCAGAAGTTGCAGAGCACGGGTCGCATCCTGCTCGAGCTCCCTGGTGTGAAGGAGCCTGAGCGCGTTCGCAAGCTGTTGCAGGGCGCCGCTAACCTGGAGTTCTATTTGACCTACACACTGGCCGACATCGCTGGCCCGCTGCGTCAGCTCAGCGATCAGGCAAAGGCTAACGTGACCGTTGCTGATGCCCCCGCCGACACCACTGCTGCCGATGCAACTGCTGCTGCAGTTGACACCGCCAAGGCTGCTGCGCCTGCTCCCAAGGCCGAGCCCAAGGCTGCCGATACCAAGAAGGGTGAAGAGTCGTTGACTTTGGCCCAGCTCACCGGTTTTGAGGCCCTGGTAAGTGCACAAGCCGGTTCGCCCGTTGTGGGTTATGTGAGTGTTGGTGACACTGCTGCTGTCAACGCCATCATCCACTCACCGCTTGCCAAGACGATCCTGCCCGCCGACCTGAAGTTGGCTTGGACCGTTAAGCCCGCCGAGATGCAGGGTGGCCATGAGGCCTTCCAGCTCGTCGCATTGCGCACCTTGAACGGCCAGCCCGTCCTGAACGGTGACGTCGTTACCCGTGCCAGCAGCGAGTTTGACAATCTGCAGGGTCAGGTGGTTTCGATGACCATGAACGATGAGGGCGCCCGTCAGTGGAGCCGCATCACCGGTGAGAACATCGGTAAGGCCATCGCCATTGTCCTCGATGACCAGGTTTATTCATTCCCCAATGTTAATAGCCAGATTGACGGTGGTCGTTCACAGATCAGTGGCCGCTTCACCGTTGAGGAGGCTGGTGACCTTGCTAACGTGCTCGAGTCTGGTAAGATGGTGGCACGTGTCAACGTTGCCAGTGAGAGTGTGATTGGCCCGTCGCTGGGTAAGGAATCCATCGCCAAGGGTCTCCGCTCGTTCGCTATTGCCTTGGGTCTGTTGATGCTCTTCATGTGGTTCGCCTATGGTTGGCAGGCTGGCTCGATCGCCATCCTCGGTCTGATCATGAACCTCTTCTTCACCATCGGTATCCTCGCCTCGTTCCAGAGTGTGCTCACCTTGCCTGGTATCGCCGGTATTGTGCTGACGCTGGGTATGGCGGTGGACGCCAATGTGCTTATCTTCGAGCGTTGTAAGGAGGAATTGCGTGCCGGTAAGGGTCTCAAGGCTGCTGTCAGCGATGGTTACAAGAACGCGTTCTCGGCCATCTTCGACTCCAACTTGACCACCATCATCACCGGTATCATCCTGATTCTGCTCGGTTCCGGTCCCATCCGCGGTTTTGCCGTTACCCTGGTAATCGGTATTTGCTGCTCGTTCTTCACTGCAGTGTTTGCAACCCGCCTCGTGATGGAGCACTTCGTGAACAAGGGCACCTTCGACAAGATGACCTTCAACACCAGCCTGACTCGTCACCTGATGGAGAATGTGAACTTCGACTTCATGGGCGCTGCCAAGAAGACCGCTATCGTTGTTCTGGCTCTCCTCGTGATCATGGGTGCATTGTTCGGCCTGCGTGGTCTGAACCGTGGTATCGACTTCTCGGGTGGTCGCAACTATGTTGTGCAATTTGACCATCCCGTTTCGACCCAGACGCTGGAGTCGCAGCTGGAGTCGCAGTTCCCCGGTGCTACCACCTCGGTGATCACCATCGATAACGACACCAAGGTTCGCGTTTCGACCAACTACAAGATCGAGGACACTGCCGAGGGCGTTGACGACGAAATCGTCGCTAAGCTCTACGAGGGTCTGAAGAGTGATCTCGGTTCGATGAGCAAGAATGACTTCAGCATGTCAAACGAGAGCGTGGGCATCGTCTCGAGCGAGACCGTGGGCCCGAGCATCGCAAGCGATATGACCCGCCAGGCCATCTGGGCTGTGCTGTTCTCACTGCTTGCTATGGCACTCTACATCCTGTTCCGCTTCCGCAACATTGCCTTCTCTATCGGCGCATTGGCAGCCGTTGCCTTCACCTCGTTCGTGGTGATCGGCTTCTATAACCTGCATGGTTTGCTGCCCTTCTCAATGGAGATTGACCAGACGTTCATCGCCGCTATCCTGACCGTTATCGGTTATCAGGTGAACGATACCGTGGTTGTGTTCGACCGTGTGCGTGAGTACCGCAAGCTCTATCCCAAGCAGGATCTCTACACCACCTTCAACAAGGCGTTGTGCAGCACCCTGTCACGTACGATGATGACCTCTATCACGACCTTGCTCGTGCTGATCATCATGTTGGTATTCGGTGGTGAGTCAATCCGCAGCTTCATCTTCGCGATGATCCTCGGTGTTATCATCGGTACCTGCTCCTCACTGTTCATCGCTTCGCCCGTGGCTTACTGGATTGCCCGTCGCAGCGACAAGAAGGAGGCAGCGCTTGCTACCGCCAAGAAGTAATTCTTGAAATGAATCAAGTCGGCTGGCCACAGCGCCAAGCCATGTGCCAGCCGACTTTCATTGATGCTCCTGTAGTTCAATGGATAGAATGGAGGTTTCCTAAACCTTAGATTTGGGTTCGATTCCCAGCGGGAGTACCAGAATTAAGAGCCAATCAGTTGAATGACAACTGATTGGCTCTTTGTTTTTGTGATGCGTATAGCACTAATGTCACACAAATCTTTTTTATGTGACATTACCTTCCTGGTTTGCTAATGGGCTATTCTTGCTCACGCAACCATCGCTTGAGCAGGAACGTCATGAAATAAGGAAAGGTGTAAAAACGACCATTGAACCCAATATTGGCTGCACATAACTTGATTCCCCACTTGATGTCTGGATGCATTGCGATTGTATTAGGATCGCACAATCGCTTGAGCGAAGCGCTGGTCGTATTACTTGCTTTGACCTCTATAGGCCACAGGTGGTTGGCACTGCGGACAAAGAAATCCATCACTAACGATGACTTTTCATCGCGATAATAATAGAGGTTATAGCCCTGTTTCGCTAGCATATCGGCCACAATGTTCTCATAGATTGCTCCCTTGTAAGTTGCGAAGTTCTTGTTATTGCGCAGGTCTTCCTGGGCCTCTTCGTCTAGTGAAGCTATCAGCAGTCCTGTATCTCGGTAATAGACCTTGTAGAGTTTGGGGTCGTAGTTGCCCTTGAGGGGCAATGCCAGCTCGTGCATACAATAACACACGTTGATGATGCCGGCATTGTCAAGCCATTCTATAGCGCCAATATAGGCTCTGTTGCGGGCACTGGGTGTGAGTTTGGTGATTTGGAAACGCTTGTTTTCTTTACCGAGAAAAGTCGAAATATGGCGATAGACTGCTAATACCTTGGCTTTTTCAATGCCTATTGCATACTTGGTGATGTCTTCCTCGTAGTCGAGCAGTAGCTGTCGCTGGAGCGACAGCGTGCCGCTGAAATTGTGCTGTGTGACGTAGGTATTGACTACCTCGGGCATGCCTCCTAGCACCATATAGTTGCGAAAGAGTTCTGTCATTTGCTCCATCATCAAGGATGACAGAGGCCTCACTTCAAGCATGTGGTCAAACATATCATCGGTGAGTGTTTCATCAAAACCACATGCCCACAGAAATTCCTCAAAATCCATGGAATGCATGGTGAAATCTTCCTTGAAGCCAACGCTATTTGATTCTATCTGCTGATAGTAAACACCCATTAGTGAACCCGAACAGATGACATCATATCTGCCATCTGTCTTGAAGGACTTCAAGCTTGTAGCACAGTCGGGACATGCTTGAAGTTCGTCAAAGAAAATCAATGTCTCTCCTGGCACAAAAATGTGGTTGGGATTAATCAGTGTTATGTTCTTGGTTATAGAATCAACTTCATATCCGTCATCAAAAATCTTTTTATATTGGCTCTGGAGTGCAAAGTTGATTTCAACAACATGGGCATATTGCTGTTGAGCGAAGTTTTGTATCGACATGGTTTTTCCAACCTGGCGGGCTCCACGTACAATCAATGGCTTTCGATCGGGTCGGTTCTTCCAGTCTATCAATATGTTATCAATTTTTCTCTTGAGCATATAGAATGGATGAATCACATTATCGGCAGCAAAAACAATCAAAAAATCACATTATCGGGAAGATTTTTCCCCGAAAAATCACATTATCGGCAAAAAATTTGGGCAAAAAATCACATTATCGGAAAAATCGCGTTATCGCCGAGATGTTTTTTTGCTGGTCTTGAGGTTGAGGATGCGGTTGTACTCGCCCGATTTGTCGAACATCTCCTTGGCCTTGTCGAGGTAGTCGTCGTCCTTGATGGAGTGCTGTACCTGTCCGTGCTGGTAGTAAAGACGGTCCATGATTTCTTGACCCAGCAGATAGGAGATGTCGCGACGATGCAGGTCAAGGTCGTGGTCGAGGTCATGCTTGAGCAATGACTCAAGGTGGTCAAAGACAGCCTTGGTGGAGTCGTTCATATAGCCCTCGGCAGTGGCGGTCTTGCGCAGGGTGGCGAGTTGCTGTTCGCACACCTTGTCATACTCGAACTTTGCGGGATCGATAAACTCCTTGAACTCGTTAAAGATCTCGTCGGTGATCACGAAGTCGGCAGGAGCGGGGATATCATGGTGCTGTGCGACATAGCGTGTTGCGAAGTCAAAGTCCCAATGGTCGCGCATGATGTTATAGACGATGCGCTTGAGCTCCCGCGGCTCGATTTTGATGTCGGGGTCGATGCCGCCGCCCTCGCGCACCTCACGACCATGAACGGTGTGGAAAACGCGCGCTGTGCTGTCGGTGGTGGTCTTCTTGTAGGTGCCGTCGGCATTGCGGTTGCCATAGTCCACCTCCTGGATGAGGCGTCCGCTGGGGATGTAGTACTTGGCGATAGTCACCTTGAGCATCGCGTCATAGGGCAGGTTGCGTGTGGTCTGCACCAGTCCCTTGCCAAAGGATCGTGAGCCGATGATGACAGCGCGGTCCAGATCCTGCAAGGCGCCCGCGGTGATCTCGCTGGCGCTGGCCGATCCGCCGTCGATGAGCACGGCAAGAGGAATGTCGGTGTCCACGGGGTCAACGGTGGTTTTGTAGGTGCGTTCGCTGGACTTGTCGCGTCCACGCATCTGCAGCACCTGAGTGCCTTTGGGCACAAAGCAGCCCACAATCTGGATGGCGCCCTCGACGATGCCGCCGCCGTTACCGCGCAAGTCGAGCACGATGTTCTTCACCCTGGGGTCCTTTTTCAACTCGATGAGCGCGTCGCGCACTTGCTGCGCCGACTTCTCGTTGAACGTCGTCAGGTCGATGTAGCCGATGTTGTCGCGTGTCACGCCGTAGTAGGGGACAGGATTGACGCTGATGGTCTCGCGGTTGAACGAGAAGGTCTTGATGCTGTCCTCTTCCCAGGGACGCACGACGGTCACCGTCAGGTGGGTGTTGGCCTGTCCCTTGAGGCGCTTGCTCACCTGGTCGCTGGCCCATCCGGCAGTGCTGTCGCCGTCAATCATGATGATGCGGTCACCTGTTTTCAGTCCGGCACGCGCCGCGGGGCTGCCCTCATAGGGGCCGCTGATGTAGACGCCTTTCTTGCCGTCCACGGTGCGCTCCATCAGGTAGCTGCCAATGCCGCCATACTCGCCAGTGCTGATGGTCATGAACTCATCGGCCTCCTTGGCGGGAATGTACTCGGTATAGGGATCGATGTCGTCGAGCATCGCGTTGATGGCATTCTCGATAGCCTTCTGCGCATCGATAGTATCGACATAGAAGGTGTTCAACTCCTTGTAAAGCGAGTTGAAGATATCCAGACTGCGTGCCACAGCCGCGTCATCATTCACGTCTTTATCGTTGTCGGCAAGAGCCATGGGGGAGGCCAGCGCAATGGCCAGGCAGGTCCAGGCAAGGAATCTCAGTGTCTTCTTCATTTCTGCTTGTCTAAATAAACAGCCAAAAATACTACTATTCCATGAATTACCGCTGCAATAGCGGCATAAAAAAAACTTTGGCTATGAAAAAAAGCAAGTTTTTTGCAAAAATTATTGCACAGTTCAAATTTTGGCAGTAACTTTGCACCGCATTTTTCGGCAGGGTTTGCCGCAAAGGTGCTGAAAAGCTTCTTTAGCTCAGTTGGTTAGAGCATCTGACTGTTAATCAGGGGGTCCTTGGTTCAAGTCCAAGAAGAAGCGCAGGACATAATGATAAAAGGATTAATTAAGAGTAAATTGCTTCTTTAGCTCAGTTGGTTAGAGCATCTGACTGTTAATCAGGGGGTCCTTGGTTCAAGTCCAAGAAGAAGCGCAGAAACGAGGCAGCGAGAGCGGTCTCGTTTTTGTTTTTAAACTATGATTCATTAAAACTACAAATTACACAAATTGAACTAATTGAAGTTAGGAGTTAGAAATGAGGAGTTAGAAGTTAGGAGTTAGAAGTCAGGAATGAGGAGTTAGGAGTTAGCATCCGCGTTCGCTCCTCTCTCTTCTCTCTTCCTGCTCTCTCTCCTCGTTACTCTCTCCTCGCTCTTCGCGGGCTTCAGCCCGCTTTTTGTGATGGATTTGGGCAACCTGCGTGGGTGGGAGTGTGTGGGATTGGGAAAATAGTTGTACCTTTGAGGGCTTTAACTATAATCGTGAAATATATCATGGGAAATGTTTTGGAGGCATTGAGTGATTGGATCGTGGCTGCCAGCGACGCTGTGTGCGGCTACCCTGAGTTTTTTCTGCTCATTGGCGGCGGATTGTTCCTGTTTATTTTCTCGGGAGCGGTGTCCATCAGGCGATTGCCGTGGGCGATGCGCGCCTTGCGCGACAAGCAGGCGAGTGACCAGGGCAAGCAGTCGGGACAGATCAGCTCGGTGCAGGCCCTGTTGAGCGCCATCGCTGCCACCGTGGGCATGGGCAACATCGCCGGTGTGGCCATCGCCTTATCCATCGGCGGCCCGGGCACAGTTTTCTGGATGTGGGTGAGCGCCCTGGTGGGCATGAGCACCAAGTTCTTTGAGGGCACGCTGTCCATCATGTACAAGGGACGCGACAGTGCCGGTGAGGTGCAGGGCGGTCCCATGTATATCATCACCAAGGGACTGGGCGAGAAGTGGAAACCGCTGGCCGTGGCGTTCTCCATCTTTGGCCTCGTGGGCACGCTGTGCTTCATGCAGGCCAACCAGTTGGTGGAGTCGGTGACCACGGTGTTCACCACACCCATGGGCATCGAGAACACGCTCACGCTGCGTTTCATCATGGGCCTGGTGATGGTGGCCATCGTGGGTGCTGTCATCCTGGGAGGCATCAAGCGCATCGCGCTGTTCGCCTCGCGCATCGTGCCCGTGATGGTGATTCTCTACCTCATCTTGGTGTTGGTCATCATGGCGATGAACTTGCGTGCCATTCCCGGCGTGTTCGGTCAGATTTTTGAGGGCGCCTTCAGCATGGAGGCAGGCTTCGGTGCCTTTGCCTATGTCGCCTTGACGGGTGCCCGTCGTGCCGCCTTTGTCAACGAGGCCGGTGTGGGTACCGCCTCGATGATGCACGGTGCCAGCAAGAACACCGACCCCATCCGCGAGGGCCTCATTGCCATGCTCGGCCCCGCGATCGATTCGGGTCTGGTGTGCACCTTGACCTCCATTCCCATCATCATTGCCGGCAACTACGTCGGCCTGACCGACCCCAAGGGCCTGTATGTCGCCCTGGGCGCCTGGGGACAGCTGCTGCCTGGCATCGGTCACCTGCTGCTCATGGTGATTGTCTTCTTCTTCGCCTTCTCGACGATGTTCTCCTACAGCTACTACGGACAAAAGTGCACCAACTACCTTTTTGGTGCCCACAATGTCAAGTGGTACAATTATTATTACCTGGCAATGATTGTCGTGGCTGCGATGATTCCCCTTAAAGTCATGGTCAGCATCATGGACTTGGCCTTCGCTCTGATGGCCCTCTGCACCATGTTCACCATCATCACCCTGAGCCCCAGAGTCAAAAAACTGATGAAAAGCTATTTCAATCGGGCTTAAGCCCGCGGTGTATGGCGCGGCTAGCGCCGCTGTGTATGGGTGTATTAGCGCCTTTCGGCGCGTGTAAAAGTGTATCAGTGGCATCTGTCGCCCATACGGGCAGCAGATGCCATTTGTTTAATCCGTTAAATTCACCGTTTGAATTGGGGTGCAGATGCCCTCAGAAGAATCAGAATGTTCAGTTGTTGAAAGATGGCGGCTGGCGTTGCCGGGGAAGGTTTAGTGGCCAAAGTTTTGGGCGAAGTGGGCCATTTTGATGGCGGCTTCGGCAGCCTCGGTACCTTTGTTGCACAGGGCACCGCCGGCACGGTCGAGGGCCTGCTGCAGATCGTCGGTGGTGAGGACGCAGAAGATGATGGGCACTTGTTGCGTCGCGTTCAGGTAGGCACAGCCCTGGGTGGCGCTGTCGCACACATAATCGAAGTGCGGTGTGCCGCCACGGATGACGCAACCAATCATGATGACGGCGTCGTAGCGGCCAGTGCGCGCCATCTGAGCGGCGCCAAAGGTCAGTTCCACAGTGCCGGGCACATGGGCCACGGTGATGTCTTCGTAGCCTTCTTTCTCAAATAGGTCAAGAGCGCCTTGCAACAGCGCGCCTGTAATCTGGTCATTCCACTCGGCACAGACGATGCCCACGGTGAGGCCGTCCACATGGGGGAGGGTGTGAAGGGCGTTTGAGCCCTCGTTTTTATTCAGTTGAGTTGACATGATTGATAATAGAAACTATAGTGTCTATAGTTTTTATAGTGGCTATTAGCGGTTATTCTATTAGAGTTCTTTCGGGAATCGCGCGTTGGTAGTGATGAAGTCCACTCCCATGGCCTTGACGCGCTCAAAGTCCTCGACCTTGTCCACGGTCCACACATTGACCTTGAGGCCGGCAGCATGCATGGCGTCCACGGCCTCTTGGGTGACGATGGTGTGCACGACATCCAGGTCCATCTTGTACTGCTTGCACCACTCGACCCATTCCATGACTGAGCCGTCTTCCTCACCTGCCAGCACCTGCACGGTGATGTCGGGGTAATGACGGTGGATGAAGTCCACCACGCCGGGCATGAACGAGATGATGACCGCCTTGTCGGTTAACCCTTTCTGATCGATGAGGTTGATGAGCGCGGGGATGCCGTCAAAGACGGGCTCGTTTTCGGCCTTGGTGTTGCTGTGGATGCTGGTGCAGACCTTCACCTCGATGACCGGCACAACGTTGTACTCGTTGCAGATGTCGAGGAACTCGCCCAGTGTGCACGGCGTGCCGGCATAGGTGATGCCGTGGCGCTTGTGCGTCAACGGGGTGGAAAGGACAGTGGCGGAGGGCATGTCGGCAATCTTGGTCTCGGGGCCGCCCAGACGCTTGTAGCTGTCGTCATGGCTGATGACGAAGGTGCCGTCGGCATCGACGCGGATGTCGCATTCCAGTCCCCAGGCGCCAGCATTGGCGCCGTTGATGAAGGCGGCACGGGTGTTCTCCACACCCCATTGCGAGCCGCGGTGTCCCACGATGAGTTGGGCCTGCATGCCTAGAGTGCCCATGATGATGAGGGCAACTGTAAAGATGCTCTTGAGCAATGACATGATGTTCATGTTTTTATTCTTGTTGTTGAGTAGGTCTTGGATTTCGTGCACCTCGGCTGTGGCATCGAGCCGTTGGGCCAGCGGCAGCAGCGACCGCAGGAGTTGCTCGGCAGCGGCACGACGGTTGATGAGCCGCATGAGGGCCTTGGCCAGGCCGATGGATAGCGTGAGTTCGCGGTGTCCCATCTTCTCGCCCAGCTTTTTCTGGTAGCGCAAAGCCTTGGTGTAGTACTTGACGGCGTTGCGTCCGTTTCCCATCTCGAGCATGATGTCGCCCTCCTTGCCCAGGGTGTCGACAAGGTTGGACATCGCCGTGCGAGTCGCGTTGGCGTCGCCACTGTCGAGCTCTTTCATGTAGAGTTCGCTGGCGCTCTGGTAGTGGGCCAGCACGTTCATCTGCTTGGTCTTGGACTTGATGACCTCGGTGGAGGCCTCTACCGCCATGAGCAGCATGGCCGAGAAACGTGCCTCGTTGCGCTTGGCGAGGCGTTCAAGCAGTTGCTGCGCCTTGGTCAACTCCTTGGCTGCACGGCTGTTGTCACCCATATCGTGGTGGGCGAGCGCCAGGTTATAGAGCAGCGATGCCACGATGGCATGGAAGTCCTCGGTTTTCTTGCCCTGGTGTCCTGACAGCACGAGCAGGGCATTCTCGGCGGCGCCCAGCGACAGAGAGGGGTTCCCACCATCGATGAGCAGCGCCATGCGTGCGAGCCACAGCCATGCGGCGTGTTGCTCGGGCAGTTGCATCATGCGTTCGTCATCATAGATGAACTCCTCGATGGCTTGCTCGGCCTCCAGGTCGCGCTTGTTGGTGATGAGGTAATCCACATAGCACATCTGCATCTCGGTGACAATGTTTTGGTCAAGCCCCTTGGTGGGCGGCATTGCACCAGTGGCGACCATCTGAGCCTGAGCAATGGTCATGTCGTTCTTGAAATGTGGCAATGCGATGTTGACGGGCAGTGGATTCATGCAGTACGGAGCTTTAGGCGTTTAGGTCAGTGGCATAGCGTGCAGCGAGCGTCTCGTCGATGCAGTTGTCGGGGTTGGCGCATGCAGCGGCGATGGCCTGCGCGCTGGTGACGATGTCGGCCCATGCCGGTCGCGGCAGCTGATGGACGTTGGCGTGGGTCACCTCGTTCTTCAACAGTCCGTAGATGACACCGGCTGTGAAACCTGCCTGCCAACCCAGCATGTGCTGATTAGGCACGCCGATGGCGGGGTGGGGTACCGCACGGCCACCCTTGTTGAAACGGGTAACCGTCAAGTCGGGATTGATGTGCAGGTAATTGTCGCAATAAAACTCGACATGGTTGGTGAAGGCCTGTTGGGGCGTCTCGTTGGGGAACACGTCGCGCAGGTCGCGCTCGTGGGCGATGACCAGGTCGCTCACCTCCAGGTTCTCGAGAATGGCTGGCATGACGTGGGCAATGTGGAAACCGATGCCATGCTGGAAGCCCGGCAAATAGATGATGATGGCCTTGCGTTCCACGGCATACTTCACGAGTTCGAACAACGCTGCGCGTTGCGGCTCGGTGATGGCATACAGCGAGCCGAACAGCAGGATATCGTCCTCGTCGATGCGCGGCCACACCACGTCAAAGCGATTTTTGGGATAGACCCCGTAGTTGACCAGTTTGTCCTTGCCGCCCTCGTTGAAAATAGCCGAAAGCGATGTCGACCCCTCGGTGTAACGATCGATGGAGGTCACGTTGACATTGTGGCGTGTGAGGTAGTTGATGATGATGTCACCCACACTGTCGGCACAGCACTCGCTCACCATGGCAACAGGAAGGTGCATGGTGCCGAGAATGGCTGCCGTGTTGGCGATGCGTCCGCCCATGAAGGAACGCACGGGTTGGTCGTCCTTGAAGATGGTGTCGAGCACCGATTCGCCGATGGCTATAATTTTTCTCATTGTTGTCACTCGGTGTTACTTGTGATTCTGTCCCTGATGCTCAGCTACGGTCAAGCAGGCCATCATTTCGGCCTCCATGATGTCATGCATTGATGCTTGAATGACCATGTTAGCGGCATGTGGCGGTTCGGGATGTGCAAAGGTACGAAATAGTTTTCAGTTTTCAGTTTTCAGTTTTCAGTTTTTATTGTAGCTTTTTGGGACTTGGTTGTGTCTAATGGTAAAAAGAGTGTTATTTTTGCACAGTCAAATACAACTTTATCAAGATGAATTCTGAACAACTCAAAGAAAAATACTATCGCTTCAGGCAGTGGCAGGAACAGCCGTTTGAATTTAAACTCAAATCCAACGAGGTGCAACATTGCAGCAACTGCGGCAGCGAATTTACCGGTAACTTTTGTCCCATTTGTTCCCAAAAGGCGGGCATGGGCCGCATAGGTTGGCGAAGTGTCCACCAGGGCATCATGGACATCTGGGGCCTTGGGACACGTTCACTGATCTATTCTGTCTGGCAATTGCTGCTGCGGCCTGGCCACATCATTGGTGACTACATCGACGGTAAGCGTCAGGTGAGTTTCCCGCCTGTGAAAATGCTGTTTATCATTGCGGTGGTTTACTCCATGGTTTACTATTGGTTGCTCCCTAATGTGTTGGGCATATCGATAGCTGAAATCGAATACGATGTTGCAGGCGTGAGAGCGTTTGAAGACTTCATGAATTGGTCGAAGAATAATTACAGTTGGTTTTCATTGTTCATGGCGTTGCTCGCCGTCTTGCCCACCTGGTGTTTGTTCCGTTACTCCCCCCGTCACACGGCTCACACCTTGCCCGAAGGCTTCTTTATCCAGGTCTTCCTCGCGGTTATTATGGTGGTCTTGGGTTTCCTGATTATTCCATTAGCGGCTGTAGATTATATTGTCTATTCTTACATTATCCTTTTGGTTTACGGGGTCTATTACATCATTGTTTATATGTACCTGTTCGGCTATGGGCTTTGGGGCACCTTGTGGCGTTGTGGTTTTGTTTATATCACTGTGCTTTTATTAGCTGGAGCTGGGATGCTCTTTGCATTTGACATTGATGTGAAAACTTTGTTTCAGGGAGCCGATATTTCGGAAACACAGAAAACGTACTTCAGATATGGTTATTCTGCAGCATGTCTGTTGTGGGCGGTTATGTTCTTTTTGATAGGCCTTGTAATCAATTATCTCGTTACAAGGAAAGCACGGAAAAAGTTAAAATTGCAGAAGCAATAATCTCTTTATCGGACAGATTTACTCGTGACCCTCAAAGGCGATGATGGCATCGCGCCACACCTGCGGAATGGGTGAGGGCTGGTTGGTCTCGGGGGCCAGGTTGACCATCACGGTGGCGCAAGTGCATTTCAACTCACGGGTATCGCTGTTGACCAAGTGCTGCAGCAGCGTCAGGCTCTTATTGCCCAGGTGGGCACACTGTGTGAGCACCTCGACAGGCTCGTTGAAGAGTGTGGGCACGAGGAAACTGCAGTTCACGTTGGCGATGATGACCGTGGGACGACGCCAGTCGATGTCGCTTTGCACGTTCAATCCTTTGAAATACTGTGTCTTTCCCAAATCAAAAAACTGGAAGTAGACCGAGTTATTGACATGTCCCAATGCATCCACGTCATTAAAACGCAGTTGCAGCGGTGTGACGCACTTGAAGGGATATTGGGCTTCGATAGCGTGGTTCATATTGTTTGTGTTCTTGTAGTTTATTTGAAGATGATTTCGTGGAGAATTTCGCGGCCCAGGGCCTCGTTGATGCGACGGATGATGGCGGCACGGTTGAGCATGAGCTCGTTGGCCAGTGATGCCGATGAAAGATGCACGGTCATCACACCGTCCTTGACATAGCGCTTGATGGTGTAGCGGTTGATGCCGTCGCCCACGATTTGGGGCCACAGGGCGCTGGCGCGGTGCTCGTCAAGAGCTACATCCAGATTCTCTTTTTTGAGCAGATCATTGATGATTTGCCCGATGTTCTTAGCCTCGGTACGTTTCATGCCGTTTCTCCTCCATTCAAATTGCTGACTGTGCCGTTCTCGACATTCATGAGGCAATGGCCGCCACCGTGACGTGCCACGATTTCGTCGAGGTGGGTGCGGTTGGTGTCGGTGATGAAGATCTGGCCGAAGCGGTCGCTTGACACGACATCGACGATGCGCTCCACGCGCCTGGCGTCGAGTTTGTCAAAGATATCGTCAAGCAGCAGGATGGGCACCGCGGGGTTGTTGGCTTTGAGAAAGTCAAATTGCGCCAACCGCAGTGCTATGGTGTAGGTCTTGCACTGTCCCTGGCTTCCCGTGCGTCGCATCGGGTAGCCGTTGAGCATCAGTTCCAGGTCATCGCGGTGTATGCCTCGAGTGGTGTATCCCAGGATGAAGTCACGTTCGCGAGTCACAGCCAGATGGTCGGTCATCGTGCCCTCGTTCAGATGGCTCTTGTATTCCATTTTGACGGTCTCACCCTCGCCGGCGACCGCGTTGTAGTAGTGCATGAAGATGGGCAAGAACTGCTCAACCCACTGGCTGCGGCGATGATGCAACAGGGTGGCTTGCCGCGCCATCTCGCTCTCCACGGTCTCGTAGAGCAACGGGTCGCGCATCTCTTTCTTGATCATGGCATTGCGCTGCTCAACGGCCTTGTTGTAACGGATGAGCGCATCGAGGTACTCGTTGTCATTTTGCGAAATGATCAGGTCCATGAAACGGCGACGCTCCTCTCCGCTGCCGCGCACCAGGTCCCAGTCCATGGGAGAAACCATCACCACGGGCAATAACCCAATGTGCTGACTCAAGCGCTGGTACTCCTTGCCGTCGCGACGCACGACTTTGCGTTTGCCGCGCTGCAGCGCCACGCTCACCTCGAGCGGTGTCTCGCAGCGTGTGTAACAGCCCTGCAGCATCATGTAGGGTTCGCCATGACGGATGACCGCACTGTTGTCGCCCGTCGAAGCAAAACTGCGGCACATGCTCATGTAGTAGATGGCGTCGAGCACGTTGGTCTTGCCCTGGCCATTGTTGCCGATAAGGCAGTTGAGCTTGGGCGAGAACTCCAGCCGGGCCTCGGCGATGTTCTTGTAATTCAATATGGTGACAGAATTGAGCGTCATGAGTGCAAAGGTACTGCTTTTTGCTGACTATTATTGATTGCTCTTGGATATTTTATTACCTTTGTCGATAATTATGGAATTGGAGATATTGGATTTTGGGAAGCCTGTCCAGGGTGTTGAGGCCTTCTCGACAACACGTGGCGAGGTGGATGGTCGCAATCCCTATTCGGGTGTGAACCTGTGTGACTATGTGGGCGACGATGCCCTGCGGGTGCTTAATGCCCGCATCGAGCTGTCAATGCAGCTGGGTGTGGAACTTGATGACTTGGTGATGCCCAGGCAGGTCCACTCCTGCCGTGTGGCGGTGATTGACGAGAAGTTTCGCTCGTTGGATATCGACAAGCAAGAAGAGGTGTTGGAAGGTGTTGACGCGCTGGTGACCACCTTGACAGGTGTGGTCATCGGGGTGAACACGGCCGACTGCGTCCCCATCGTCCTGGTTGACGGGCAGAATGGAGTCATTGCCGCTGCTCATGCCGGCTGGCGGGGCACGGCAGGCCGCATCGTCAAGCTAGTGGTCGATGAGATGTGCCGTCAGGGGGCTGACCCCAGCCGAATACAGGCCGCCATGGGCCCCAGCATCTGTCAAGACTGCTTTGAGGTGGGTGACGAGGTGGTGAAAGCCTTCGGACAAACCGGTTTTGACTTGGACGCTATTGTCAAGCGCAATGTAGCGACAGGCAAGGCGCACATCGACCTTCGGGCTGCAAACCGAGCCGCGCTCATTGCTGCCGGATTGCCAGCCGAATCCATCGTCATTTCACAGCATTGCTCCCGCTGCGAGCATGTCCGCTTCTTCTCGGCTCGCCGCCTGGGAATCAACAGCGGCCGCACCTTCACCGCCATCGTTAAACGATAATAGATTGATAATAAAAACTGTGGCCTCTGGCAAATGCTGTCGAAGGCCACGTTAGCAATTGTGCAGAGTGGAAACCTAATTCAGTACTGATCTGGGGCGGACTTCCTCACCGTTGATGGTTTTCACACCAATCAAGTCCATGATGAAATAGGGGAGGTCTTCGCTGTTCCAACTCTTGGGATGCTCCTGACGGTTTTTAATGCGCTCCATGACATCGGGATGCTTCTGCTGGAATAAAGGAGAAGCATAGACAAAGAACGGGATATCTATACCTAAGGCATGAGCAACGGGATTACCAGTTCCGTGTGAATAATAGTCGGGATTGCTTGGGTCGCGGTACATGACTTGTCCATGATCAGGGAGATAAATAACAATAGATTCAGTGTCTTTAAATAAATCCATTATTCTGCTGACCACATAATCATTGTAGTAAAGTGAGTTATCATATATCGCTAATATTTCCCGATGGTTTTGAGGTTCGGTCAGATAATCATTCTTCGAGAACTTGGCAAATTCTTTTGGATAACGTTTGCTGTAATCAAAGTGAGATCCCATCATGTGATAGATGAGGAAATTGTGATTCTTCTTTTGGTTGAGCTGGTTGATAAATTGATAGGATGAGTCTACTAAAACGATGTCATATCGGGTGTCATAGGCATCAATCATTCCTTCAGTCTGAAGCATCCATTGACGATCACAAGCTTGCGCAAGAATTCTTGATATCCCATTATGCTTGCTGACACAAGCTTGGTTTCCGAACCAGAAGCAGTCAAAACCGCTTTCTTTCATCATCTCAATGAGTGAGATATATTCGTACCATTTTTTTTCTTTCTTTTCGTCGGATAGGCTATATGTGCTCAACATGTACCTGAGTGACATGGTCGTTTGTGGTGCAGGAGCGTCAATGCTATCAAAAGCAAAAAGCAAGGAACTGTCCTTGAGTGCAGTGAAATGCGGATTAGTCAATTTGTCATAACCATATAACGAACTATGGCATCTGGTAAAGGATTCACCAATAATGAGAACTACATTGTCTGGCAATTTGTTTCTTTCATCAAAGGTGAGTTTAGGATGTGAGAAATAATCATTTAGGTCTGATGGGTTATCATGCTGAGTTAATTGATAAAAAGGACCTATGGGACCAAATGTCCATACTTCCAACCGATAAAGGTTGCCAGCGATGCAGATGCCGATTAATCCTAATGCCAAAAGGGCTGTTTTCTTGCCTAGATTAAGCTTCAGGTTATGGTGATTAATCAGCCACCCGAATAAGAGGAGTAATAGAAAAATACCGGTTAGCGCCAATAACATCCACGTGGGCACCATGGATGAAAAGAATTCTCGGGCTTCGTTAGGGTTTGTTTCAAGCATAAGCAGAGCAATGTCTGCATCAAACATATAATGTAATTGGACTGTACAATAAAAGTTTAGGACGAAATCAAATGCAGCAAACAGGATGAGCATTGTTTGCATGATTTGCCTAACGACTCTCGAACGGATGACACTGATGAGTAATGTGACTAAATAAGACAAACTGATGCAATGCATAACAACTGCAATGGCAGCATTTTGATTTAACTCTCCATTACCATAAAAGTACCCCAAGACATGACCACTAATTGTTAATGCACAAAGCAAAATAAAAAAAAGGAAATGCTCTTTAAGGGGCAGCAGTAATATGTCACCAATTTTCTTGAATACTTTTTTTGTCATCTGTATGATTCTATGTTTGAAAGCCTGGTCAATAAATGATTTTTAGGAAGTATAATGAGTGATTGTTCTTTGAAATAAATGTATATTTTCAATAGAAACAATCGGCAACTATAAAAAAGTTGCCGATATGATTTGTGGTTTAGAATTCAAAGCGTGTGGTTAGAGGGTGGCGTCGCTTTCCTGGAAGGTGGTGGCGCGGCGCACGTCGCCGGTCTGGAAACCGAGTTTGAACCACTTCATGCGTTGTTCGCTGGTGCCGTGGGTAAAGCTCTCGGGGACGGCATAGCCTTGAGCGCGCTTCTGCAAGTAGTCGTCGCCGATTACCTGTGCGCACTTGATGGCCTCCATCAGGTCCTTGTCGTTGATGGAGCCGAACATCCTGCTCTCATAATGTGCCCACACACCGGCATAGAAGTCGGCCATCAGCTCGAGACGCACACTGTACTTGTTGGCGTTAGACTGGCTGGTGGCTTGCATGCGCTGGTGAGCTTGCTGCAGTGTGCCAGTCAAGTACTCGATGTGGTGTCCCACCTCGTGGGCGATGACGTAGGCATAGGCCAAATCGCCGCTTGCACCCAGCTGCTGCTGCATTGTCTGGAAAAATGACAGGTCGATGTAGAGGTTCTGGTCTCCCGAGCAGTAGAACGGGCCCATGGCCTTGCTGCCCTGTCCGCAAGCGGTGCTGGTGCTTCCGGTGTAGAGTACGAGCGTGGGAGGCTGATATTCTCCCAGTCCGTTCTCGCGGAAAATCTGTGACCAGACATCCTCGGTGCTAGCCTCGATGATGCGGGCAAACTGTGCCAGTTGCTGTTCCTCCTCGGTGAAATTGGTCTGCGTGGTGCCTTCGTTCTGGATGCCCATGCCGCTTGCCTGTTCCAAGACATCGCCAAGGTTACCACCCATGAGCAGGGTAATCAAACCTGCGATAATCAAACCGCCAATGCCGCCGAGACCAATCTTGGTACCGGTGCCCATCCCACGGCGATCTTCAACATTTTCGCTTTCGCGTCTTCCTTCTAGTCTCATAGTTATGAATATGTTTTAGTTGTTAGTAGTCTCTTCTAAAAAGCGCAAATTTACTGTTTTTTTTAATAATTCGTGAAATTCTCCACATTTTTCTTCATTTTGTAATCGATTTCGTGTCAGTTTAGCAAAAAATGGGCCAAAGAAGTGGGCGGTTTTTCGTTTTTTTGTACTTTTGTAGTTGACACTTTAATAAATCGAGCGATATGAGGAAGAAAAAAAACCTGGCGATCATCAATGATGATCCATGGCTAGAGCCCTATAGCGATGCTATCAACGGTCGTCATCAAGACGCAGTGAACAAAATCGCCGAACTCACTGGCGGCACGGGTAATCTTGATGATTTTGCTAACGCCTACAATTATTATGGCCTTCACCGTGTTGAAGGCGGTTGGGTGTTCCGTGAATGGGCGCCCAATGCGACCGAAATTTATCTGGTGGGACAGTTCAACGATTGGCGTGAGTGCACCCCCTATCGGCTGAAACGCTTGGATAACGGCAACTGGGAAATCAAACTTCCTGAGCGTGCCATGCATCACGGCGACCTCTACAAGCTGCGTGTGCACTGGCAGGGTGGGGAAGGCGAGCGCATTCCGGCTTATGCCACCCGCGTCGTTCAGGACGAGAAGACCTACATCTTCTCGGCCCAAGTTTGGGATCCTGAGACTCCCTATGAGTTCAAGGTAAAGCACTTTGTGCCCAACACGTCACCCTTGCTGATTTATGAGTGCCACATCGGCATGGCGCAGAACCGTGAGGGAGTTGGCTCCTATGAGGAGTTCCGCGTGAACGTGTTGCCGCGCATTGTCAAGGACGGCTATAATGCCATCCAGATTATGGCGATACAGGAGCATCCCTACTACGGCTCCTTCGGCTACCATGTGTCAAGCTTCTATGCTGCGTCGTCGCGCTTCGGCACCCCCGAGGAACTGAAACATCTCATCGATGATGCTCATGCCGCCGGCCTGGCGGTTATCATGGACATTGTCCACTCCCATGCAGTGAAGAACGAGGTCGAGGGCCTGGGCTGCTTTGACGGCACTGGCGACTTGTACTTCTACGGCGATGACAAGCGTGAGCATCCCGCATGGGACTCGCTGTGCTTTGACTATGGCAAGAACGCCGTGCTCAACTTCCTGCTCTCGAATTGCAAATTCTGGCTCAAAGAGTACCGCTTTGACGGCTTCCGCTTCGATGGCGTGACCTCGATGCTGTATTACAGCCACGGCCTGGGACAAGCCTTCGGCAGCTATGACGACTATTATAACGGAGGCGAGGACACCAATGCCATCACCTATTTGACCCTGGCCAATGTGCTGATTCATGACATCAACCCACATGCCATCACCATTGCCGAGGAAATGAGCGGCATGCCTGGCTTGGCACGCACGTTCAAGGACGGCGGCATCGGATTCGACTACCGCATGGCGATGGGCATTCCTGACTATTGGATCAAGACCATCAAGGAGCGCAAGGACGAGGATTGGCATCCCACATCCATTATTTGGGAACTGACCAACCGTCGCGCTGATGAGAAAACCGTCTCCTATGCCGAGAGCCATGACCAGGCTCTTGTGGGTGACAAGACCATCATTTTCCGCCTCATTGACAAGGAGATGTACTGGCACATGATGACCGGTGACCATGACGGTACCGTGGACCGCGGCATGGCATTGCACAAGATGATACGCCTGGTGACCGCTTCACTCATCAACGGCGCCTACCTCAACTTCATGGGCAACGAGTGGGGCCATCCCGAGTGGATTGACTTTCCCCGCGAGGGTAACGGTTGGAGTTACAAGTATGCCCGCCGCCAATGGGACCTTGTGGACCGTGAGGACTTGAAATACCAGTTCCTCAACAACTGGGACAACGACATGATCCACCTCATTGGCAGTGTCAAGGGCTTTGACGATGATCAGGTGCTCGCCTACATGCGCGGTGACCTTGTGTTCGTTTTCAATTTCAGTCCCAACCGTTCGCATGTCGATTATCCCATTTTGGCTCCCGAGGGCGAATACGTGGGTTTATTTGACAGTGATAATGAGCGCTATGGTGGTTATGGCAACATCGACGAGGATGTGAAACACCTCACTGAACATGACGGGCTGTATGCTGCCCACCACTTGGGCTGGCTCAAGCTTTACTTGCCTGCACGCAGTGCCCAGGTGCTGCGATTCAAGACCCCTGTGCGTAAACCTCGCACCAGGGCTACATCTGTCAAAAAGAAATAATTAACTGCACAAGGAGCGTATTGATTTGATTATTAAGTCAATTCGGTTCCCGTTCCTTAAATACTAACTTATAAAAGCCGGTGTGGACTGAACTGGCACTCGCAATGCATTATGAAAAAGAAAAGTAACTTCCTGAGAATGATGCTTTTGATTGTTACATTGCTATGTGTGACAGCATCTGTTGTGGCTCAAAGTTTCTCTGCTCCTGCAGAGTTTAAAGAAGACGCGTCTGTTCCCATGCTCAGAGCCGGAAATATCCCTATGCAAAAACGACAGGGCGATGTTAATGCCGATGCACAGGTAAATATGGATGACCTGACTGTACTGATCAACGTTCTGTTGACCTCTGATGCATGTCCAAATGGTGATGTGAACAATTCGGGCGATATCAGCATGGATGACTTGACAATGTTGATCAACATGCTGTTGACCGACAGTGGCAATTATACAGTGTCGGACGCCCAGTCTGCCCTTGATGACATTTATTACTCGATGCGCTGGCCAGGTTGGTCCACCACCGGTAACACCCACCAGTGCTTCGGCATCACCGCCTATAACCTGATGGCTGAGGTCATGGGTGATGACATGATCATGGGTGCTATGGGTTCTGGCTGGTTCTGGTATGATGCTGCCTATAATGAAAAGCAAGCTTACACAAACACTTTCTGGCGCAGTTATGACCTGTGGACAGCCTACTACACATGGATTGCCAATGCAAACTACATCATCGCTGCAGGTTCTTCAATGACAGGTAGTACCTTAGAGCGGAGATATGTGATTGGTCAAGCCTATGCTATCCGAGGCTATAGTTACTTCATGTTGGCGCAGTCATTTGCCCGTACTTACAAGGGCCATGAGAGTGATCCTTGTGTGCCGCTGTTTGAGGGAACCTATTTTACCGGCTCAACCGGTCAACCCCGTTCGACGGTTGCTCAAGTGTATGCTCAAATTGTCTCGGACGTGAACCGAGCCATCGGTTTGTTGAATTACCTCGAACAGCAAAATCCGTCTCACATTGGATATGCTGTTGCCCAGGGTCTGAGGTCGCGCATTGCATTGGTCGAGGAAGACTGGGATACTGCATATACTGCTGCTATGAGAGCCATCAATAAAAGTGGCAAGTCGGTTCAGGAGGTGTCGGATTTCATGGGCATGAACGATGTCGATGCCGGCAATGTGATTTGGGGCGCCGAAATCCCGGCCGAAGAGTCGGGTCAGTATGCCTCGTTGTTTGCCCACATGAGCGTCACGGTAGATGCTTATGGCACCAGAGCCCCCAAGCAGATTTCCAAGTGGTTGTACAATAAGATGAGCTCCACCGATGCCCGTCTTGCATGGTGGGATCCCACTAGCCCGTACAGCGTTGGCGGTTATGCTCAAATGAAATTTGACTTCTCTGATCCACAGACCAAGGCTGGCGACTACATTTATATGCGCATCGAGGAGATGTACCTCAATGCAGCTGAAGCTGTTTGCCACAAAGGTGAAACTACAGAAGCACGGAATCTTCTGATGCAAGTGATGTCTAAGCGTGATTCTAATTACATTTGTGACAAGTCTGGCGACGAATTGGGTGACCTCACGACCGACGAGACAGGTTCCTTGCTGGAAGAAATCCTTATTCAGCGTCGCTTGGAACTGTGGGGCGAGGACGGCCGCATCTACACCATCCGTCGTCTGCGTCAAGGCTTCGAGCGCAACACCGATTACGGTTGGCCTGCTCAATTGGCGAGTGGCCATTCTTGGTATGATCCAGAGTGCTATGCTTGGGTGTTCACGATACCCCAAAGCGAATTTGACGGCAATCCCAACATGGACCTGTTGACTGACCAGAACCCGATTGGCGATTATCCTGGTGCTGGGCAACACATTTCCTTTGCCAACGCTGAGACTTCGCTCACTACAGTAAAGACTAGCACGTCAATTCGAGTGACCTTGACCCGCGCAACCACAAGTGGTTTGTATCGTGCCCAAATCACCAGAACCGAGGGAGATACGAATTTCGGGAATTCCTATCCCGTACAATTTAATGACGGCCAATCGAGCGTAACGGTATTGATTTCGGTTGATGATTTGGAACTGAATCATGACTACTCTTGTGTGTACTCGCTTTCGCCCCTTGATGTTGCTACTGGCAATCCCGCACTGGGTGAACAGATCACGTCCATGAGAGTTGATGTGCATTGCGTCAACGGAGACCCAACAGGACAACACATATCATTCTTATCTGAAACGCGGCAATACACTACAGATGATGCAAGTGAATACATCGCAGTTCCCTTGGGCCGAAATGTTTCAGAGGGAGAGTATCGTGCTACCGTTATCCTGGTTACTGATGAAGATAACATCACTTTGGAAAGCGATGCTGTCATTTTTAATGATGGGAATTTGAATGCAAACGCCTATCTGAGGTTCTCAAATCTTGAAATGGGCAGGTCTTATAGTTGCGAACTGCGTCTGTCGGATGCCGATGTGGCGACCGCTTCACCCAGTGGAGGTCCTCAATACACGACAACCCATATCACCGTAACACGCTCAAACCGGAATTGGCTTACGATAGGCACTTGTAACTATACATCACCACTTTGGGGCGATTCATATGAC
Organism: uncultured Bacteroidales bacterium; assembly: GCA_902784675.1. Lineage (GTDB taxonomy): Bacteria > Bacteroidota > Bacteroidia > Bacteroidales > Muribaculaceae > Sodaliphilus. The sequence goes on along the minus strand of CACZVR010000024.1, from coordinate 7,136 downwards.
TTGAGTCTCCAAAGGGATGGGGATACCAACGATTACCGGATACTCAATTTTATGTACGAAGGTTATGATGTCATCTTCACCATTGAAGCCGACAACAAATTGTATATCCAACCGCAACCGACTTTCGATCATCCTTCTTATGGCCAATGCTGGATGCGAGGATATGCTTCGGGAACTAACGATATTGGCTATGCGGGAATGTATGATCCGAATACCAAGACTGCTAATTTGAGTGTGCAGTATTATGTTCCTGATTTGGGCTCATTCGGCGTCTTTGACGATGTGCTTGTCATGCCCTAAACCGCAGGTTTTCTGATCAGGCACGTTTTTTGCACTAGCGATAGGCGAAGTTAAACGTTAAAGAGACAATAAACAGAGAGAAAGAATGGAATTTCACTTGATTAGAAACGGAAAACAGGAAGGTCCGTTCACTGTTGAAGAGTTGGCTCAACAGGGCATCACACCCGAGAGCGAAGTGTGGGCCGCTGGTATGTCGGATTGGCAGCAAGCCGGTGATGTGCCTGAGCTGACTGCTGTATTGCAGCGTGCCGAGTTTGAGGCCTCGCAACAGGCCGCTCGTGCTGCCGAGAATCAGGTAACAACCGGGCAGCCCTATGAGCCGTCGGGTGTGCAGGTGTCTCCTCCTCCCGCACCTCGTTATGGCATCCCGACGCAGGAGCCGCCCAAGAAGAAAAGCGGTTGCACACCGTGGCTCATCGCGGCTTTGATTCTGGCCATCCTGTTTGCCACGATGGTGTTCACCTGTCCCGATCGCAGTGCTCATGAAAAGGCTATCCAAGAGGTGACCAAGCAGTGGGTGGGCGACAAGGTGGATGAAAACCTGAACGGCATTACCGGCATGGGCGGCATGATGGGTGACATCATCAACAAGATCGTCAAGCAGATCACCGGGGCCGGTACCGACATGGCCATCAGCAACTACCTTGACGTGAAGAACTATGTCGTGTGCTCGGTGGGCCGCATCAGCGTGGGCGACACCAAGGACAAGATGGTTTCGCTGGGCCTGTTCGGCCATGTGTTCACCTTTGACAAGGAGGACTTGGAGAAATTGTGGGCGCAAGCCATGGATGAATATGAGTCCCGCAACCAGATCACGCCCCCTGCACAGCCGACTCAACCGCAAGGCGAGGAGAATGGCGATGAGGAAGAAGACCCCGCTGTCATCGATCCCAACATGGTGCCCGACAGCATCATGGGCATCGAGGTGCCCGATGGCATGGACACGATGTTCAACCAGATGGCCAACGAAGCCATCCGCATGGCCAAGGAATGGGCCAAGCAACAGATTGACCAGTTGGGCAACTGATCATCGCACTCACCACATCTAACAAGTGCCGGCAGGAAATCAACTCCTGTCGGCATTTGTTGTCATCGGCAAAAATTAGCAAGGTTTTTGACACCTCAATTGGGCGATTATTATTACCTTTGTCTATCATTAAAATCCAATAGAGAATGACAAACGAGAGGTATGATTTTGACACGGTGATTGACCGCCGTGGGACTGGCAGCGTGATGTATGACCTGTGTGCCGCAATGTTCGGCCGCGAGGACATCCTGCCGTTGTGGGTGGCCGATATGGGCTTTGCCGCGTGTCCAGCGATCACCCGTGCACTTGAGGAGCGCATTGTGGGACACCCGATTTATGGCTATTCGGTTCCGCTCGAGGACTATTGGCAGTCGATCATCGATTGGCAGCGTGAGCGCAATGGACTGGAGTTCACCCAGGAGGAGTGTTGCTTCATCGGCGGCATCGTCAACGGCTTCGGGTTGGCACTCAATCATTTCACGCGCCCAGGCGACAAAGTGGTCATCCAAGAGCCCGTATATCACCCCTTCAAGAACTTGATTGTCGGCAACGACAGGCTGGTGGTGAACAACGGCTTGAAACGCACGTCCGACGGATTCTATGAGATGGACCTCGACGGCTTGGAACGCATTATGGCCGAGGAGCGTCCCGCCATGATGGTGCTGTGCAATCCGCACAATCCCATCGGCATCGCTTGGCCCGCTGATGTCCAGGCTCAAGTGGCCGCTATGGCCCACCGCCATGGTGTGGTGGTCTTCAGCGACGAGATACATGGCGATCTGGTGCTTGAGGGTCACCGTCACACTTCATTCCTCACGGTGAGCGACGATGCACGCTCCGTGGGCGTCGTGATGGGCGCTCCCAGCAAGACGTTCAATATCGCTGGCATCGTGAGCTCGTGGTGCGTGGTGAAGAATCCCGAGTTGCGTAAGCCGTTCTTCACCCGATTGAGCAACAACGAGCAGTGTTCACCCAATTTCCTGTCGATGACCGCCACCCGCGCAGCCTATCGCCATGGAGCAGAGTGGTTGCGACAGTGTGTTGAGTATATCGAAGCCAACATTGACTTTGTCGTGGACTATTGCCGTGAACACATTCCCGGCATTGTTGCCATCAAACCGCAGGCCTCATTCCTGGTGTGGCTGGACTGCACGGGACTGGGCCTTGAGCATGAGGCGCTCATCGACCTGTTTGTCAACAAGGCCCGCCTGGGCTTGAATGACGGCGCGATGTTCGGCAAGAGCGGCAGCGGGTTCATGCGACTGAATGTCGCCGTGCCTCGCCGTGTGCTCATGCAGGCGATGCAGCAGTTGGAACAGGCGGTGATTAAAAACCGTTCATAATCATGATGAAAGATAGAGTGACAGTCATCGGCGGTGTGAACATGGACATCTCGGCAGCCTTGACGGCGCCGTTTGTCCCCGCCGATTCAGTGCCTGGGCATGTGACCCTGGGCTGCGGTGGTGTGGCACGAAACATTGCCCACAACCTGCGTCTGATGGGTCATGAAGTGCAGTTTGTGAGCGCCTTTGGTGGCGAGACTTTTGGTGAGATGTGCTGGCGCGAGTGCGAGGCCATCGGTCTTGACCTCACGCTGAGCGAGCGTTGCCAGGGGCTGCGCAACGGCCTCTACTTGTGTGTCAATGACCAAACGGGCGACATGATAGCCGCCGTGGCCGACACCGACATCATCTCCCGCATCACGCCTCAATTTCTTGAGGCTCGCATCGGCGACATCAACCGCTCGGCGCTTGTGATTGCCGACACCAACATATCGGCCGAAGCTATTGAATATCTCCTTAACCACTGCACTGTGCCCCTCATGGTGGATACCGTGAGCACAGCCAAGGCACCCCGTGTGGTCAAGGCTTTGCAGCAGAGCCAGACTCAACATCTGTATGCTCTGAAACTGAATCTGCAGGAAGCGCAAGCGGTCACCCGTTGTGAAACCGTCAAGGAGGCCGCCGATCACCTGACTGCACTTGGCGTTGAGCAGGTCTATATCACATTGGGCAGCGATGGCGTGTATTGCAGTGACGGGACCCGCCACGAGCACATGAAAGCCATTCCCACGCGTGTCATCAACACCACTGGTGCCGGCGATGCCTTTATCGCCGGGGTGGCTCATGCCTTGATGCAGGATACACCATTCCCCTCCTGTGTCCAAACCGGACTCAAGGCCGCCCATGCGACCTTGTTGTCCCTCCAAACCGTCAATCCCGAAATCCTGAATTATATTAACAACTGACAGAAACCATCTGGAGTATCTAGAAACTCTTGATGCTCTAGAACAATAGAAACCGAATAAATGAATAACTATCTTTCCATTTCACCCGAAGTGCAGCAGGCACTTGACGAGGGACGCCCTGTAGTCGCCCTTGAGTCCACCATCATCTCACACGGCATGCCTTATCCCCAAAATGTGGAAACGGCGTTGAAAGTTGAGCAGACCATCCGCGACAACGGGGCTGTGCCCGCCACCATTGCCATCATCGGCGGCAAACTCAAAGCGGGTTGCACACCCGACGAAATCGAGTACCTGGGCAAGAAGGGCCAGGCTGTCACCAAGGCTTCGCGCCGTGACCTGCCCGTGCTCATTGCGCGTGGCGAGGACGGAGCCACCACAGTCACCACGACGATGATCATCGCAGCGATGGCTGGCATCAAGGTGTTTGCCACCGGCGGCATCGGCGGTGTGCACCGTGGCGCCGAGACCACGATGGACATCAGTGCCGACCTTGAAGAACTTGCCATGACACCCGTGATGGTCATCTGTGCAGGCGCCAAGTCGATTCTTGACTTGGGGCTCACGCTGGAATACTTGGAGACCAAAGGCGTGCCCGTCATCGGCTACGGCACCGAGGAACTGCCCGCCTTCTACACGCGTCACAGCGGGTTCAAGGTGGATTACCGCATCGACACCCCCGAGGAACTGGCAGCCGCCTTCCGCGCCAAATTGGACATGGGCTTGCAGGGCGGAATGCTCGTGACCAATCCCATCCCCGAGCAGTATTCCATGCCTGCCGATGTCATCAACAGGGCTATCGACGAGGCCATTGCCGAGGCCAACCGTTTGGGCATTCGCGGCAAGGAGACCACACCGTTCCTTCTCGCTAAGGTGAAAGATTTCACAGGCGGTGACAGCCTTTCCAGCAACATCCAACTGGTGCTCAACAACGCCCGCCTGGCAGCCAAAACCGCAGCCGCCCTGGCGCGATAAACAAGGGGTCTCACGTTTTTTTCAGAAAAAGGGACAATAATCAAAGATTATTGAATACCTTTGCAGTTTGAAACAAGACGAACAAACATCAACTCTAAAATAGACTACGATTATGAGGTGTCAACATTGCGGACATGAAGTCCCCGAAGGATCTGTCTTTTGCAACCATTGTGGTTACCGCATGAGCAAAGAGGTGGCTTGCAGTTATTGTCATCAGCCCATGCCGTCAACATCGGTGTTTTGTCCCCATTGCGGCAAGGCTGTGGATAATGCAGTGAATATCGCCAGTCAGGGTGCGGCAGCTGCGACTCCCTCCAAGGAGCACCAGCCGGGCCCGACTTATAACGAGCAACGTCAGGCTGCCCAGCGTGCCGCCCAGCGCAGCGCCAATGCCTGGCAGCAGCCCACACCCCCAACCGACGACGATGACGATGATGACGACAACGATGGCGGCGGCCGCTCGAACTTCAACCGCAACCTCATCATCGGTATTGTGGCACTGGCGGTACTCATCGGCTTGCTGAGCATGTTGAAACATTGCAACAGCCGTGAGAATGACCGTCTGGAGGCCCGCGCCGACAGTCTCGCCATCCAGGCCGAGAACAGTCAGGACGAGATAGCAGTCCTAGGCGCCGAGCTGAGCCGCAACAACCTCACCGAGGATGGCGCCACCATCGGCACAGCAGTGAAATTCAATGCTACTGACCCCGACACGCCCGACCGCATCGTGGGTGTGACTTATAAAAATGACGCTGACCGTCCTTTCATCAAGATTTATAAGTTGACTCGAGAAGGTGGCGGCTGGAAAACCGAATTGTCCCAGACCAAGTATTTTGACGGTCGCAACATCAGCATGGACAACTCATCACTCATTGCCGACGCGATGTATATCCCGCGCGCCGTCAAGATCGACGGTAAGGATTACCTCTACTTCGGCTTCCTCAATCACCTGAAGGGCGAGGGCGAGGGCGGCAACGGCCGCGTGACATTGGCATTGTTTGATGTGGACAATAAAAAGTTGACCACGTTGAGCTATGACGGCAAAATCCGTTCGCGCAGCGATGGTCGCCAGTATGTCTATAGCCGCGGCCCGTTAGAGAGCACCAGTGGCAGCGAGCGCAGTTTCCTGCGTCAGGAAGTCGCCAACATCGGTGCCATTCATGTTGCCACACAAGAAGAGATAGATGCCGAGGAAGAAGCTAAAGCCAAGGAAGAAGAGGAGAAGGCTCTTGCCGGTGAAGAGAATGCCGATGCCAAGTGGGACCACGACAACGCCGAGAACATGGACAAGCTCAAAGAAGGCGAGGAAGTGAAGATGAAGCCCACCCAGTATGACAAACCCATCATCAACATGAAGGAGATCAAGGAAAAGCTGGAGAATGACCGCTATCTTGTCTTCCTGGACACCAAGGGTTCGGTAGTCGGCTTCAACAAGAGCACCCGCAAGTACTTCACCGTTTATGCCGGCAAGAACGGCGCGGCTACAGGCATCAGCCTCAACGGTGACAACAATGTGGTGATTAAGACGCCCAACGGTTCCATCACCTATGACCTCGTACACGACAAAGCCAAGTCCAACTAGTCAATCAACATGACCCCCGAGCGTCGTTATTACTTCTGGTTCTTTGTGAAATTGAACCTCATCCTGGCAGGGCTCCTCGCCCTGCTGTGGTGGTTGAATAATGTCGTTTATGTTTAGGCTTTAGGTATTAGGCTTTAGGCATTAGGCATTAGGTAATAGGCGTTAGTTATAAACAGGTAACAAAAACAGTAAACTCAATATTTTATGGCTGTTGAAATCAAAGAAATCCAACCCACCAAGCGCAACTTGTTGAAGTTTGTGCATTTCCCCATTGACACCCTGTATCGCGACAGTGAATACTTCGTTCCTCCTCTTGTCACCGACGAGGTGAATACCTTGAGGCCCGACAAGAACCCGGCATTTGACTTTTGCGAGGCGGTATACTATCTGGCTTACCGCGACGGCAAGATTGTGGGCCGCGTTGCGGGCATCATCAATCATGTGTGCAACGAGCGTTCAGGCAAGAAAGAGGCGCGCTTCAGCTACATCGATTTCATCGATGACGCCGAGGTGGTTGACGCACTCATCGACGCTGTGACCCGTTGGGGAAAGAGCAAGGGCATGGAACACTTGACCGGCCCGTTGAGTTTCACCGACATGGACCCCGAGGGCATGCTCATCGAGGGCTATGACCGCGTGGGCACCAGCGGAGGCATCTACAACTATCCCTATTATCCCAAGCACATGGAGCGCTTGGGCTTTGTCAAGGATGCCGACTGGATTGAGTTGCTGATTACCATTCCCAAGGAGATTCCCGAGAAGATGCAGCGCATCTCCAACCTTGTCGCTCAACGCTACAATCTGGAGACCATCAAGTATACCGATCGCAAGAAACTGGTGGCCGACTATGGCGACGCCATCTTCAAGCTGATCAATGTGGCATACGATGAGATCTTTGGCTATTCTCCCCTGTCCGACAAGCAGATCAAGCACTACATCAAGATGTATCTGCCCTTCCTGCCATTGAACGACCTGGCAATGGCCGTTGAAAAGGAGTCGCGCGAACT
>CACZVR010000023.1 GCA_902784675.1 uncultured Bacteroidales bacterium | reverse complement strand
AGCGTGGCCCGGGCAGTCAACGTGAGCATAGTGACGGTTCTTGGTCTCATACTCAACGTGAGCGGTGTTGATAGTAATACCGCGCTCCTTCTCCTCGGGAGCGTTGTCGATCGAGTCGAACGAACGAACGTTGTCACCAGAGATATCACCGTCCTTAGCCAGTACGGTGGTGATAGCGGCGGTCAGGGTAGTTTTACCGTGGTCAACGTGACCAATGGTACCGATGTTAACATGCGGCTTTGTTCTTTCAAAATGCTCTTTTGCCATAACTTTAGTTGTTATATAAAATTGAATGATAAGTGTTTAGTCTACCTTATTGCGTAAATCACTTCACCCCCTATTGATAACTTAACCCGCAATCAGTGAGAGGCGAAGCGTTCTACATTTTGAGCCGATGGCGGGATTTGAACCCGCGACCTCTTCCTTACCAAGGAAGTGCTCTACCCCTGAGCTACATAGGCAATTTCTTTGTTCTTGAGCGGAAGACGGGGCTCAAACCCGCGGCCCTCAGCTTGGAAGGCTGATGCTCTATCAACTGAGCTACTTCCGCAAAACCTGTGGGTAGAGATGGATTCGAACCACCGAAGCGATGACGCAGCAGATTTACAGTCTGCCCCATTTGGCCACTCTGGAATCTACCCATTGTGTTATCTTGAGCCTCTTGTCGGATTCGAACCAACGACCCCGAGATTACAAATCACGTGCTCTGGCCAACTGAGCTAAAGAGGCATCTATCGTTGCGCTATTGAGATACGGGGCGTTCTCGTTAGCGGGTGCAAAATTACGACCTTTTTCTGAACTGACAAACTTTTTTGAACTTTTTTTTTAAAAAACTTTTCAACGGGTTGCCAGTATTGCACACAAAATAATGACAATCAATTGATTATAGTTAAACTGGTTGTCCATGACATTTTGCACGATGTTTGCACAACGCCGGGGAACATACATTAATAATATAAATAAGGGGGAAGAAAATTGCGGCCAGGCGGCTGCGTAGTTTCATAGACCAGGAGCAAGAGGGGCACAAGATCTCTCTCCTAGAACAAAGGACCGTGCTGCGCACGGGAAATTAAACAAATTTTTCAATTAAAATTTATCATTCATGGGCTTTGCCTTGTTACACACTCCCCTATTCCTTAGTGGCCCCCTGCGGGGCCCGTGCGAGCCGGGTCCTTCGTCACCAAGCCACGAGGACCTTCGGCCCTCGCGCCATGGTGTTGACACAAGTAAAGGCCGTCGGCCTTTTGCGGACCTAAGGCCTGCACATTCAGCGGCATCGGGCCTGTTTGACGGGTGGCTGTTTCACTGTGGGGTGGCTTGTGTGGCGCCGGATTTGCAGTGGGGATGGAATTGCGTCCCCTGCCGGCAGCGGTGTGCTGGCAGGGGACGCCCTATGTCTTCTAATATGACCTGGACTAGATTAGCGGTTGCGGCCTTTTTCTAACTGGCGCTTGAGGGCATCGGCACAGTTGTCGATTGCCTCCTCGAAAGTGTCGGCCACCTTGCTGGCGAAGAGGTCCTCGCTGCGGGGTACGTTCAGGCGCACTGACGCCTCCTTGTTCATGGCAGTCTCGGGTTTCACTACTTTGAGAATGACCTCGGCATTAGAGATCTCCTCGTTATACTTACCCAGTTTCTCGACTTTCTTGTTGATGAAGTCATTCAGTTTCTCGGTTGCTTCGAAGTGGATGGCATTGATCTTAATATCCATAATAACCTCCTTTTTTTAGTGCCCGTGGATGGGCGAGTTCATAATTGTGTTGTAATTCACTGAGTGTCACATGGGTGTAAACCTGTGTCGCTGCGAGATTCTCGTGTCCCAAGAGTTCCTTGACGCTGTTGAGCTCGGCGCCATGGTTGAGCATGACGCTGGCAAAGGTGTGACGCAGCACATGCGGGCTGAGCTTGCCGTTGCCGCCGGCCTGAGCCAACGAGTCATGCACGACGTGATAGACCAGCGACGGATAGAGCGGCTTGCCCTTGAGCGTGATGAGCAGGTTGCCGCACTCGGCACCGACGGTGGCGCGCAAGGCTCGATAGGTCTCGATCCACTGCACCAACTCATCACCGAAGGGGACGATGCGGTCCTTGTCGCGCTTGCCACGCACCTTGAGCTCGCGCTTCGTCACATCGACAGCGGCATCCTGCAAGCCGATGAGCTCGCTCAAGCGGATGCCCGTTTCATACAGGAGCATGACGATGAGGCGGTCACGCACCTGGGTGAAGTCCTGCATGTCGATGTCGGCATCGAGGACCGTGTTGACGGTCTGCTCGCGGACAAAGCGAGGCAAGGGCTTGGGCAACTTGGCGAGTTCAACCTGAGCGGCGGGATTGGATGTCACCTCGCCACGCCGCAGCAGGTAGCGATAGAGCGCCCTGAGGGCCTGCACCTTGTGGCGCAGGGTGCCGGGGCAATCGCCGTGCGACGATCGCTCGATGAGCCAGGCGCGCAAGTCGCCCGAGGTGACTGAAGCTACATCAAGGGGATGACCGCCAGCAGTCGCATAGGATACCCACTGGTCGAGGTCGCGGCGGTACAGGTCCACCGTTCTCCATGACAGGTTGCGCTCGTTGCGCAGGTATAGCAGGAATCTTTCGACTGTTGCGTTCATAGGCAAACTCTTGTCATACTAAAATCTCGCAGCCGCCCCGTGGGGCGACATGTTCAGTTTTGACGTGCTAAAGTTAGCAACTATTTTTCTTAATTGCAAATTTTAGGCCAAAAAAATGACAGGAGCGGGCAAAACTGCCTGCTCCTGTCTTGAATATCGTGTCGAGCGTGATTACTCCTCACGGTTGCGCAGCTGCTGCACATACACGGCCTTCATCATCTTCTTGCGGTTGGTGATAGAGGGCTTCTGGAATGCCTGACGGGTGCGTAATTCCTTGATGACACCAGTCTTTTCGGTTTTTCTCTTGAATTTCTTGAGGGCGCGCTCGATGTTGTCGCCTTCCTTAACGGGAACAATAATCATAATAAGTTTGTTTTGTTTTAATGTTTTTGTTGTATTTAATTGTTTGGATAATCTCCTGTTTTGTGACCCGCATGGATGACGCATCGCCGGTGAGTCACGTGCCGAGCGATGCCAATTTGAGTTATGTATTGATAATCAGTGTCTTAAATCAGGGTTTACAACCTCCTTCCGATTTTTAGCGCCGCAAAGTTACTCATTCTTTCCCCAATGGACAAAGAAAAATTTGATTTTTTTATCTTTCCCTTAAAAAAACGCCATTTCAAAAACAAGTGTTGCCCAAGCCTTGAGGCCTGGGCAACATCAATATCATTAGATAAGATCGCGGCGGGTTAGTTGCGGCGGCTGCGCACTGAGCGGACGCCGGTGTTGACCGTCTGGGTGCTTGTCTTGGGCTTGCGCTCTTTAACTTTGGTTTTCTTGGTCTTGGCCTTTGACTTGGATTTGGAAGTGGACTTGGTGTCCTTGGACTTGCTGCCACGCTTGGTGGTGCGGGTCACTTTCTCCTTCTCCTCGTCGTTACCGCCGTCGGTTTCTACCTTCTCGGCACCTTCTTCATCCTCGGTGAGTTCACCCTCGGCTTCGGCACGGGCTTTCTCCTCGGCCTCGGCGCGAGCCTGCAGAACGTCCAGTGCGGGCACCCACAAATCCTGGTTGAAGCTGCGCAGACGCTGTTCGATGCTGTCCTGGGCGTGCTTGTAGGCTTCCTCCTCGGGGAACATCTGCTTGAGCGAGAGGTTGCGCAGGTTCTTGGTCTTGATGATGCTGCCAGTGTACATGTTGAGCTTGAAGAAGTCGTCAATGCTGTAGCGTGCCAGGTTGTTGTCATCGTCGGTGAAGACATACTGGCGAGCCATGTAGGGGCGGATGTCATTGAGCTTCACCCAGAACATGGGATAGCGACCGGTCTCGCCGCTCCAGTCATCCTCTTGATGGAGGACGGGGCACAGGTACTCGACGCGAGCCTTCATCTGGTTGCTGCGGGTGTCGAACTCCCATTTCTCGATGATATAGTAGCTGAGCACCTGGTTGGCACGGATGTCGGCGTCCTCGAAGTCATAGAGCGGAGCCTTCTGGGTGCTGCCCTTGGCCTCGGTGTAGTAGATGCCGTAGTTGTCGAACATCTCACCCACATTGACCTTGTGCTTCTCATCAAAGATCTCGTCCTGATAGTCATAGGCCGAAATCTTGTTCTTGGCAAGCAGTCGCATGATGATGAAGTAAAGGTTCTCACCATCCTGGTTGGGCATCTCGGGATAGAGCAGGGCTGCATTCTTGCCTTTTCTGAGGTCCACCTCGCGGTAGATGACCTTCATCCACTGGAGGTCGGCATCGCTGGGCTCTTTCACCTCATAGAACGACTGCTGACGGTCGGTGATGCCTTCGGCACCTTCCTTCTTGCCTCGCTTAGACCCGGCACTTTGTCCACGCCTGGAGACGCCAGACGAAACATTGCCCGAAGCCGAAGATGAGCCCGACCTTGACACCTGGGGGCGTCCGGCGCTTGAAGATGAAGCCTCTCTCGACCCTCTGGAAGATTCCATAGAGGGCTCTTTTGAAGGTTCCCTCGAGGACGACTCTCTTGACATCTCGGCTTCCTTTGACCTCTCGGGGTCTCTTGAACCAGACACATCCCTTGAGCCAGACGCATCCCTTGAACCAGACACATCCCTTGAACCTGTGGGCTCACTTGGTTTCGTCAAGTCCTTTGAGCCAGAGGGCGAAGTGAGTTGCAAATTACCGCCGGATGATGAAGAGGAACTGCTAGAGCTATTCGAGCCCTTCTTATCAACGGACTCAGTCTTTTTATCGGCATTGCCACTCCCCCTCTTTCTGGGATCTTGGGCATAGCCACTGATGGCGATACCGACAAGCAGGAGGGCGATAATCAATCTAAGACTTTTCATATTCTCGTTATTGATATTGTGTTGTTTCGATTAGTTGATGATAATCTCCATGGGAGAGATTTCGCGGGTGATTCCATCGGGGCCGGTGGCTTTGACACCACGGATGTAGAAACGCTTGCCGTGCTGCAGGCGACGCATGCGCTCCTTCTGTCGCTCGGAGAACTGGGCGCCGTTGCTCACCTCGGGGTGATAGTCACCCATGGCATCCACAAAGACGCACTCAAACGAGATGACCTTGTAATCGATGTTCAAGAAATCGTCATCGATGGCCGCGTCAAGTCCGCCAGCCGCCATGAGCAGCGCCTTGGAGAAGGGTTTGCCGCCCTTGTAGCGGTTGGGCTGTCCATTGGCGTCCTTGTAGGTGATGAAGGGCGTGGGGTCAGGCAACTTGCGCACCCTGAATGTGGTGCTGCCCACGTTGGTGCGCTGTCCGTCCATCTCGGCAGTTACCGAGATGACACACTCGGCACCCACCTTGGTGGGATGTGCGATCCATCCGTCGCCGCTCTTGGTGAGCGTTCCGTTGGTCATCGTGGCGCTGATGCTGTTTTGCGGCACACCCGGCACAGCGATGCTGATGGGGTTGTTGATGCCGGCATAGAGCATGTTCATCATCGTGGCGCTGATGGTTGCCAAGGGGTCGATGACGGTGTAGCTTGACTTGAAGTCACGCTTGGTGATGCTGCCGTCACGTCCCAACACCTCGATCCAGCCCGAGTAGTCATAGGTGCCAGCCTTGCTGGTTCCCACCTCATAGAGGCCGGTGTTGTTGGCCAGGCGGCTGCCGTTGACATAGACGACAGGACGCTGGGTGGTGTCGATGGCGGCCAGCACGATCTGGGCACTGTACTTGGTGCCACGCATGACGATGCGCGAGTCGGGCACCACAAAGGCGTTGACCAGGTTCACGCGCAGGTCACCCAAGTCGACGTTGGTGAGCATCTGGTTCAGGACCTCACCCTCGGCATAGCGCACGTCGTTCTGCAACTTGGTCAAGAGGGTGACAGCGGCGATGCAGGGCATGTTGTCGAACATGATCTCTTCCCACACCTTCTTGCTGATATCATATTTGGTCGTCTTGGGCGGAACGGTCGAGAGTGCGGTCTCCAGGTTCTTGCGCTTCTCGGGATCCTCGAGGAAGGAGGTCGCGAACTGGCGATACCTGTCGATGCGCGCCCTGAGCAGTTTGCCCTTGCCACCTGTTGCGGCGAGCATGACCTCGCTGGCAGCATCCAGATTGTCGCGGTTGCGTATGTTGTTCACGTCCCCATCCTCGCCATCGGCATGGCGCACAATCTCGAGCTTGAGCGAGTCGATATAGTTATACAATGCGTCGGTCTCACGCACCACCTCGGTCGCCTTGTCGAGCCACACCTTGCCTTTCTCGGGGTTCTTCTCGTTGAAGGCTTGGAGTTGACCATAGAGTCCCTGGTTGCGCGCTGTGATCGTGCGGTTAGAACGCGTCAAACCGTCTTCCACCTGACTGAAGCCGTTGAGCACATCGCTCGACACGTTCAGTGCAAGCATGGCCGTCAAGACGATGTACATGAGATTGATCATCTTCTCACGCGGCGACATGCGGTTCACGCTCTTATTTTTTGATGTTGCCATCTATCTTATTCTCTACTGTCGTGTAAAAAAACAGGAATGGTTCTCGTTATCGTATTGCGGTTCACGCGTCCTGGTCGTTGTCGGGCTCGATGTTGGGCATGCCCGGCATGGGACGGTACATGTTCACGGTCATGGCCTTGACCATCTTCTCGTAGACGCTGTTGAGCTGCTTCATGTAGCGTGCCATCTTCTCGGTCTCATCACAGTAGTGTGCACTCTCGGCAGCGCTCTTCTCGTACATGTCGCGGATATCCTTGAGTCCGCGGTTCACGCGGTCGATGTTCTCGAGTTGCGACGAGATGCTCTTGAGCTGGATCTCGTAGATGGTGTTCAGGCCGCTAATGTTCTGGTTGAGCGCCTGCATCTGGTCCACATAGCCCGTCGAGCTCTCGGTGATGTTCTGGCTGTTGTCGGTGATGGCGCGGTAGCTGCCCAGCAAGGTCTGGCTCACCTCGTTCAACGCGGTGGTAGTGGCCTGTAGCTTCTGCATCTGCTCGCTGATGCCTGCCATCTGACTCAGGTACTGCTGGGTGGCATCGGTGAGTTCGGCCATGCGTGAGAGCTGGTCGCTGGCGGCAGCCATCTTGGCGATGCTCTCGCTCAACGACATGGTGTCCTCCTCGCTCAGGTTCACGCCCTGGGGCAAGCCCACAGCGCTCTTGGCCTCGGCCACGTTGACGGTGACGTCACCGCCCTCATTACCGCCTGCACCGCCGATGATGATACCGCCACCGCCGGTGAAGTCGGGACGATCCTCGGGGTCCTTGCTGGCGAGCACGGGGAATACTTCTTCCCAGTGGTACTCCTTCTCGGGCTTGTCAAAAGCCGTGAGGATAAACATGAGCACCTCGGTACCCATACCGATACACAACAATGTGTTACCGCCTGGCAAGTGCAAGATCTTGAACAACGCACCCCAGATCACGATTGCGGCACCGATACTGTAGGCAAAGTTGAAAAACCGCTGGCCGCTGTCGCTATTGAGGAAACGGCCTGCTTTCTTTTTATATTTTTTTACTTTTCCCATTGTTGCTTGAAGAATATAATAATGAGTGTGATGAATTATTTACTGTTGAACACGTCAATCCTTGCAGCAGTTCTTGCGTTTGCCCTTGACGATACCCACCTTGGAGCGGACGCAACGGAAACCGATGTAGCTGCGCTGCTCGTTCTGGTATTCCCACATGCGCAGGTCGGAGCGCAGGTTGTGCACCACATCCTTCCAGGAACCGCCACGCACGATCTTGCGCGACATCTTGTAGGGATCCTCCTGAGCCACATAGTAGCGGTACTCGGGGTTGATGTCGTCGGTCATGCGGTCGATGCTCTCGGTGTAGGCTGTGGAGGTCCACTCACTCACGTTACCAGCCATGTCATACAGGCCGTAATCGTTGGGCTCATAGGTGCCGACGGGTGAGGAAATGATGTAACCGTCCTTGACGTAGTTGCCCTCGTCGGGCTTGAAGTTGGCATAGAAGCAGCCCTCGTCGACCGTCAAGGGAAGGTCACCCTCCCAGGGATATTTGTTCTTGTTTTGTCCGGCACGAGCGGCGAACTCCCACTCGGCCTCGGTGGGCAAGCGGAACGGTTCGACATAGATGCCCTGTCCGCCGAGGGACCTCTTGAGGAATTCGGTGCGCCAGTGGCAGAAGGCATTGGCCTGCTCCCAGCTCACACCCACGACAGGATAGTTGTTGTAGTTGCCGTTGGCGAAGTACATGCGCACATAGGGCTCCTGATAGGCATTCTCAAAGTCGTTGACCCAGCAGGTGGTGTCGGGGTAGATGTTGACGATGTAGGTATTCAAGAAGTCGAAGTCGCTCTGCAGGGGGCGTGTGATAGTCTCGCGAACGATGCGTCCTTCGTCGTCGACCCATGCCGTGTCCTTGCTGATGGTGGGCATCGTGTAGTCCACCTCGTGGTCGGTGTTGTAGTCGCGGCGCTCGGGGTCGAAGCGGTGCTTGCGCTTGGCGGCCTCGGTCAGGTTATAGACATCGTAGCGATAGTTCATCTGCGCTGCGTCAAGTTCTTTCACACCCGTGATGGGATTGATGCGGTAAACGCTCTCGATGGCGCGTTCCTCATCCTCGCTGGGGTTCTTCCAGGGGATGCTCTTGCTCCAATCCAGATGAGGTGTCACGGGGTTGCCGTCCTTGTCCTCCTCGATCTTGAACTCCTCGTTGCCGCCGTAGTTGGGGTCGGCAAGGCGCTCACGGATGATGGAGTCACGCACCCAGTAAACGAACTGCTTGTACTTGGAATTGCTCACTTCCATCTCGTCCATCCAGAAGGCGTCAACCGAGATGCCGTGTGCGGTGGAGTCAATGCCCCACACCGAGTCGCGCTCGTTGGGACCCTCACGCATCGAGCCCACATCAACGAGCACCATGCCATAGGGCGTGGTCTCGTTAAATGACATAGCACCGATACCAGTGACCTCGCCACCGTTGGTACCACCCTTGCGGATTGACCCGCACGAGACGGTCGCTACAGCGACCAACAGTATCAAAATTAGTTTCTTCATATTCTCACATTAAGCGTACGCTTTTTTGTTTGTTCTTGTTTTTCTCTCGGTCATCGAGCTTCACGTTATAGGTGACAAACACCTCATGACTGCCGAAGGTTGCCTTGCTGATCGAGGTCACCGGGTAGTCATAGGCATAGCCGATGTAGGCATCCTTGAGATTCACGCCGATGAATGCCGTGACGGCATCCTTCCAGCGATAACCCACACCCACGTTGAGCATGCGGTTGTAGCGCAACATGGTGGCAATCTGTGCTGTCCACGCCTTCTGGTACATGGCGAACATGCCCGAGGGCTGTATTTCAAATAACGTGTTATTAATCGGAATATTGCCGCCAGCGGTAAAATAATAACCGGGGCTCACATTAAATTCCCAGGCTTCGACCGACTCGCGCCTTTCCTTCAACTCGATGTGCGGAGACGTGACGTGGGTCACTGCAAATCCCGCCCAATAGCGAGGATGGGTGAAGAAAACGCCCACGTTGGCGTCGAACGACGTACCCGAGACGTCCTTCATGATGGGGATAGCGGGGTCATCACCTTGTGAATTATCATCGGTCGTGACCGCATCCTTGCCGTGGAACACCTGAGAGTAAATGCCCGGCTGAATGCCGACGCTGAGGGTCTTCTTGCCGAAGCGGCGTTTCCAGGCAATCTGGGCGCCGATGCGCGTGTTAGTGAACAGACCGATGCGCTCGAACTCGGCTTTCACACCGACACCAAAGCGGTGCTGCATCAACTTGTAGGGCATGTCGACGGTGACGTAGAAATTCATCGGGGCACGCTTGAAGCCCACCCATTGCAGGCGACTGCCCACGTTCATGTGAATCGCGCTGTGCTCACCGGCTGCTGCGGGGTTATAGTAGTTGGGTCCCACCCAGAAGTGGGAAAAGGCGGCATCGGACTGTGCCCATGCGCCCATGACCACCGCAACGCTCATCGTTGCGAGAACCAGCAGTCGTTTTATGTCATGCAGGAATAATGTCATCACTCCACGCGTTATTCAAAGAAGAAGGTCACTACCACCATGTTACTTGTTATCTTGTCCACGCTCTCGGTAAACCGATAAACCTCAGGGTTGTCTTCCAAGTCAGGACGGTTGCGCTGCAGCAGGTCCTTCAAGCCGAAACAGAACTTCACCTCGGGGCAAAGTTTGAAGAACGGCATGTAGAAATCACATCCCATGCCCACGGTGAGCATCACGTCGCTGTGCTTGAGTTTGAACTGCTCGCTGCGGTCCTTGGCCAGGTCGCCCACAAACATCACACCACCCGTGAAATAGGGGCGCATGTTGTGATAACGCTTGGCGCTCATCTTGAGGTCAAGCGGCACCACAATATAGGTCGACTTGACGTTCTGGCTCTGCTTGTAGTGGCTCTGCTCGGCCCAATCGGGATTGCCGCGATGGTTGAGGAAACGCACGACCTTGTTGCCGAAGAACAGGCCCGGCGAGAGCCTCAGGTTGAAGTGAGTGGCGATGCGGTAATCGGCCAGCACGTTCACGCTGAAACCCGGCGAGATAGCCGACACGTCGGCATACCACTCCTCGCCGTCATCGGTGACCATGCCGTTGTTGGTGATGGCAAGATTCTGAAAATTCATGCCCACCGAGAAGCCGAGATGCAGGCGTTTGGCATCGGCATAGGGGCGGTTCAGGATCATGTCATTATCCTGGGCATGCGCGAGTGCGCATCCCCAGACCAACAGCAGCACCAGCGCTGCGATATGTTTCAGCTTAGCCAGGTCCATTTAACCATAATAACGCATTTTTCTTCGGCTTATTGCTCAAAATGCAAAAAAGTGTTTCCAGCCATCCCATTTCAGTACATTAATAATAATATTTGTGAGTATAACGGGAAAAGTGTACCTTTGCGGCACAAAAACAAAACAAAGATATAAAACTATGTCATTACAATGTGGAATCGTGGGGCTGCCCAATGTGGGCAAATCCACCCTGTTCAACTGCTTGTCGAATGCCAAGGCGCAATCGGCCAACTTCCCTTTCTGCACCATCGAGCCTAACGTGGGCGTCATCACCGTGCCCGACGAACGCCTCAACGAACTTGCCAAGCTGGTGAACCCGGCACGCATCGTGCCCACCACGGTCGAGATCGTCGACATCGCAGGCCTGGTCAAGGGTGCGAGCCGTGGCGAGGGCCTGGGCAACAAGTTCCTGGGCAATATCCGCGAGACCGATGCCATCATCCATGTGCTGCGCTGCTTTGACGACGATAAAACGTGACCCATGTTGACGGCACCGTGGACCCCGTGCGCGACAAGGAAGTCATTGACCTGGAGTTGCAACTGCGCGACCTGGAGACTATCGAGAGCCG
Organism: uncultured Bacteroidales bacterium; assembly: GCA_902784675.1. Taxonomy (GTDB): domain Bacteria; phylum Bacteroidota; class Bacteroidia; order Bacteroidales; family Muribaculaceae; genus Sodaliphilus. The sequence continues at coordinate 48,347 of CACZVR010000023.1, read as the reverse complement.
CATCAACCGCGTGCAGAAACAGGCTCAGACCGGTGGTGACCGTGAGGCCAAAGCACAGTATGAAGTGCTGAAACGATATAAAGAAGCCCTGGAGCAGGGTCGCAGCGCCCGCACCGTGGAACTCATCAACAAGGACGAGGAGAAAATCGCCCATGAGCTGTTCCTGCTCACCAACAAGCCGGTGCTGTATGTGTGCAACGTGGACGACAAGAGTGCCGTGAGCGGCAACGCCTATGTTGACGCCGTGCGCGAGGCCGTGAAAGACGAGAATGCCCAGATATTGGTGGTAGCAGCCCAAACCGAGAGTGAAATCGCCGAACTGGAGGACTATGAGGAGCGCCAGATGTTCCTGGCCGAAATCGGCTTGGAAGAGAGCGGTGTGAACCGCATCATCAAGGCCGCCTATTCCCTGCTCAATCTTGAGACCTTCCTCACCGCCGGACCCAAGGAGGTGAGGGCATGGACCTTCCGCCGCGGCAGCAAGGCTCCACAGTGTGCCGGTGTGATCCACAGCGACTTTGAGCGTGGTTTCATCCGTGCCGAGATCATCAAGTATGACGACTACATCCACTATGGCAGCGAGGCTGCCGTCAAGGAAGCCGGCAAGATGCACATCGAGGGCAAGGAGTATGTCATGCAGGACGGCGACATCGTCGTGTTCAGGTTTAACGTGTGAAATCAGTCTTTAGTCCTTAGTTTTTAGTCCTTAGTTGGCATGCGCCTTCTAATCCTTAATTCAAATTTCGTTATAAAGAATGCGAGTTCTGCTGGTCAATAAGTTTTATTATCCCCGGGGTGGCGACTGCGTCGTCGTCCTCAATACCGAGTCGCTGCTGCGCGAGAACGGCGTCGAGACTCAGGTGTTTGCCATGGAATACCCCGAGAATCTTCAGGCTCACTATCAAGAACAGTTCGCCAGCAGGGTGTCTTTCTCGGGAAGCAAATCTGAACAGTGGACAGCCTTAAAGCGCACTCTGGGTCTGGGCGATGTGAAAGACCGCTTTGAGGCCGTGCTCGACGATTTCAAGCCCGATGTGGTGCACATGCACAACATCCACAGCTACCTCTCGCCCGTGGTTGGCGAGTTGGCCCATAAGCGAGGCATCCGCGTGGTGTGGACGTTGCATGACTACAAACTGCTGTGCCCCCGCTATGACTGCCTGCTGGCAGGCAAGCCCTGCGAGAAATGCTTTGACGGCGCCAAAAGCAATGTCATTACCCACCGCTGCATGAAAGGCTCGCTGCCCGCCAGCGTGGTGGCTTGGCTTGAAGCGCTCAAGTGGAATCGCAGCAGGCTGGAGAAGAACACCGACATGTTCATCTGCCCCAGCCAGTTCATGGCCGACAAGATGAAGTCCGGAGGTTTTGATTCCCGAAAATTCATCGTGCTCAACAATTTCCTTGACCCTGTCAAACTGCAGCAATATCAAGCGCTGGATCCCAATGCGGCGCGCGAGGACTACTACTGCTTTGTGGGACGCATCTCGGCCGAGAAAGGCATCGAGAACCTGCTGGAAGTCGCCAGTCGCCTACCCTATCGCCTGAAAGTGGCCGGCACCGGCACCCTAGAGCCCGAAATGCGCTTGAAATATGCCGGCTGCAAGAACATTGAATTCCTGGGCATGCTTGAAGCCCCCGAGGTGGCACATCTGCTAGCTGGAGCACAACTGAGTGTCATGCCCTCGCAATGTTATGAGAACAACCCGTTGAGCGTCGTCGAGTCACTGTGTGCAGGCACTCCCGTGGCAGGGTCCGACATCGGCGGCATCCCCGAACTCATCAACAGCGAGAACGGCATCATCTTCCAGCCCTTTGACAAGGAGTCGCTCGCCGACGCCATCACCACGTCGATGGCCAAGCAGTGGAACCACGACAAGATTGCCGGCGAAGCCCTACAGCGTTTCGCGCCCGACGCACACATACGCCATTTAATGAGCGAGGTTTATCGCAGTTGAGGCACTGTTTTCACTTTTTTTATTACTTTTGCACAATAATTCCATGCACCCATTAGTTAAATAGGTGTAATAACGCTTATCGACGATAGCAATGAAAAATGTGATTCAGGGCAGTCTGATCACCACTTTCAGATGCAACGCGCAGTGCAACATGTGCAATATCTGGAAGTTCCAGACCAACCCGAACGAAGAAATAGACTCCTCCTACTATGAGAAACTGCCCGCGGGGTTGCGCATCAACATCACGGGCGGCGAACCCACGTTGCGTCCTGATATCGATAAGATTTTCGAAATCCTATATCCTAAATCAAGTCTGTTGGAGCTGAGCACCAACGGTTACAACACGAAGAAAATCGTTGAACTCGCCAACAAATATCCCAACATCCTCATCCGCGTGAGTGTCGAGGGTCTGCCCAAGATCAACGACGCCAAACGCGGCATCAAGGACGGCTTTGACCACGCCTTGCGCACCATGCTGGAGCTCAAGAAGACCAAGTGCAAGAACATCGGTTTCTCGGTCGTCATCTCACCCGACAACTACATGGACCTGCTGCACCTGTACGACCTGTGCGTTGCACTTGACGTGGAATTGGGTAACTCGGCAGTCCACAACTCCTGGTATTTCCACAAGGATGACAACCAGATTGAGAGCGAGGAGGCCTTGCGTCAGCATGAGCTCTTTGTCAAGGCATTGCTCACCAGCAAGCGTCGACACATCAAGGACCGCCTGAAAGACTATGGCCGCGCCTACTTCAACCGCTCGATTCACCGCCGTCTGCGCGGTGACACCGACGAGTATCGCCCCCCCTGCGGCGCGTTGAGCGACTTTTTCTTTATCGACCCCTGGGGCAACGTCACCCCCTGCAACGGCAGCGGCGAGGAATGGATCATCGGCAACATCAAGGAAGACTCCTTCGAGAACATCATGGCCAGCGACAAGGCTCGCGAGGCCATGGAGAAAGTGCGCAACTGCAAGCGCAACTGCGCCTTCATTGTTACCGAGCGTCATGACATGGTGCGCCGTCCATGGGTTCCCATCAAGTGGATACTCAAGAACAAATGGCGCATCCGCAAGGGCCAAGACATCTGCTGGGACTAATCCGATTCAGTTAGGAGTTAGAAGTTAGGAGTTGGTACTTGCCAACAACTAAGGACTAGGGACTAGGGACTAGAGACTAAGGACTATAAGCTAAAAACTTATGAAAACGATAGCGGTGATAGGAACACGCGGTTTCCCTGGCATCCAGGGCGGTGTCGAGGTTCACAGCTATCACTTGTATACCCACATGGAAAATGTCCATGTGCGCCTCTACCGCCGTCGTGCCTACCTCACCGAGCAATCGGCGCAGACGTTCCCCGACATTGAATTTATCGACCTGCCCTCGACACGCATCAAGGGTTTTGAAGCCGTGTGGCACACTTTCCTGAGCGTGCTGCACATTGCTTTTCACCGTCCCGACGTGGTTCATGTCCACAACATCGGGCCCGGCATGTTCGCGCCGTTGTTGCGCCTCATGGGTCTGCCCGTGGTGCTCACCTATCACAGCCCCAACTATGAGCACGACAAGTGGAGCGCCATGGCTCGTTGGCTGCTGCGCCAGTGCGAGCGCATCTCACTCCGGTTCAGCAACCGTGTCATCTTTGTCAACAAGCACCAGATGGAGAAATGCAGAGTCCTCGACAAAAGCGTCTTCATCCCCAACGGCATCGACCCCGTGACCCGCAGCACGGAATTTTCATTTCTCGATAAACACGGCATCAAACCGAGGGAATACCTGCTCGCCGTGGGACGTCTCACACCCGAGAAAGGCCTGGAATACCTGGTTGAGGCAGCCAACCGCTTGCCACAGGTGACCCAAGTGGTCATCGCCGGTGCCAGCGACCACGACGATTCCTATCGCAACCTGCTGGAACGATTAGACATCAACCGGAAAGTCATTTTCACGGGATTCACCACAGGCGAGGACCTGCGCCAGCTCTACAGCCACGCACGCGCTTTGGTCTTGCCATCGGTCAACGAGGGATTTGCAATGGTGCTGCTCGAGGCGATGGCCTACGGACTGCCCGTGCTGTGCAGCGACATCCCCGGCACTCACCAGGTGGAGTTACCCCAACACGACTATTTCGCCGCTGCCGACGTCGACGCGTTGTGTGCCGCTATCACACGCCTGCTTGACAGCCCCGACGAGCGCCAGCACTATGACCTTGAAAAATACAATTGGAACACCATTGCCGCTGCCACCCGCCAGCAACTTTTTCCCAATTAATTGCCCCACTGGCTGTTGAGCCAAGCGACCTTGCGGTGGAAGCTCGGACGATAGAAAGCGTTAAGCCTGGCTGGAATCTGGTTAGCAGAGTATTGCGGCCAGCGAACAAAGTCGGCATTGCCCGCGGACTCGACCTGCCCCCCAAAGGCATCGATAAAAGCATCCATCGCAGGATAGACCTCGTTGTAGAACCGCTGCCAATGAGCTCTCACCACCTCTTGGAAATGAGGGAATTTCGTAATTTCGGCAATCCAATGTGATTGACAATAGCTGGGCAACTCCTCATAGATGAACTTGTCGAACTGATAGCTGCTCGAGTAGCGCTGAAAGGAACTGCCACAGTCCCACAAGGGACCGAACACCAATCGGGTGCTGTCACCACGCTCCTTGCTCATATAGCAACTGCCCGAGAACGCCTCGGGGTTATCAATCACCTCTTGAACAATGTAAAAGACGGCCAAGGCATCTATATCAATAAATTTTTCCCAAGTGCGGTCAGCCTTGTTCTCTACAAAGATAGCGGAGTCGGCCTCCATAAGAAATGAGGTGATATAATTGCGTTGCACATCGCTTAATACCTCAGGGGAATGTGGCGTGAATCTTATCTGCTGGTTATCATCCTCATCAATGACAATCTGGCCTGGTTCAACGTAGTTGTCCAGTTCCAGCAGCCAGCCGCCAGTCACCAAAGCAGAATCAATCTCGTTGTCCTTTTGCTCAACGATGTTGACGCGATTCTTATCCACACGGATTTTCTCGGTCAGAAAATACAGCCCGATGTACTGTCCGTTAAGTACCACCTCAACAGGTTGTTGAAGCGGATTCCATGCCATGCCCATGCGGCGCCCGATTTCAAAGGAGAGTGCGTCACTGATTTTGCCCATCCAAGAATCGGGATAGGCCATCAAGTTCCAATGCTTGTTAGATGGCATTCCCATCAGTGCTTGCTTCGCGTCCAGCTTGAGTCTGAACGATTTCTTGTCAACATAAGTCCAAGTGGCGTTGCCGCGTCCCTTGATTTGAGTTCCCAGCGGAGCATCAGGCGAGCCGAGGGATTGGAAGTCCTCATTTCCCATGTTGTCGAGCCACCAGTCGGCGTGCAGGTACTCCTCTTTGCTCACGATGTCATGATGGCCCTCGGTGTTGATGAACAGCACGGGCAGCGTTCCCGAATAGGACGGCATCGGGGGCAATTCTTTTCCCAAGATGGCTTCGACGAGTTTGTTGATGTCGGCGATATTGATTTCCTGATCGCCGTTCAAGTCATGGGCATAGGTGTAGAGTGAATGGTAGTTTGCACCGGCTAACACCGAGTCCACCAGCGCGTTCACGTCGCCCACGTTCACCTCCCAATCGCAGTTCACGTCGCCACGCGGGCGCAAACCGGTCTGCGCTCGCGATGGCAGCAAGGAAGAGACTATGAGCAAAGAATAGATAAGTAGAGTACTTTTCATGAAAACACCGGTTCGGTTTCAAACTATTTGATTAACGCACCGCAAATGAATTTTATTGTAAAAACAGGCTGATTTCGGGCAAAACGATGTACCTTTGCAATCAGTCCAAGAGCCGTGGTACAATCATGATTTACAATTCACTGCAATTCATAGTGCTGTTTCCGCTGATCTTCTTGCTTTATTATGCCATTCCGGCACGATGTGGCAAGGCGAGGAACCTGTTCTTGCTGGTGGTGAGTTATCTGCTCTATCTGCAATGGAAGCCGGTTTACGCGCTGATATTGCTGGGAGTGACCCTGGTGACCTATCTTGCTGCGCTGTCTCTGGAATGCACCCAGCAACGCAAGGCGTTGGTAACGGCAGGTGTGATACTGGCCCTGCTACCGCTGGCTTTTTTCAAGTATTTCAACTTCATCAATGACACTGTATCACAGGCGCTGTCGGTGGCAGGGTTGCAATTTCATCTCTCGGGGTTGAACTGGGCGATACCCATCGGTATCTCATTTTTCACCTTCCAAGCGCTGGGTTATCTGCTTGATGTGCATCACAAACGCATCGAAGCCGAGCGGGATTTTCTCACCTACGCCCTGTTCATCTCGTTTTTCCCCAGCATCCTGTCGGGCCCCATCAACAAGGCATCGCTTGTCATTCCCCAGTTGAAACGCCTGCGCGCCCAATATGACCGTCCCATGGTGACCGCCGGGTTAAGGATGATCCTGTGGGGCATGTTCATGAAGGTGGTCGTTGCCGACAGGGTAGCGCTGTATGTCGATACGGTTTTGCCCAACTACATGAACTACTCGGGACTGTCATGCTTCGTCGCCAGCGTGCTCTACACCATACAGATTTATGCCGACTTTGCGGGCTATTCCCTCATGGCTATCGGTGTGGGCAAGGCTTTGGGCTTTGAGTTGACCGAGAACTTCCGTCGCCCCTATCTGGCGGTAAGCGTGACCGACTTCTGGCGGCGGTGGCACATCTCCCTCTCGACCTGGCTAAAAGATTACATCTACATCCCGCTGGGCGGCAACCGTTGTTCCCGCCTCCGCTGCTACTGGAACATCTTTGTGACCTTCCTGGTCAGCGGCGTCTGGCATGGCGCCAACTGGACTTTTATCATGTGGGGCATCATGCACGGTGTCTGCCAGATCATTGAAAAGATGTTGGGGCAGCAGCAATGCCGCTATGGCAGCGTGGGCAAGACAATCAAGATTGTCATCACCTTCATGATCGTCAACTTCGCTTGGATTTTCTTCCGTATGCCCACGCTGGGCGATGCCTGCCGCGTCATTGGCAGGATATTTGACCCGTCGCTTCCCCACTCCATCTTCCTTCCCACCCATACTGACCTACTGCTGATGGTGATGGGTGTCGGACTGTTGTTTGCTAAGGATATCCTTGACGAGTTTTTCCCGAAGCGTTGCCGTTTGCTGGGCAACAGGCGGGCAGCCGTGCGCTGGACAGCCAGTATCATCACACTGGTGCTAATTCTGCTATGCGGTGTGTTCGGTGCCGACCAGTTCATCTATGCCAAATTTTGACCGCAATGAAAGATCACCTCATCAAAATAGCCGCATTCTTTCTTATCATCGTCTTACTTGACGAGGTGACAGGGCTGGTGTTTTCACACCTCACGGGGTGCGCCCACAGCGGCGACACGGCCCGTAACGAATACATCTGCAACCGCACGAGCGAGGACATTCTCGTCTTCGGCTCCTCACGCGCCATTCACCACTATGACCCAGCCATCATCACAGACTCCATCGGACTATCTTGCTATAACTGCGGTCAGGACGGCAACGGCGCCATCTTGAATTACGGGCGATTCCACCTCATCGGCCAGCGTTATCATCCCAGGATAGTGCTCTATGATGTGATGCCGCTTTATGACATCTACAACGGAGAAGACAACTGCAAATACCTAGGTTGGCTCAAGCCTTACTATGGCCGCGACGGCATCGCCGACATCTTTGAGGCGGTGAGTGCGACCGAGAAATACAAGATGATAAGCCAGATGTATCGTTACAATTCACGCTTCATCCAAATTCTGGGAGATTGCCTAAGGCTCGCCCAAGATGACGGCAGAAACGGATTTCAGCCATTGGAAGGTGAATTTGATCACATGAAAATCAATCCCAGTGAAACCATGGAACATCAAGTGGATTCACTCAAACTGTCTTGTCTGTGTCACATGATTGACGAGGCCGATGACGAGACGCGCTTTGTGTTCGTGGTTTCACCCAGTTGGTATGGCATGGAAGAGGGACTGACACAACCCGTCAAGGAGTTGTGCGACCAACGAGGCATCCTCCTGCTGGATTTCTCCCAAGATCCGAAATATGTGCACAACGACCGCTACTTTGTGGACGGCGAACATCTCAACGCCGTTGGCGCCAAGGAATTCACTTGCGACCTCGTCGCTAAATTAAAGGCTGTAACGGGTCAAGGCTCTTTCTCCACTACCCATTGTCAACGGGGTCACCGCAGTCCATGAACGGATGGTAAAAACGGTCACGGACAAAGACGAAACGGCTGACATGTAATCTGTCGGACAGCCACGCACACCCCAAGCAGCAAGCCACAATCAAGACGAGGGCAATCACCGCAAAAGTGATAGCCGAGGGGTCGAAACTGAAGTAAGGCGCCATCTTCTTGGTGAGAATCGTGAAAATCGGCGAGAAGACCACGATGGCAAGCGAGTTGCGCCCGATATAGCACAGGCCGTCACGCACGACCTTGAAACAATAGGGATAAACGGCAAGCAAGAGGCTGATAACCAGCACCGTGATAGCAACGCCTGCCAACGACCCGCTGATGTAGTTCTCACGATAGGCAAACAGGACAGCCAGCGGCAGGATGGCGATGAACGACGGGGTGATGACCTTGAGGAAGGAGTAACCGCTGCGCAAGATGAACACGCCAATCAAGAAATAGATGACATTGCTCCAATCCAAGCCCACGATGACCAGCGACAAGCCGTACAGGAGAAGTCCCGACAACGCGAGTCCCGAGATACCCTGCAGGTGCAGCACGCGATAAACAAGCCAATAGACCGCGGTGCAGATGACCAGCGTGTGCAGGTACCAATAGGGACCCGTGGGCATAGTCAAGACACGCGTCACAAAGTCGGTCGCCGTGAGGCTCTCGATGGCGTTGTGAGCGCCCAGACTGCCGCCCAAGAAAAACTGCATGAGAATGTAGAGCGCCTCGAACAGCAGATAAGGAACGGCAATGCGCGCCAATCCCTTGCCAAACGCCACCGGCTGCTTGTCCACATTGGCGAGGTAGCCCGAGATAATGAGGAACGCCGACATGTGGAACGTGTAAACCGCCTCGCGCAAGACCGGATAGGTCTGCTCGACAAGGGCAAGGTGAAACAGCACCATCAACAAGATGAAGATGCCCTTGAGGTAGTCCAGCTGGTGAATGCGTTCCTGAGCCATGGCGGTTATCACATAATGCTATTGGATTTCACGTTGCGTTTTTTCACGTTGGTGACGTTCTTGAACATTTCACGCTCATTTTTCACACCACGGAAGATGTTGTTTTTCACCTCCAAGCGGTCGAAACGATAGTCATGGGTCGAATTCTTGCCCCAATGAGTCATGAACTGGCCGTCACCCGTCGAGACAGTGACATGATTGAGGTTGAAGACGACCGTACCCCTGGAAGCGAACTCCTGCAGAAAGAAATCCTTGCCATTGCTCTTGAAGGTGTTGCCGGTAAAATCGAGGTTCATCTGTTTGATTTTGTGGCTGTAGATGCGTGTGTCGCCCTCGAAGTAGTTGTTGCGGGCCTTGAGGGAGAACAACGGCGTGCCGTCACCACCGCCTACCAAGGCGATGAAACTCAGGCCCTTGCACACGTTGTCGGTCAGGGTGACGTCACCACCCTCGACCTGGCACCAGATGAGTTGCATGCCGTAAGGCTTGCCCGAAAATTTGTCGCGCGTCACCTCGTTGAGAATCTTGTTGCCCGTCACGTGAACGACGCCACCGCGTGTCTGCAAGAACATGTAACCCGTCTCGCCGCTGTTGTTGAGCACAAGCGCCTTGTTGCGGATGGTGTTGCCGAAGATGTGAATCGGGTCACCACAGGAACTCAGGTCATGCACCTCGATGTCCTTGTGATAGTACCTGTAATCGCGGCCAACATCACCGTTGATGATCTCGTTGTTCTCGATATAGATATCCTCGTGCTCATCGGCGGGATCAAAGCCGATGTACATGCAACGCGTGGTCACATCGTTGATATAGAACTTGTTGCCACGCATGTGGAAATTGCGCGTCGTGCAGCAGTCGGCACTCTTCTTGTGGTCGGTCATCAGGCTGAACAGCATGTCGCAGTTGGATTCGGGATTCTTGGGGTTGCCTTTCCCCTTATAGTCTCCGTAATGAAACTCGTTGTTCTCCACAAAGATGTCGGTGCGGACAGCCTTGCCACGGATATTTTTGTCGCTGGTGTCAACCACACGGTCATAAATGCCCAGTGTCTCGTCCTTTCCATACTTATAGAACTTGTTGTTCTTGATGTTGATGTTGTGCATCTCACCGCGAATCCACAAGCAGCCGCCAGCACTGCAATTGTTGTAATTGCTGATGATGCAGTCGGTCACATTGACATTGGAGCACACACGCAGGTCAAAATTGGTGATGATTGCATTCTGCATATAACTCTCCACATCATGGATGTCCACGCGATTAGCATGGTAAATCTTGACGGCATGACACACCTGATTCTCCCACCAGACACCCTTGTGCTCCTTGAGTCGGATCGTCAAATCACTCATCGCGAAGGTCACAGGGTGCTTCAAGACACCATGAATTTTGAAGTAAGTGTCATCGGTGAAAGCCTTTTGACCATTGCGGTTGCGGCCATTGTCGAGGATAATCGTGGTGTTATCCCGACCCTCGCCCTTGATGACGACATTGCTCTTGAAGATGATGGTGCCGTCGATAGTGTAGGTGCCCTTGCCGAAGTAGAGTTCCACCGTATCGTCATAGCCAGCCTTGGCGCACATCTTGCGCAACTCCAGGGTCAAATCGCCTCTCACGGCATCGACGTTGACAGTAAAGGTCCTGGCCTGACCCACAAGGGATGTCAGGCACAGCAATATCGCCAAACAGCTATAGTAATTGATTCGTTTCATAATCGATTCATTTAGGTTATCATCAATTAGACCAACAAGAGGTCACGCAGTTTAATTCTCACAACATCTTGCCGATAGCCTCCTCGAGCGCAGCGCGAAGGGCTTCAGGGCTGTATAATTGATCATAGAGCGCAATGGTAGACGCCGTCGAGTCCAGACTGCGGCTAATCGCCTGAGCAAGAGCCTCACTATTCCCACTTGGGAAAAATTCCACTCCTGTGGCTCCGCTGCACGTCTGGGTAAAGAACGGAAGGTCGCTCAGCACCATCGGACGCCCGAAACGGGCTGCAATGGAGGTGACACCGCTCTGGGTGGCCGAGGTATAAGGATAGACCACGACAGCGGCACGGGTGAACAGGTCACGCAACTCGCTGTCGTCGATAAAGCGGTTGATGTGAATCACATCATGCCCATCAACGTGTCCGTCAAAATGCAAGTCGCCCTTCCCTGCTATCACCAGCGCGCGACTCTGCAATTCGGGATGAGTGCGATAGGCCTCGCACAACAGATGCACACCCTTGTAATGTTGCACCGTGCCGAAGAACAAGATATAACCATCGGCAACGTGCTTCAGTTCCTCGACTTGCAGGCCGCCCTTGTCGATGGCGGGATTGACAAGTGTGGGGAACGGCACATAGCTCACCTGATGCCCAGGGTAATGACGCGTGATGTAGTCCAACTGCTCATGGCTGTTAGTAACCTTGTTGAGCGTGCGATTGAACAGTTGCTGTTGCGGCAATGCGATAATCAGACGGTCCTTGAGCCACGCCACGGGAGAGTTGAACTTGTAGTCATGATAAACGGCGTCATGCACCGTGTAAAGGACAGGGACGCGAGCCTGAAGACGGCGAATGGACGGAGCAAGCACCAGCTCGCCCGTCAACGAATAGATAAGGCCGATGTCACGGGTGTCGAGCACCTGGTCAATGGCACGGTTCAAACGCTTGGGAAAATACCTGAACACGGCGCGTTGCACCTTGCCGGCAGGATAGTCTATCCAAGTAATACTGTCATCGGGAATATCGGGAAACACCTCGGATTCAGCGCCGTAACGCGTCACAATCAGCACATGGTCGCCTGCTTGCCACAGGCTGTTGATGATGTTGATGGCATAAGGGTGCATGCCGGGCGCATCATATTCGGTCGCAAGAAACAATATGTGCTGTGAAACATCTCTCATGTGGCCTGAATTTCAATCGCGTTTTCCTCCTCTTCCTCGGCTTGGTTCTGTTGTCTGCGCATATTCCGCTTGGCTTCCTCGACCGACTCAAACTCGGGATACACCTCGGCACGGTAGTGCCTGTTGAGTGACAGCACAATGAACATGAGCGACAGGTTCAACACCTGCGGTGTCAATGGTGCCCAGTCGCTACTGCCCTGCACCAACTGGCAACAGACAATACCCAGTCCAGTGATGTTGATGATGTTATAGTAGCGGTTGGCCGACATCAGCGTTCGTCGCTTGAAAGTCGCAATGTAATAGACGACCATAGCCATGATGGGCAGCGAACCTATGAGACCCAACTCCACAATCATGATAATCCAGATGTTGTGGATGGGTGTGATGAACAAATAATCCTCGGGACGCCATATATCGGTCATGTCGAACACCTGCTCGAAGATGACAGCCGAACTGTTCTCAATCAGGTAAAACAGATGGTTGTTCATACTGACACCCACCAACGGGTGGTCAAGGAAAATCTCGTAGCCGCAATAGTAGTGCAACAGGCGTGAGGTCGTCATCTCGTCGAGATCCTCCAAGTTGCTGAACAGGAAACTCAACGGACCCGTGAGCAGCAAGGCGATGATGATCGCCAGCGGCACGATGCCCTTGAGGATACTTGCTACACTCAACAACTTGTGACGGCGAAAAACATAGAACACGACAATGGCCAAAAGGGCGAAAGCCGATGCCAACAACGCACTGCGACTGGCACTCAACACAATAACGATGAACGCTAACCCAGCCAGAATGGCACTCTCGCGACGCTTGTAATTGGTGATGAAACAGGCCACAAAGAAGGTGAAATAGTAGGATGCATAGGTTCCCAACACATTAGGGTGGCCCATGGTACCCACCGCACCGATTCGTTCCTCGCTGCGCGTGGTCGCATCACTGTCAAACAGTTTGACAACACCCTCCATGTTCATCACAGGGTAGCAAAGGCACAGCAGGAAGTGAAGCGCCACTGTCACCGCCAAGCCCATATAAATACCATTCACCACCATCTTCACATTGAAGCTGTTAGAGAACATATAAATGAAGATGGCGAAGGACAGAAAATAAATCACCTCAATAATGGAGTACACTCGAGAAACACAGTAGGGGTTAATCAAGGTGTAAACGGCATAGGCCACCATGATGCCCATCACCACCAGTTTAGGTCTCCTGATGCGCCATGACTTCTCAACTGCGATAATCCACAGCAACAAGAACGAGAGAACATAGAAGGGCCACACACCGCCTGTCGGGCCGAAGGAGCCGCCTGCGCTTTCCTCGCCACCGGCATTGACATAGGGCACATACAGACGAGCGAAACTGCACGAGAAGGTGTAAACTGCGATGATGATCTCATAAAAGCGGGATTTGGTCATGCGGCCACCCTCGCGGATGACGAAAAACAGCAGCGCACAACCTAAGGCGACAATGATGAGAAATCTATCCATGGGCAATTCCCTCTCCGGTAGGTTCTATCAGAGGCTAATCTTCCTTGGTCTTGCCGTAACCATAGCCATAGGTATTGTCTCCTGAAGGCTTGGTATCGTTCAAGACAACGCACATGTTCTTGAGCTGCTTGTTGGCAGCGATGCGGTTCATGAACTTGATGAGGTTGCGCTTGGTGTAGTTGGCGCGAGTGACATAGACCGTGGCGTTACTGTACTTGTCCAGCGCGAAGCTGTCGCTCACCTGGGCAACGGGCGCCGAGTCCACGATAATCACGTCGTACTGCTCACGCAGATCGCGGAAGAAGTCCTTCACGCGGTCACCCAGCAACAGCTCTGACGGGTTGGGCGGGATAGCTCCGCCGACAAACACGTCCAGTCCCTTGACCTCCTTGCATGGCTGTGCAATCTGGTCGAGGGTGACATTGCTCTGCGACGCCAACTTGGGTGAACGGATGTCCATGCCCACGAGGGCCACGCGACGCCCCAGCAGGGCGAACGACGATGCGATGTTGGTGCTGATGAACGACTTGCCCTCGCCGCTGACGCTGCTGGTGACCAGGATGACCTTGTCGTCCTCCTTGTTGAGCAAGAACTGCAAGTTGTTGCGGATATAGCGGAAGAGTTCCACGATAGAGGAGGTCTTGCCGTCCTTGACGACAAGTGCCGTTTTGTGGCGGTTGTGATGAACGTGGCCGATGAAGGGCACTTGGGAAATTTCTTCCAGTTCCTCCTGGTTGGAGAACTTGGTGGTGAACAGATCCTTCAGGTACACAAGCAACAGGGGCAACATCAGCGCGGCCATCAGTGCCAGCGCCAGAGTGACCAAGCGGTTAGGGCTGATGGGGGTGCTTTGTGCATAGGCGTGATCCACGATCTTGCCCTTGGGCGTTGTGGCAGCAAGCACCAGCGCGTTCTCCTCGCGTTTCTCGAGCAAGAAGGTGTAAAGCGTGTTCTGGATGCCCTGCTGACGCAAAAGCTCGCGTGCCTCGCGCTCCTCGGTGGGCACCTTGCCCAACTCGCCGGCGCTCTGGTTGGCCTGGCTGCGGGCTTTGCTCAGTTGCACGTCAACGCCCCTGATTGACGAGTTCAGACCCTGCAGCACATTGCCGTGCATGGTCTCTAACTGCTCGTCAATCTGCTTGAGGGCCTGGTTGTCGCCCTTGGCCGACTGCGCCAACTCCTGACGCTTGGCCAGCAGATTGTTATAAGCTTTGATGCCTCCCGATGCTGCACTGGAGTCCACCTCAAAGGGGATGTAGCTGTGCTTGTTGGCAGGATTGCTCACAAAGTCCCTGACCATGCCCAGCAGTTGCCTATTGGTCTCAAGCTTGATGATCGCCTGGTCGGCCTTCTCCTGCTTGGCGACCGAGCTCTTGATCTGCAATTCGGGATCCACGATCTTGTGGGCCCGCTTGTAGGACTCAATGTCGGCCTCGCTGCTGGTCAAGCCCTTGTAGATGAGCGCCAGACGCTCATCAATGAACTTGGCAGTGTTGATGGCCTGCTCGTCTTTCTCCTTCTGCCCACGCTCGTTGTAGAGTTCCATGAGCTTGTTGAGGATGTCCTTTCCTCGAGACTTGTTGGTCTCGGCAAGTGTCAGGTCAATACCGTTAGACTTCTTGGTGACGAGTTTCACCTTGATGCGGCGGTTCAACGCCTCGCCACGCAACTGGTTACCCGCCAGGCTGGCCTTGATGTGACAGGGCTTGCCCTGTTTGAAATTCTTGGTGGGCTGGATGCCAAAGACGCCATAGCTCGTCTTTACCGTTGCGGGCAAAGCGACGTCCTTCAAATCAGCAAGCTTTGTATTTCCGCTCCGAGCCTTGATATTGGCCTTGCCACTCTTGTCCACATCGATCTGGAAAGTCACTGTCGAGAGCGTGTCGAACATCTCCTCGGGGGCAAGCACCTCGATGGGCGAGGTGTTGTAATGATCCTTCTTGGGCTTGAGCCATCCCCTGTCCTCGACATAGGAGCGGTTGAGCTTGAGTTGCTCGGCAACTTGAGTACAGAGTTCCTGTGACGAGAAAACGATCATCTCGTCATCAACCTTGCTGCCCTGCCCCATGAGTTTCATGCTCTTGAGCAGGTTGGCACCAGCACCGGCGCTGTTGTCGTCTTGAGCGACGAGCACTACCGACTTGATGTTGTACACGCGCTGGGCATACTTGAGGTAGGCGAACGCCAGCGTCATGCAAGCCAACAGGGACAGCAGAAACAGCCACCAGTAGCGCTTATACTTGCGCACAAACGCACTGAAATCCATGATCTGCTCCTCTTGTTGGGCAGTGGGCGGTGTATTGAATTTTGCCATGTCTTGGTATTTTGTTTTACGTTAGCGGGTGAGCGCGATGACGAGTGATGCAATCACCGACACACTGCTCACAATGGTCGAGATGACCGAAAGCTTGAAAGCGTTGTTCTGGTTATACTTTGAGTTGTCGATGCGGATCTGGTTGGGCTCCACATACACGACATCGTTCTGACGCAGATAGAAATAGGGCGAAGAGAACACCTCGCTGCTGGTGAGGTCCAGGCGGTGATAGGTGCGCTCACCGTTCTCGTTGCGGATGACGTAAACGCGGTCACGCTTGCCATACTCGGTCAAGTCGTTGCACTGTGCCAGCGCGTCAAGCACCGTGAAGTGCTGGCGCTCGGCAGTGACGCGCTGCGGCATTTTCACCTCGCCCATGACGTCGACGGTGAAGTTCACGATGTCCACTTTCACATAGGGGTCCTTCACATCTTTTTCCACCATCGCCGTGATTTCACCGGCAATCTGGCTAGTGGTCTTGCCACCCACATGGATGCGTCCCAATATCGGCAACATGATGTCACCCTGCTGGTCAACGATGTAGGTCTGGGTGCGCGGCTGCGTCGCCATGCGCAACGCGTTGCGAGTCGCAGGATTCTCCAGCGGCAGGTTGTAAGCCGCAGTGGCCTCGGGCACAGCCGAGGTGATGGAGACGACCAGTTCATCGTCGCTCTGGACAAGAATAGGATAGGAACTCGGCGGACTAGGCAGTTTGCCGTTGGGCGTGTCACCCAAGTTATTGAAATAGGCTAGCGTGTTGTCCTTATTTGAAGAGCATGAGAACAACATGAACGATGCAACCAGCATCAAAACTATTTTAGATTTCATACGGTTGAAAAATTGTTTCGTCTATATTTACATGTAATAAACGAAACAAGTGCCCAATTATTTTGTGGCTTCGCCAGATTTGGTGATTTTTGACATCAACATCTCGCGCAACTCCTTGCCGCACGCCCATGCGATGACTGCAAGGGCAACCAGCATAAAGGTGATGTCAAACCACATGCCGGGACTGTAATAGAAGGGGACAGCGCTCAACAGGACCACCAAAACAGGCACCGCCGAGCGTTTGTCGATTTTCAAGATGAAATAACGCTTCATGTCATACCAGCGATAGACGACAAGCACCAGGTAGGATACAAGCTGAGTGACGATGACGCCATACACACCCAACGGCTTGATCAACAGGAAATTCAGCACCACATTGACGATGGCGGCCAGCACGATGGCAGGGAGGGTGCGCTTGGTGTCCTTGGCACACTGGTAGCCCATGTCAAAGAAGGCCGCAATGGCAAAAATCACCGCCGACACGCCCAGAGGATAGATGTAATTCAAGCTCTCGCTGTACTCACTGGCCACCAGCCAGCCATAGTTGACCTTGAGCAGGAACACATAGCCCACCAAGATGGCCGAGAGCAAAAAGATGTAGCCATTGAACATCCTGGAAAAGAAGCGGTTGCGGTCAGGTGTGTGGTATTGCAGAATCGCAGTTTCCTGCCAAGCCTGGTAAAAGATGATCGCCAGCGTGCTGATGATGCCCGTGAAACGAATGGCGACCGCATACACGCCATTGATGTCCAGACCCAGAAAATACTTGATGAACAGGCGGTCACTGCTGCCGGTGAGCCACCAACACAACGAGCCGGGCAGCAGGGGCAATGTGTAACGGATGATGTCGCGCGCCACCTGGCGGGTGTCAATCGACCAGCGGGTGTTGTGCACGATGAGGTGCACCTTACTCTCCACAAGCAACAGCGCAAGCACACGGGCAAGGATGTTGGCCAGGAAAATACCCTTGATGCCCCACCCCAATCCTGCGACAAAGAGAATGCTGAACACGCCGATGCCCAATGCCGACAGGATGCCCACAGCGACAAAAGCGCGGTTGTTGCCCAAGCCACGAAAGACCTGGGAATAGACCTCCTGCAACGACATGGCCACCAGCAAGCCGAGCACATAGCCCAGGTAATTGATATCGGTGAACAAGACAAATGCCAGCGTAGCTAACGCCGACAACGATAAGGTCACAGCCAACGTGCGGGAGACAAAGGAGACAATGCGTTTGCGCTGAACAGTTTCGTCACAGTCAAGCAAGAACCTAAAGGCGCCGTCGCGCAGCTGCAAGGTGACGAAGGGGATGAGCAGCAAGCACACCTGCAGACACAAGTCATAATAGCCGAAATCGGAAGTGTCATGCACGAAGTAGGTATACAACGGCACCATTAAGAACGTGATGATCTTGGAGCCGATGTTTCCTATCGCATAGACGCCGACGTCCTTCAAGAACTTGGTAACGCGTCCATCCACACTATGACCAGTGTTTACAGCCATTTCTTGTTTTACGGCTGCAAAAATACAAAAATTTGTGTAAGCCGAATGCAAAATCATTTACTATTGTTGCACTGCGAAGGCAAAATGCCAAATTTGTCGTTTTTTTTTGAGGCTCTTTCGCCATTTGTTTGTAACTTCGCAGCTAATCTTTCCTGCCGCACTGGCAGGTATCAAAACGAGAAGGCTTGATCAAGACAATCAATTCATGGCGCGGACTCATGGCGGTCACGATAGTCTTGTTCCATGCCGGCGTGGGCTGGATTTGGAACGTGGCTGTCACCGGTGTGACCTTCTTTTTCCTCTCCAGCACGTTCCTGCTGGCGATGCGGCATCCATTTGAGCGACTCACTGCCAGCGAATACAAGCGATTCACGCTCAGCCATGCCGTCAGGCTCTATCCCTTGCATTGGTTGGGCCTCGCGCTGCTGGTGATTCTGGCGCTCATTTGCCGACCGTCATGGTTTGATTGGGGTGCGACAGCATTGAGTGCACTGCTCATTCATTCCTGGTTTCCCGCCCACGATATCCACTACGGCATTAATCCTGTGGCATGGTACCTGTGTGCCCTGCTGTTCTGCTATCTCATCTACCCCTTCATGGCCCACTGGTTGGGGCGGTGGCGGCTGCGACACAAGGTCTTGCTGGCCGCTGTGCTGGCCGTCGCGCTGGCTGTGATCCTGCTTCCGCTCGACATTCCCGGGCGCGAAGCGGTGTTTGTCAACCCGCTGTCCCATGTGCTCGACATCGTTGTGGGGCTGTCGCTGTTTCATCTGTACCGCATCCTGCGGCAGCGCTGGCCACGCGTGGGTTACCGCACGGCAACGCTCATCGAGGCCGTAGCTCTGCTCTCGCTGGCTGTGGCCATCGGCGTGAACGTGGCGACGACATGGGTCAAGCCGTGGGAAGACGTGCTCATCTGGTTGCTGCCCCAAGGGGCGATTTTGGTAGCCTTGGCATGGCTCAACGGGCAGGAAGGTGCCATCGGGCGCTTGCTGCAATGGCGACCACTGCAATGGTTAGGCAGCATCAGTTTTGAGGTCTACGTGCTGCAATTCGTGGTGTTTCATCTTTTCGGTTTCGTTGTGGCACCAGCAATGGGCCACTTCGGGCTCAACCTCTACAACCACCTGGCGTGGTTCGCCTTGCCGCTGTTGCTGCCGTTGGCGTGGGTGGTGAACAGGTGGTTCACCCGCCCGATAAATGCCTACTTCCACCGCCGACTGACCACTAAAGGACTAAAAACTAAGGACTAAAAATGATAAAAACGATTAACGGGTGGCGCGCCGTTTTCGCGCTGATGATCGTGCTGTTCCACGTGGGTGTTGCCGGCCTTGAGGAGATGACTTGGGCAGGTGTCTCGTTCTTCCTCATGGCGAGCGGTTTCCTGCTGGCGATGAAGCATCAGTTCCAACAACTGGACGGCCCCTCCTACCGTCAATTCGCTTGGCGACATGCCGCCAAACTCTATCCCCTGCACTGGCTTGCACTGGCCATGTGGATTGTTGGGCTGGCGCTGATTGGCATACTCGCCGTTGAGCCCGTATCTCTTGTCCTGAACGCCACCCTGCTGCAGAGTTGGTCACTCACCCACTCCATTTATTTCTCCTACAATAAGTTCTCCTGGTTCTTGAGCACACTGCTGTTCTGTTACCTGTGCTATCCGCTGTTAGCCAGATGGTTCATGCCGTTGCGGCTGCGATACAAAGCCATCATTCTGGCAGTGGCTGCGCTGGTTGTCATCGCCGTTCTTGCAGGCAGCGACGATTATGACCGCACTGCGCTGTATGTCTTCCCGCCCGTGAGAATCATCGACTTTGTCATCGGCATGGCGCTGGTCAGCCTTCTGCCCAAGATCAAATCATGGAAAACCTTCGGCAAGCAGAGCAATGGCACCGATGCCGAACTGCTAGCCATCGCGCTGCTGTCGGCGACAGTTCTCGTCTATCGTTCCAGCAGCGAGAACTTGCTTCCCTGGAGCGACGCCATCCTGTGGTGGTTGCCCGTGGCACTGATTCTGGTCGTCAGTCTGCTCTATGACAGGCGCGAAGGTTTCATCGGCAAGATATTGTCATCCAGACCATTGCAATGGCTAGGAGACATCAGTTACGAGATATTCATGCTGCAAGGGATTGCCGCGCTGGTCTATAACTGGTTGTTCGAGCCTGTGATGGCGCACATCGGGGTCCAAGGGGTTTACGAGATTGTCGCCACCGACCTGTTCGGTGCCGCTGCTCCCGGTATCATTGTGTGGCTGATCCTTCCCATCGACATCCTGCTTGCATGGGCTGTCAACCGCCTCTTCACCCGCCCCATCGCCGGCCTGCTGAAACGCAAGTGACAACACATCAAACGAGGAAATTCCAACATGTGCAACCGTTCTATGCAATCGGTTGCATTGTTTTTTTAGGCTTAATGCACATTATATCAAAGTAAAATTCAACAATCATCGTTATATTTGTAGGTACTAAAGCCCTAATAACGAAAAATCATCACAATAACCTAAAAATATATCTATTATGAAAACAAAACCGGATTTGAAATTCAACCAGCTGTGGAATATCAGCTTTGGATTCTTTGGCGTGCAGATCGCTTATGCACTGCAAAGCGCCAACATCAGCCGCATCTTCGCGACATTGGGTGCCGACCCGCATGATTTGAGTTACTTCTGGATTCTGCCGCCGCTCATGGGTATGGTTGTGCAGCCATTGGTAGGCTACTTCAGCGACAAGACCTGGCTTGGACGCTGGGGCCGCCGCATCCCCTATCTGCTCATCGGTGCGCTGGCCGCCATTATCGTGATGTGCTTGTTGCCCAACGCCGGCTCGTTCGGACTGACCGTTGCAGGCGCAATGACCTTTGGACTGATTGCCCTGATGTTCCTTGACACGAGCATCAATATGGCCATGCAGCCCTTCAAAATGATGGTTGGCGACATGGTAAACGAGAAACAGAAGGCCAAAGCCTACTCGATCCAGTCCTTCCTGTGCAACGCAGGTTCACTGGTGGGCTACATCTTCCCCTTCCTGTTCACCGCCATCGGCATTGCCAACATCGCCCCCGAGGGCGTTGTGCCCGACAGTGTGAAGTGGTCGTTCTATGTGGGCGCTGCCATCCTCATCCTGTGCGTGATCTACACCATCAGCAATGTCAAGGAGTACACACCGCAGCAAATGGCCGAGTTCAACGCTGCGGCCAACTCCGAGGGCAAGGGAGAAGCCTCTTCCGAGATGAGCCCTGCACAAAAGAAGCACGCTTACAAGGTATTCTTTGAGGTAGGTCTGGTTCAGTTCTTCTGCTGGGCTGCATTCATGTACATGTGGACCTACACCAACGGCACCATCGCCGACACCGTTTGGAACACCACCGATGCCGCCAGCGAGGGCTATCAGAAAGCCGGTAACTGGGTGGGCATCCTGTTTGCCGTGCAAGCCATCGGCAGTGTGCTGTGGGCTGTTGTACTGCCGCGCTTCAAGAACATCAAGGTGGCCTATGCCCTGAGTCTTGTCATCGGCGGCATCGGCTTTGCCATGGTACCCTTCATCCACAACCAGTACATGCTGTTTGTGCCCTACTTCCTCATCGGCTTCGCCTGGGCAGCCATGCTGGCCATGCCGTTCACGCTGGTGACCAACGCCTTTGAGGGCAGCAGCCGCATGGGCACCGCACTGGGATTGTTCAACTGCACCATCTGCATCCCGCAGATTGTCGCTGCCGCTCTGGGTGGCGTCATCCTGGCGGCAATGGGCAGCATTCAGGGCAACATGCTCCTGCTCGCAGGCATCCTGCTCGTGGTGGGCGCCGTGTGCGTATTCATCATCGAGGACAAGAAACACAACGCATAACTATCAACTGAGGACTAAAAACTAAGGACTATGAAAATAAGATTCAACATCGAGTACGGCACCGTTTACGGTGAGAACATGGTACTCAATATCGTGAACAGCGCCAGTGGCGAGAAAGTGGCGTCCCATGCCATGAAACCCGCCACCGACAAGACATGGAAATGTGACCTGGACGTGTCGGCCAAGGCCGGTCAAATCGACTATTACTACAGCGTTGAGCGCGACGGCAAAGAAGTGCGCCACGAGTGGATTGTCATTCCCCACCGCCTGGACCTGAACACTGCCAAAGCAAACCGCTACATCACCTTTGACCACTGGAACGACCTGCCCGACGACAGCTACCTCTACAGTTCGGCATTCACCGACTGTGTGGCCCTGCGCAAACTGCAGACGATGGCCAAGGTCAAATATACCACCTGCATCCAACTCAAGGTGCGCGCTCCACAGTTGCGCACAGGCGAAGTCCTGGGTATAGTGGGCAACGAGCCGGCCCTGGGCGACTGGGATGAGGCTAAAGCGCTCAACATGACCGAGCACAACCACAACGAGTGGGTCATCTCGCTCGACGGCGCTGCATTCAAGAAGGCGATGATTGAGTTCAAGTTCGTCATCATGGGCGGAAAGGGAAAGGCCGTGATTTGGGAAACCGGTGACAACCGCACGGTGCTGATGCCTGTTCTGAAAGACGGTGAGCACATCATCTATGAGTTGCAGCAGGCCTATTTCCCCTTGTATCCCGCCAAGTTGGCGGGTACTGTGGTCCCCATCTTCTCGCTGCGCAGCGAGGGCAGTTTCGGCGTGGGCGACTTCGGTGACCTCAAGCTCATGGTGGACTGGGTGGCCAGCACAGGCCAGCGTGCCCTGCAGGTGTTACCCATCAACGACACCACCATCACCCACACCTGGAGCGACAGCTATCCCTACAACAGCATCAGCATCTATGCCTTGCACCCGCAGTACTTGGACCTGCGCCAGTTGCCCAAATTGACCGACAAGAAACGCGCCGCCGAGTTCGAGAAGCTGCGCAAGGAACTGAACGCACTGCCGCAAATCGACTATGAGCGTGTGAATAACGCCAAGCGTGAATACATGAAGCTCTTGTTCAAGCAAGAAGGAGAGAAAGTGCTCAAGAGCGACGAATTCAAGGCATTCTTCACGGCCAACGAGGATTGGCTGGTGCCCTATGCCGCCTTCTGCCACTACCGCGACCTGTATGGCACGGCAACCTTCAGTCAATGGCCCTCGCACCACTCATTCAGCGACGAGGAGCGTAAGGCTATGGCCAACCCGCGCACCAACAGTTACAAGGAGGTGAGCCTGGCCTATTACGTCCAGTATTATCTGGACAAGCAGATGCACGCCGCTCACCAGTACGCACAAAGCAAGCACGTCGTACTCAAGGGCGATATTCCCATCGGCATCAGCCGCGACAGTGTGGAGGCATGGGTAGAGCCCAAATACTTCAACCTCAACGGACAAGCCGGTGCCCCGCCCGATGCATTCTCGACCAACGGCCAGAACTGGGGCTTCCCAACCTATAACTGGGATGTGATGCTTGCCGACGGCTGCAAGTGGTGGGTAAAACGCTTCCGCAAAATGTCGCAGTACTTCGACGCCTACCGCATCGACCATGTGCTTGGCTTTTTCCGCATCTGGGAAATTCCCATCAACGCTGTGCATGGCCTGCTGGGTCAGTTCTCGCCCTCGCAAGGCATGAGCGCCCAAGAGATCCGCAGCTACGGCCTGAACTTCCAAGAGGAACTGATGACCCAACCGTTCATCGCCGATTGGGTGCTGGAACGCATCTTTGGCAAATGGGCCGACACGGTGCGCGAGAAATATGTCGAGCGTGTGCATGACGACATCTATCGCATGAAGCCCGAGTATGACACCCAGCGCAAGGTGGAAGCCGCCTTCCGCGGCAAGGAGAGCGAGGATGACATCTGGATTCGCGACGGCCTGTATGCCCTCATCAGCGACGTGCTGTTCGTGCGCGACCGCAAAAATCCGGCGCTCTACCATCCGCGCATCTCGGTGCAGTTCGACTTTATCTACGAGGCACTCTACGATAACGACAAGGCCGCGTTCAACAAGCTCTACAACGAGTACTACTATCACCGCAACAACGACTTCTGGTATCACGAGGCAATGAAGAAGCTGCCCAAACTGGTGCAGGCGACACGCATGCTCGTGTGTGCCGAGGACCTGGGCATGGTGCCCGACTGCGTGGCATGGGTGATGAACGAGTTGCGCATCTTGAGCCTTGAGATCCAATCGATGCCTAAAGACAACCACATCAAGTTCGGCAACCTGAGCACAAACCCCTATCGCAGCGTGGCCACCATTTCGACCCATGACATGCCCACAATGCGACAGTGGTGGGATGAGGATTGGGACCGCACCCAGGAGTATTACGGCTCCTCACTGTGGCATCCCGACGCTGCACCGCATCCGCTGCCCGGTTGGCTTGCCGATGAGATCGTGCGCAACCACCTCAACTGCCCGTCGATGCTGACCTTGCTCTCGTTGCAAGACTGGCTCGCTATCGACGAGAAACTGCGTCTGGCCGATGCCGATGCCGAGCGCATCAACATCCCGGCCAATCCGCGTCACTACTGGCGCTACCGCATGCACATGACCATCGAGCAGTTGATGAAAGCCAGTGAGTTTAACGCCCATGTGAAAGAACTCATCTCGCAAAGCGGACGATAATGAAACAGCTCATATCACTGGTAACGATAATCATGGCATTACTCTTACCACAATTCCTTAACGCTCGCACCGGGGTGGATTACACCCCGCGCGCGAGCGCTTTTTCGGTAGAAACCAACCAAGACGCCCAGCAAGTGAAACTGCGCATCTACAAGGAGGGCAAGGGCGGCAAGCCCGTCAAAACGGTCAACATGAAACGCGAGAAGACGGGCGGCACCCTGTGGCAAGCCACTGTCAAGGGTGATTTGAAAGGTCAGTTCTACACGTTTGACGTGAAATACGGCGGCAAGTTCAAGGGGGAGTGCCCCGGTATCTGGGCTACTGCTGTGGGCGTCAACGGAAAACGTGGCGCCATCGTCGACATGACGCAGACCAATCCTCAGGGCTGGGCTGCCGACAAGCGTCCCGCCATTGCTGCCAAAGACCTTATCCTCTATGAGATGCACCACCGCGACTTCTCGATTGACGAGTCCGGCGACTTCATCTACAAGGGCAAGTTCCTGGCCCTGACCGAGCCGCGCGCCATCAGCCACTTGAAGGAACTGGGCGTGAATGCGGTGCACATCCTGCCGTCGTTTGACTATGCCTCGGTCGATGAGACACGCCTCAACGAGCCGCAGTACAACTGGGGCTATGACCCTGTGAACTATAATGTGCCCGAGGGTGGCTACTCGACCGACCCCTACAAGCCCGAGGTGCGCATCAACGAGTTCAAGCAGATGGTCCAGGCGCTGCACAAGGCAGGCATCAAGGTCATCCTCGACGTGGTGTATAACCACACCTGGAACATCGACGAGAGCAACTTCCAGCTGACGCGTCCCGACTACTTCTACCGCAAGAACGCCGATGGCACTTACAGCAACGGCAGCGGTTGCGGCAACGAGACGGCCAGTGAGCGCGAAGGCATGCGCCAATTCATGATCGAGAGCGTGAAATATTGGGTGGATGAATATCATATCGACGGTTTCCGCTTCGACCTGATGGGTGTGCATGACATCGAGACGATGAACGCCATTCGCAAGGCCGTGCCCGATGACATCTTCATCTATGGCGAGGGCTGGAGTGCCGGCAGCTGCGCCTACTCGGGTGAGCTGGCCATGAAGGCAAACATCAGCAAGATGCCGGGCATCGCCGCCTTCAGCGACTGCATGCGTGATGGCCTGCGCGGCCCATGGGACAGCAATAGCAAGGCTGCCTTCCTGGGTGGTGTCAAGGGTTACGAAGAGAGTATCAAGTTCGGCATCGTGGGAGCCATCCAGCATCCCGGCGTGAACTACGAACTTGTCACGACGACATGTGTCTTGTGGACCGCCTCAAGGCCAGCGTCAAGGGCATCACCCAAGATGAACTCATCCGTCTCGACTTGCTGGCACAAACCGTGGTCATGACCTCACAAGGCGTGCCGTTCATGCTCAGCGGCGAGGAGATGCTGCGCAACAAGAAAGGTGTGCACAACAGCTATGAGAGCCCCGACAGCATCAACCATCTGGACTGGGACAACCTGGAGCGTTACCCGCAAGTGATGGACTACTACAAGAACCTGATTGCCCTGCGCAAAGCCCATCCCGCCTTCCACATGGGCAGTGCCGACATGGTGCGCAAGAATCTGGACTTCCTGCCCACCGAGAACTGTCTTGTGGCCTATCACATCAATGGCCGCGGAGTGCCCGGTGAACAGTGGGGCGACATCTACGTCGCTTTCAACGCCCACAAGCGCGCCCGCACCATCGAAGTCCCCGACGGCACCTACACAGTCGTGTGCCGCAACATCAAGTGCGACCAACAAGGCATCGGTGTTGTTAAAGGTTCCAAAATCACAATCCCCGCCCAGTCTGCACTAATCATCCACAATTAGTCCTCACGCTAAGGCGCTAAGACGCAAAGAATAAAAACCGCCACGAGCATTAAGCTCAGTGGCGGTTTTTACTGTATTTATTAATTTCAAAATTGGTTCTCGACGATGTCGGTGAGGACGTCGGTGAGGGAGAGGCCGGCGGCGCGGACTTGCTGGGGGATGAAACTGGTGGCGGTCATGCCGGGAGTGGTGTTGATCTCCAGCAGGTTGATGTGGTCACTGCCGTCGGGATTCTTGGTGATGATGTAGTCGATGCGGATGATGCCGTTGCAGTGCAGGATGTCGTAGATGCGTGACGTCTCGGCCTGTAAAGCGGCAGTCAACTCGTCGCTGATGCGGGCAGGGGTGATTTCCTCGACCTGACCGTTGTATTTGGCATCATAGTCAAAAAACTCGTTGTCGGTCACCACCTCGGTCACGGGGAAGACAACCGATTTGTTCTTGGTCTTGTAACAACCCACGGTGACCTCGGTACCGTCCAGGAAGCGCTCAATCATCACGTTGTCGCACTGCTTGAAGGCGAACTCCATGGCATCGTCCAACTGGTCACAGCTTTTCACCTTGGTCACACCGAAGCTTGAGCCGTCGGCAGTGGGTTTGACAAAGCAGGGCATACCCAGATAATCCTTGACCTTCTCGGCCGTCCAGCCGTGAGCCACACCGCGACGCACCTGGATGCTGTCGGGCACCGAGCAACCGAAAGCCCTCAGATAGTTGTTCAGTGCGAACTTGTGGAACGTCAGCGCCTCGACCAGCACATTACAGGTCGAATATGGCAAGTCTATCATATCGAAATAACCTTGCAGCACACCATTCTCGCCCGGAGTGCCGTGGATGGTGATATAAGCATAGTCAAAACGGATTTTCTGACCGTCCTTGATGAACGAAAAGTCATTCTTGTCGATGACAGGCTGCTGTCCGTCGGGCAGATTAACATGCCAGTCATTCTTCCTGATCATGACGATATAGACCTCATAACGATCATGATCAAACGCAGAGTTGATACCCTCGGCCGAACGAAGGGAAACCTCATATTCCGAGGAGTCGCCACCACACACGATGGCTATAGTTCTCTTGGTTGTCTCCATTGTATTATTGCGCACACATTAAAATTCGGTGCAAAATTATATAAAATAATCCGCTTTTTAAGTACTTTTGCGGTAAATAAAATGTACTGAACATGAACAGCAAGGAACTTTACGCAATCTACGAGCAACATCCGGTCATCACCACCGACAGCCGCGACTGTCCCGAAGGCAGCATTTTCATCGCGCTCAAGGGTGAATCATTCGACGGCAACCAGTTCGCCGCCCAGGCACTTGAAAAAGGCTGCGCCATCGCCATCGTCAGCGACAAGCAAGTCTATGACAGCTATCACGGTGAAGGGCAGATGATTCTCGTGCCCGACACGTTGCAGGCCTACAAAGACATGGCGCGTGAGCATCGCCGCCGCTTCGACATTCCCGTCATCGGCATCACGGGCACCAACGGCAAGACCACAACCAAGGAACTCGTGCGTGCCGTCATCGCCGAGCGTTATGACGAGATGGCCACCGAGGGCAATTACAACAACGACGTGGGCGTCCCCAAGACGCTGTTCCGCCTCAGCGTCATGCACGAGATTGCCATCATCGAGATGGGAGCCAGCCACCCTGGTGACATCAAGACCCTTGTTGAGACCGCCGAACCCACTTGCGGCCTGATTACCAACGTGGGCAAAGCACACTTGCAGGGCTTCGGCTCGTTGGAAGGTGTTATCCGCACCAAGGGCGAACTGTATGACAACCTGGCAAGCCGCAAGGACAGCGTCATCTTTGTCAACGCCGACAACGAGCACCTGATGGGCATCCTGCCCAAGAATGTCAAGGCCGAGTACTACACTCAGGACGAAAACAAGACGGGAGCGAATGTCTATGGCAAAATCATCGCTTGTGACCCGTTCCTGCGGCTGAAGTGGCGCGCCAATGACAGCGATTGGCATGAGGTAACGACCCACCTCATCGGCAGTTATAACCTCGACAATGTGCTGGCGGCAGTCACCGTGGGTCTGCACTTTGAAGTGTCACCCGAGCAAATCTGCCACGCGCTGGAGAACTACGTGCCCTCCAACAACCGCTCACAACTCACCGAGACACCCCACAACCACCTGATTGTGGATGCCTATAACGCCAACCCGACCTCGATGGCCGCAGCACTCGACAACTTCAGCCTCATGGAAGTCAGTCCCAAAATGGCGATTCTGGGTGAGATGCGCGAGTTGGGCGACAGCAGCGCCGAGGAGCACCGCCGCGTGGTGGAACGCCTGGCAAACTGTCCGTTTGACGAAGTGTGGCTCGTGGGCCAGGAATTCAAGGACATCGACTGTCCCTACCGCAAGTTTGATGACGTGGAGCAAGTCAAGGCCGCTATCGCTGCCAATCGCCCCGAAGGCCGCTACATCCTCATCAAGGGCTCAAACGGAACCCGCCTCTTCCAGTTGCCCGAGTTGCTCTAAGGCACACGCCACTTATCATCACAGCACGCCACCCGAACTGTCTATCGGGTGGCGTGTCTATGCATTGCGAGCCTAGGGCTTGCAGGTTTTCATTACAGCAACTGCTGCAGCAGACGCCACAGGTCACCCGTGCCCGGCTCGGTGAATGACGGGTCCATGCGGTGACCGATTTGTGATGTCTCACTGAAGTGCTCGGGCAGCACCAGGGCACGGCAAGCGGCACGGTTGTCGCCCAGCAGTTCATCATGGTCGCTGCACAAGATATAAGTATCGGGGGTGACATGGAACGGAATGCCACGGAACTCCAACAGATTCTCAGGGCCAAAGTCAAAATACCAGTTGCCGTCTTGACGAGGGTTAAAATAGCGCAAGTGCCCCATCATCTCGGGATGATTGAGCGACACCTCGGGATCGGTCGCGGGATTGACCGCCACCTTGGTACAGGGCACATCGGCACACAACGTGTAATAGCCGCCCAGCGATGTCCCCACCAGCAACTCAATGCCATGCTCGGCTACATATTCCTCGATGCGCCGAATTGATTCGGCGGGATGATGATTCACGTCGATGGCATGCACCTCACAAGTGTCACTGAACACCTCACGCAATCGCCCGGCCGTCGCTGTCTGAGCCGAACTGCAGAATCCATGGATATACAATACTTTCTTTTTCATCACAAAATCAACATATTTAAAACACAATTATATTTTACTTATCTCATCATTTAACCCACAAGAAGCATTTCACCAATCCATCGTGAATGTACTAGAATTCGGTAATTGGAATGACCTTGACAGTAAGACCGTCTTTCAGGATAGTGCGCTTGTTGTTCATGGTCACAATAAAAAGGTTGCCACAGTGCAGTTCTCCAGCACATTCGACCAAACTGCCCACTTCACGCTTCTCGGTTTTATCATTGTTCATGTCATAGCACACTTGAACAAGAGCTTTAACGTGATTCTCCTCACGAAGGACAAAATCCACTTCTTTGTCGTTGCGTGACCGATAATAAAATAAGGTCTTTTCTGTATCATAACCGCGCCTCAGCAACTCCACAAAAACCTGATTTTCAAGCAGAAGCCCTAAATTTTCGCTCATTGAAAAAGCCTTTGCCTGCACAAATCCATTATCCACGATATAGGCCTTGCGAGGTGCCTTCTGCATTAGTTTCAACTTATTATTATAACGAGACAAATAATAGAAAAGATATGGCTCGTGCAGATAATCCATATACTTACGTGTCGTATTAACACTTGAGATTCCAAGATTCCGCGTCAGTTCATTGATACTGATAGGAGCACCAATATTTGAAACGAGATACATGGCCAAATTATTCAAGTCGGACGTGTTGCGGACACGATGACGTTTGACGACGTCCTTCCAAACGATAGAATCAAACAAGGTATCAAGGTAATTACGAATCAAGTTGCGCGAGTTCAGCAACTCGGGATAGCCGCCATTTCTCAAATAGTCATCGGTAAGGGCCAATGCGTCATTATTATCGCCATCCTTCAATGAATTTAGATCAAGACCGTTCCATTCAAAGAATTCTGAAAGGCCAAAAGGCAACATCTCAACTTGCAGATATCTACCAGTGAGCACCGTCGCCATCTCGCTAGAAAGCATCTTTGCGTTACTTCCCGTGATTACCATATTCACCCCTTTGCGGTAGAGTTCACTCACCCACAGATCCCAAGCATTCAGGTTCTGGACCTCATCCAGCAAAAGATACTCATAGCCAGGATAAACATCATCAAGCAAACGCATGACGAGGTCAGCATTCCAGGCATCAAGCAACATTTGACTGTCAAAATTGAGATAGGCAAAACTCTTTCCCCTAAGCATCAATAAAGCCTGAGTGGATTTACCTGCCCGTCGGGGACCCGTAATCAACTTGATGAAAGGACTTGACAACAACTGCCCTGGATCAACACTTGTATGCCGATTGAGATAGGAACGCGATAAGAGTTCATCACGTTCTCGACGCTGATTGAGTATAATGCTTTTCATTTTCTCATTAACCTAATTCTCGGCAAAAATAGCACATTCCACTCAATTAAGCAACTTTATTGCATAAAAAAGAATGCTTTTGTGCAACACAATGAGTTTATAGCACAAAATCAGATTTTAAAGGGGCTTTGATTTCGTATAATTCTTGTGCACAATGAGGGGCCTGAGAAGCATGACTTGAAGAGACATTCTCGGTTGACTGATGCAGGCGATCCTGTAGTTTGGGTGGTTTTTGAGTGTGAATTTGGTGGGGAGAGCGAAATGTGCTATATTTGCAGATAGAATAAAACCAATAACCAAAATGAAGAAGATATTTTTTATGCTTGCTGTGGCGATGAGCGTGTTTACGGCTCAGGCTGCCAAAGTCAACGTTGACCGCATCGAGCCCACCGACTGGTTTGTGGGCATCAACACCATTCCCAGTGTGCAGCTGATGGTGTATGGCGAGGGTATCGGTAGCGCCGAGGTGACCACCGGATATCCCGGTGTGACCATCGACAGCGTGGTGAGGGTGGACTCGCCCAACTATCTGCTCGTGTATTTCGACACCCGCAATGCCCAGCCCGGCACGATGGAACTCAAGTTCCAGCAAGGCCGCAACAAGAAGGTGGTGAAATATCAGCTCAAGGCTCGCGAAAAACGCGGCAGTGAGCGCCGCGGCTTCACCAATGCCGACGTTCTCTACATGCTCATGCCCGACCGCTTTGCCGATGGCAACCCCGCCAACAACCAGATTGCGGGCATGGAGGCCTACAAGAATGACCGTACGCAGCCCAGCCTGCGACACGGCGGCGACATCGAGGGCATTCGCCAGCACCTGGATTACTTCACCCAACTGGGCGTGACAGCCCTGTGGTTCACCCCCGTGCTGGAGAACAACTCACCCGATGGCCACAATCACTCGACTTATCACGGCTATGCCACGACCAATTACTACAAGGTGGATCCGCGCTTTGGCACCAACGAGGAGTATCGTCGCCTGTGTGACGAGGCACACAGCCGCGGCCTCAAGGTGGTGATGGACATGATTTTCAATCACTGCGGCAGCCATCATCCCTGGTTGAAGGATATGCCCACCCGTGACTGGTTCAACCAGCCCGACTACGAGAACAACTACCTGCAGACCAGCTACAAACTCACACCCGTCATGGACCCCTATGCCAGCGAGGTGGACCTCAAGGAGACTGTGGAGGGCTGGTTTGTGCGCACCATGCCCGACCTGAATCACCACAACGTGCATGTGATGAACTACCTGATCCAGAACAGCGTGTGGTGGATCGAGACCGTGGGCATCGACGGCATCCGCATGGACACCTATCCCTATGCCTACGCCGACGCTATGGCGCGCTGGATGAAAGTGCTCAACGACGAGTATCCCAACTTCAACGTTGTGGGCGAGACCTGGGTGGAGAATCCTGCCTATACCGCTGCCTGGCAAAAGGGCAACAAGATGGGCAAACCCGAGAGCTACCTGCCCACGGTGATGGACTTCTCCTTCTATGAGAAAGTGGACAGCGCCAAGCACGAGGAGACCGACGGATGGTGGCACGGATACAACCGCGTGTATAACAGCTTGTGCCACGACTACCTCTACCCCAACCCGTCGAGCGTGATGGCCTTCATCGAGAATCATGACACCGACCGCTTCCTGCGCAACGGACAAGATGCTCCCGCTTTGAAGCAAGCGCTTGCCCTGCTGTTGACCATCAATCGCATCCCGCAGTTGTACTACGGCACCGAAGTGCTCATGAACGGCACCAAGGAGGTGACCGACGGCAACGTGCGCAAGGACTTCCCGGGCGGTTTCCCCGGCGACAAGCAGAATGCCTTCACTGCCGAAGGCCGCACTCCTGCCCAAAACGATATGTTCAACTGGCTGAGTGCACTGTTGCACTGGCGACAGAATAACGATGTCATCATCAAGGGAAAAATGACCCAGTTCATCCCGGTGAACGGCATCTATGTCATCGCGCGCACCCACAAGGGCCGCCATGCCGTGACCATCATTAACGGCACCACGCAAGAGCGGCAGATGAAATTGGACCGTTATAAAGAGGTGTTCGACAATGCCACCATCGCCCGCGATGTGCCCACCGGCCAGAGCGTCAGCCTCACCGGCGGCATACTGACCCTGCCCTCGCGCGGTACTCTCGTCCTGGAATTCTGATTCGCGAGAACTCAAGCCAAATCAATCACTCCTTAGAGAAGACTACAACATGGCAAACCTCATCAGATATTACCTGCGAGCAAGTCACCCCAGAGGTTTTTGGGGCAAGCTGGCCTTGAAGGCCATGAACGGCAAGAAACATGAGGCGCTCCCCAATTGGGTGTTAGATGAACTGCAAATCGGCGAGGATGCCAACGTGCTCGACGTGGGCTGCGGTGGCGGAGCCAATATCGCCCGACTGCTCAAGCGTTGCCCTAACGGCAAGGTCACCGGCATGGACCGTTCCAAACTGGCGCTGGAGGTCACCCACGAACTCAACTATCGCGAGATAGTTGACAAGAAGTGTTATCTCATCGGCGGCAACATCAATCAGCTACAATGCGCCAAGGACTCATTTGACTTGGTTACCGCATTCGAGACCGTGTATTTCTGGCCCATCCTCGAGGAAGGTCTGGCAGAGATTTTCAGGGTGCTCAAGCCGGGTGGCATCTGCGTGATTGCCAACGAGATGGATGGCCTTGACCCGAATTGCAGGAAGATGGAGCATGCTGTGGGAATGCTGGTTTACACCATTGATGAAATCACAGAGCCCCTCAAAGAATTGGGATTTACCGACATCAATTCACGGCACGACGAGTCGCGCCACTTCATCTGCATCACAGCCCGCAAGCCCAAGTGAACTTGGTTTTTTAAAATAACAACAGGAGGATGAACATCGGCGCATCCTCCTGTTTTCGTTTCACCCAGCCTTACTCCACAAAGTTCTTGAGTTCGTACAGGGCCGGTGTCGCCCGTCCAGTGGCATGGTCCCACAGGCCGGCATTATACCACTGGTCATTGACGTGCAATTGGTTCCAATAGCTGCCGCCCAAGCCATACTCGTTAGCCTCGGGGAACCACCACATGAGTCCTTTTACCTGGGGGTAGTTCTTGAGCTCGTTCATCAAATCGACAGTGAACTGTTTCTGCCCCGCATAGGTCAGCGGCCAGATCGAGGAAAAATCCTGGTCGCCCACCTTGTACTTGTAGCTGTAGCCCGTTTCCACTATCATGACATCCTTATCCTGGAACGAATTCCTCATGTTGACCAATGCGACGGCAAGCGTTGACAGGTTGCCATGGTAGTAAGGATAATAACTCAAGCCGATGATGTCATAGTCCACTTGCTTGTTGCGCATCTGGTTGTAGAAGTTGACCAAGATGCTGGTCTTGGCGACACGCTCGGTGTGCAGGATGATTTTAGCATTCGGGCACTCCTCACGGCATGCACGGCCTGCAGCCTTGAGCAAATCAGTAAAACGACCCCAATTGGCCTCATCACCCATGTAGCACTTCTTGAGCTGGGCGGTCGGTGTTCCCACAGGTCCCCACAGCATGCCGTAGCTGATCTCGTTGCCCGTCTGGATATAGTCGGGGGTAGCCCCAGCAGCCTTGAGGGCACGCAGGCAATCACGGGTGTACTCATAGACCTTGTTCACCAATGCCTCGTCGTCCAAATCGGCCCACTCGGCAGGTGTGTACTGCTTGACGGGGTCGGCCCAGCTGTCGCTGTAGTGGAAGTCGAGCATGAACTGCATGCCGGCTGCCTTGATGCGCGCACCCAGCACCTTGACCGTGTCGAGGTTCTGGATCACGCCCTGGCCCCTGTCCTCGGCCGACGCATTGGCGGGATTCACAAACAGGCGCACGCGTGCCGCATTCCATCCCTGCTGCTTGGTCCAGGTGATGACATCGTCAATGACCTGACCGTTCATGTCATAGTAATGCGCGGTGGTGATGCCATAGCGCAACGCCCAGCGCTGGTGGGTCTCATACTTGGTCAGCATCGAGATGTCACCGCCCACGATGGGTCCGTCATAAGGCTCGGGCTCGCCTCCGCCCAGAATCAATGCAATCTCGGCATTCACGTCACCGATGTTCACCTCACCGTCGCCGTTCACATCGGCAGCGGGGTCATCGCGATTTTCCAGAATCACCGTAATGATGCTGTTCAGATCACCGATATTCACCTCGCCGTCACCGTTCACGTCGCCCTTCACGGCAGCATGAATGGTGAGGCTGGTCAATATCAGCGCCAACAGCGCTATAATCCGGCTTGTGTTCATCATGATTGAGCGGTTGAATTAATTAGCTGACAAGATGATGCCGATAATCGCATTCACATCACCAATGTTCACCTCGCCGTCATCGTTCACGTCGCCGG
This sequence comes from uncultured Bacteroidales bacterium, assembly GCA_902784675.1. GTDB lineage: Bacteria > Bacteroidota > Bacteroidia > Bacteroidales > Muribaculaceae > Sodaliphilus. The sequence continues at coordinate 12,927 of CACZVR010000023.1, read as the reverse complement.
CAGCCTCCGAGCTGTTGGACAGAATCATGGTGATTACCGCATTCAAGTCACCGATGTTCACCTCGCCGTCGCCGTTCACGTCGCCCGTGATACCACCATCCAGATAGGGCAGGTAGATGTCAGTCACATCGGCAACTTCATATTTGTTGGTCTGGGTCGTCACCTCAAAGAATGAGGTTGTCTTCACGTCGGTCACGTCAACGGTCTGCACATTGCTGGGACCCTGGTTGAACACAAAGTTCATGTAGAAATCCTTGGAAGTGATCATGTACTTCTTGTAGTAGAACTTGACGCCGTTCACCACCTGGGTGTCGGTAATCTTCTCACCGGGCCAGTTGCCGTTGTGCTGCACGTTGCCGCTGTCCCAGGTGTAGTAGTTAACAGTGCTCCAGTTGTTGGGAGCAACAGTCGGGTCTTTCAGGAAGACGGTGATCTCATAGGGCTCGAACACCGACGTGTCAACAACATATTTGCGGGTGATGACACCGCTCACGTTGCCGCCAATCAGCAGACCCACCTTGAGGGTCTTGGTGCCGTTGATGTTGATGGTGGCGCCGTCGGCCACCTTGGTGCCGTTGCTGGCGGTGGGTTCGCTGCCGTCGAGGGTATAGACGAGCTGAGCGCCATCGGTCTGGCTCACGGCGGTGAGCGTCACGTCAAATGCGCCCTCATACTCGCCGCTGGGCTTGCTCGCCCAAGCGGTCTCGGTAGTCTTGCTCAAGGCGATGCGGTAGTTGGTGCCGCTGACCACCATGACATAGGAAGCGGGTATCGTGTAGGCAGTGCCACCCATGGCAACAAGGACTGCGCCACGGTTGCCCACAGTGCGCTGCACGTAATAATTACTGCCCTGACTGTTGGCCATGTTATTGGTTGTGCTTGTATTGGTGATTTCTGCCAGCTGGCGGGCATAAATCATCTGCTTGATGGCCTCCTTGTAGCTGATCCAGTGCTTCAAGAAGATGCAAGGCGTGCCGGGCATACACAGCAGATAGGCATTGGCCGCCTCGATGTTCCTCAAGATGGGGTCTTGAGGAGCGCTGGCACTGCGGTACTCCGTGTCATGGTTCTCGACGAAGGTCACCGCATAGCGCTTGTAGTTGGTCTCCATGCACAGGCCCTTGCCGCTACCGGCCAGATTGGTCCATTTGTTATTGTTGACCGCATCGCGGATGGTGTAGCGGAACGGGAAGTCGAACGCGGCGCTCTGCACCACGCCATCCACCTTGGTGCCGTCAATCCAGTTCTTCACGGCCGGCAGATAACCGTCCCAATACTCACCCACCGAGTACTCGACTTGCGCGTCTGAGTTATACATGCCGGTGTAAGAGGCGGCATAGCCCTTGGTCATATCGTAGCGGAAACCGGTATAGCCCAGATTTTTGAGCAGGAAATCCAGATAGGCCTTGACACAGCGCTGCACATTAGCGCTCTTGTGGTCCAGGTCACGCATTCCGTCCCAGTCCTCACCCGTGTCGGGGTTACCCAATTGCAGACCCAGACGGTTGGCCTCGGCCAGCGCCTTGCCTCCGTCGTCGGTCGAGCAGACGTCGGTCGATGACATCGAGTAGGTCACACCTTTATAGACCTCGGTGGGGAAGCCGAACCAACCGCTGTTGCTCTTGCGGTGGTTGACAACCACGTCGGCAATCGTGCCGATGCCCTTGTCCTTAAACGTGTTGATCATCGAGCGTAACTGCGTCTCGGTGCCGAACGAGCTGTTATAGTTCGAGAACCAGTACAAGTCGTCATAGCCCATCGAGGTGCCGCCGGTCGAGGCACTCTGCGGAATCCATACCAGCTTGAAGAACTCGGCGAGCTCATCGGCCTGCGCCTCAAGTTTCGTCCAACGAGTGTCGCTGAACGAGTCCCAATAGAAGCCCTGCAACATCACGCCCTCATAGCGATTGGGCCATCCTTGTGCCAGCATCAACAGCGGCAACATTGCAACCAGTGCAGTAGTAAAAATCTTTTTCATTGCTCAATATGGTTTTAGTGGTTATCTCTTGTTGTAAATATCTAAACTACAAATATAGCAAATTATCTGCAAACCAAAGTCTAAGGGCATTTTTTTGTTGAAAAAAATCAATATGCAATCGTTTGCAGGCCGCCACAACGGTGATTTCGGTTCTATCGATCAAGAAAACGGGGATGCGCCATCGTGATGACACATCCCCTTGAAAAGGTCAGAATTGATCAATCAACTCATTCGGCAGGCTTAGCAAGAATGATGTTGATGATGGCGTTGATGTCGCCGATGTTCACCTCGCCGTCGTTATTGACATCGCCGGCAGCGGTGTAGTTGTTGGACAGGATCAATGCGATAACAGCATTCAGGTCACCGATGTTCACCTCGCCGTCACCATTCACATCACCAGCGACAGGCTGTACGCCACCGGCCTTGTTGATGATCATGGTCTTCTCATCAAGGTTAACGGTCAGCTGATAGGAACCAGCGGGAACCCTGAAGCTCGCGGTCGAACCGAAGTTGCCCATACCCACGGGAACACCGAACAGGTCCTCGGTGAGCATGAAGCCGTCCTCGAGGGCGCCGATGCGGAAGGCACCGATGCCACCCCAGTCGTCGCTGTTCTCACCCAACTTGGTGGTAAACGAGAAGAAGCTGTAGCCCAGACCGTCATTCTCGTCGATGTTCTCACCATAGGTCTCGATGTCGGCAGTGAAGACGATCTCGTCGGCGGTCTGCATGGGATAGCCCACACTGGGATCCCAACCATTGCCGTTCACCTCACCCAGGATGAAGAGATCACCAGTGCGGACATCAATGCTGCCTGACATGGTCAACTCGATACCAGGCTCGTTGGTGATTGAGTCAAAGGTGAACACTACGTCATAGATGCCACTCTCGGGCACAGGGCAGACATAGTTATCACTGGGCCAAGCGTTACCCCAATCGTGATTACCAACCACCTTGAAGGCCACTTCGCCACCCAGCTCACAACCATACTTGCGGAGCTCATACTTACCGTTGCCCAAGGCAGTCATGTCATTATCAGTGTTTTGGGGGTCCCACTCAGTGCCAAAGAGGCTTGCAGGAGTACCGGCAACGGTGTAGGTCTTGATGGAGGTGTCACCCTGGTCACCCTCAATCTTGAATTTCCAGATGTGGGGGTTAAAGGTGATCTTGTACTCTGAGCCTGTACCGGTGAACTTGTAAGCGCCATTGTCACCGCCCGACTTCTGGGTAGTAATCCAACCCTGGTCAACAGTGATGGTCTCATCACCGTTCAGCGGACCAATACGGTAATTGGGATTGAAAATACCCCAGTCAGGATCCAGATTGTCGGCCATTACGAACCAAATCGTGCCCGAGATGGTCGCCGTGTAGGTGTAAGTACCGTTGGACTGAGCCTGCATCTCGACACCAGCACCAGGATTCCAGTTACCGAAGGGATCTGATCCCACGATGTAGTATGCCGCTTGCGAACTGAAAGCGAGCATCATCGTCATTGCAAAAAGCGTAAATAATTTTTTCATATCGTTTTTGGTTATTAAAAAGAATAATAATCTAAAATACAAGAGCGACGGGTTACCTGCCCAGATGATGCGGGCAACCCGTCGCAATATGTTCAATCAGTTTTCATCATTGAGCGATGAAATAGTACTTGCCCAGGATGTCGTTGAAGACAATCTTGTAGGAGCCGGCATCAACGGGGATGTTCGCACCGTTAGCAACACCAGAACCCACAGGGAAGGTGTTGCTGCCCCAGTTCACATCCCAACCACCGTTGGCAGCAAACTTGAGCTCGGAATTCTCCTCGAAGGTCAGATCCTTCACCCAGTCATGGTTCTCGACCACAGTGTTCATGGGAGTCATGAGCGTTGCTCCGGGATCCCAATCCTGATAGCCGCCAGGCATACCCATGATGTTGTATACATTCACAAGGCCATCATAGGGCGTCATGGTCAGCGTCTCGGTGTTCATGTCGTAGGTCAACTGATAGTAACCGTCGGCTGCCACCTCGATGTTGCTGCTGCCACCGTCGTTCTTCACGAATTCGCCGTCCTTCATGCCCCATTGCTCTTCCCAATTGCCGGGCTGGTGGATGAGCTTGAAGCCCTGGCCAGCGGGGAAGTAACCAACATAGGTCAATACCATGAAGTCATCATCGGCCTGGCTGTACATGGGAATCAATGCGGTGCCCACTTTAGCGGGTTCATTGCCCCATGAGCCGTCACCGATGCATGAGCCAACCAGATACCACAAGTCGGGAACTGCGACAGGAGCGGGAATCACGGTAATCTCAAACGGGTCGCTCTTGATTCTTGTGGACGTCGTGCCATTGGTCATCAGCCACTCAACCTGAGCGGTGAGAACGCGAGGCTCGGGAGCCTTGCCATAGAGCGAAATCACATAAGCCTCGAGTTCCTTGGCATCAACGGTACCGTCAGTACCAAGCACGAAAGGCTGACCATTGAGGTAAATCGTGGATTCAGCGAAATAGGTAGTGTCACTGGTGGAGGGAGCGGTGATGTCACACACCTTGACACGCTCCTCGGTCACCTGAGCAAAGTCAATCACTCCAGCAGGAGCCACCGAACCGTTGCCGAAGGAGATCACTTCACCCTGAGGATTGCTCTGGGGCTCGGCCCAGTCCTTGAAGTCCTCGGTACAGCTTGCCAGCAACAAGGCGGTTGCTGCGATATATAAAAACTTCTTCATTTTCTATTTCTTATTGTTTTCAGTTTTCAGCCCTCAGTTTTCAGTTGATTGCGCAGGTCGCTGACAACTGAAAACTGATGACTGAGAACTCAATTAATAATTTACTCTACCGATACCGGAACAAAGTTGTAAGTACCCAAGATGTCGTTGAAGTAAACATCATAGGTGCCTGCAGCGATGGGAATGTTTGCACCGTTCTGCACGCCTTGGCCATAGGGGAAGCCCTCGGCACCCCAGTTCACATCCCAAGCATTGTCGGCAGCGAACTTGAGCGCAGTTGCCTCATAGGTCACACCCTTCAAGTACCAGTCGTGGTTCTCGACGGAAGTGCTCATGCCATTCATCAGGTTAGCGCCGGTATCCCAGCCCTGATAATCACCAGGCATACCAATCATGGTGTAAACGCCAACAGCACCCTCATAAGGCTCAATTGTGAGCACGTCGGTTGCGGTGTTGAGGTGGATCATGTAGTAGCCCTCACCAGGAACAGTCAGGTTACCGCTACCGCCATCGTTCTTCACATAGGCGCCATCACCCATACCCCACTGGTCATCCCAGCTACCGGGGTTCTTAATCAGCTTGAACTGCATGTCGGCAGTGAAGTAGCCCACATACTGAATCTCACCAGGGATTACAGAGCCATCGGTGTCAAAGACGGGATACATCGGAACCAGACCACCCGAGCCGACAGCAGCAGCGTCATTGTTCCAGTCAGCAGAGCCGATACCAGCACCAACGAGGTACCAGATTTCGACTTCGGTGCTGACTTCACTGCTCAGGTCAACATAGTAGGGATTCACGTCCAAGCTTACCACATTGGAGTAAATCGGTTCGTCAAGACCAGCGGTGATGGCACGGCAGCGCACATACACCGTCTGCTTCTCGGGCACATTACCCTCTTCCCACATGAAGATGCGGTTCAAGGCCTTGTTGAGGTCCTCGGCATCCATGACACCGTTGCAAGCGGCATATACAGCCTTCAACACTGCATAGTCAGCGATGGTGGCACCGGTAGTGTCGGCAGCCGCATCGTCGGTAGTCCGTTCCCACTTGTCAGCGTAGGGGGAAACCTCGAGCTGATATTCACAAGCCGCAGGCCAGCCACCGAAGTCGGGCTGAGACCAAGCCAAGGGAATACCCTCAGAAACGGCCAAATCAACCAGCGTGTTCACAGGGTTGTTGAGCTTGAACCCGGTGGGCTTCACCAGCGTGGGATTGGAATCGCGGTCATCCTCGCATGCCGTGAACACGAGAGCCATGCACAGCAGCATCAGTGATGATAAAAATATCTTTTTCATGTTCTTATTGTCATTTATTTAATGTTAGACATTACGATTGCATCAATAACCGGGATTCTGCGTCAACTTGGAGTTAGCAATCAGGTCATCGTGAGGGATGGCAAATACATTGCGGTAGGCAGGGAAATCACGGCCTGCATACACGCCACCCTTCCATTGCCACTGGTAGCCGGTGTCGCCACCAAACTTGTTGAAGCGGATCAAATCCACACGGCGACGGCCCTCGAAGTAGAACTCACGGCCCCACTCATCGAGAATCTGGTCGAGGGTGTAGCGGTTGCGCTCCAAGGCGTGGGCACGGCCACGGATTGCATTGATGGCTGCCACTGCATCGGCAGGAGCGACACCACCACTCTCGCGGGTGAGTGCCTCGGCATAGGTCAGATAGGCCTCAGCCACACGCATGTAGAACAGATGGGTGTCGGGGAAGGTGATGCTGCTGCCCTTGCTGCCGTCACACTTGAAGTTGTTGAACTTGGCAACGGCAAAACCATACTTGAAGTTAGCAGGATCGGTGATGTCGAGCGTGTGACCCATGGTCTCGAACAACGCACGGTCGTCCTCGGCCACCTCATACACATCATAGGCATGAGCCTCAGGAGCATCATCGTTGGGGAAGAACAGACGAACCAACTCGGGACGTGCACGGTTGCCAGCCCAAGCATTGTTGTCATAAAGACCGTTGACCTCGGTCTCGTCATAGCGATAAGGACGAACGGCATCGTCAACCGTCGAAGCAATCAGGAACTCCGAGCCACCCCACGAGGTGGTGCGCAGACCGTCTTGGATAACAGGGAACAGGGCCTCATAGGCAGCATCAGTCGTGCTGTTGTCACCCATGAAGAGCATCTGATAGGCGGTGAACTCACGATAAACACCGTCGATACCATTTCCTGCATAGCCATTGGTGTTCAGCTTGTAAGGCGAGTCGATCACCTTCTTGGCATAGTCAGCAGCATCGTGCCAACGGGGAGTGCCAGTGTAAACCTCACTGTTCAGATACAGGCGAGCCAGCAGCATCCAGGCAGCAGCCTTGTCAACGCGGCCATAACCAGCCTGACCATACTTCTTGGGACTAGGATCATTCAGGATATTACCATTGTCGCTAGCGTCCTCGCCAGTGATGGCCTTGAGCTCCTTCTCGATGAACTCACACACCTGGGTGCGCGTGTACTGTTCGGGAGAATCACCCGTGAAGGTATCACTGAAGGGCACATTTCCAAACGCGTCGGTCAACAGATAATACTGGAAGGCACGCAGGAAACGAATCTCGGCAGTCATCGTGGCGTCATGGTCAGCAAACATGTCAAGATACTGGTTGCAGAAGGTGATACCCAGACACAGCCTGTAGTAGTAACCAACCATCATCGAATGGCCGGCATCAAAGGTGTTGTAATTGAAATCGTTGATACCGCCATCACTCCAGCTGCACAGGGCCTCGTCGGTGGTCAACTCATTGGAGTTCCACATCTGGCGATACAGATGAGTGAAACCAGCGTCATTGATTTTATCGATATCTTTAGCATCATCACCACCATTGTGGCCCGAGGTGGCAAACACCGAATAGCACTTGTTGAAAATCTCCTCGGCGGTGACATCGCTCTGCAGCGCTGGATCGATAGGCTCCACATCCAGGTCATTGATGCAAGAGGACAGACCTCCAGCCATCAACAGCACCACTGCAGCACTCAATATATATTTGAAAAACTTATTCATTGTATTCTGACTAATTTATAAGTTAATGTGTCAACTAAATCAGAAGTTCAGGCTCAAACCGAGGATGAACGAGATGGGACGCGGGAAGATATCACCACAGATGCCACCGGAGTTCTCGGGATCGATACCATTAAACTTGGTAATGCAGAACACATTGGAAACGGTAGCGTAGAGACGTCCGCCGATGCCATTGTAACTGCCACGCTTGAGCAGATTATTGAAGCTGTAACCCAGGGTGATGTTGTCACACTTGAGGAACGAAGCATTCTGTACCCAATAGTCGGTCTCCAATGATTTGACATCATAGGTCTGCCAACCCAACTTAACCATATCGATGGGACGGTTAACCAGATATTTACCACCAATCTCTTCCAGCATAGCGGCATTGCTGACGTTGTGTCGGCTCTGCATCACGTTGTTGAACAGGTAGTTGCCGATGCTGGCACGCAAGTTGAAACCGAAGTCCCAATTCTTCCAGTCGAGGCGCGATGCCAGACCCATGGTTACGGGAGCGTGCGGCGACTTGTAGTAGTACTTGTCCGAGTTGCTGATCACACCGTCACCGTTGCGGTCAACCACCTGGCCCTCGATGGGATGGCCATTCTGGTCATAGACCTGCTGGTAAACGTAGAACGAGCTAGCAGGATAGCCCACGACGTGAGCCTGTACCTGGTTATCAACCGAGATGTTGCCGTGAGGCACGATATAGTTGGGATCATCACCAACCAACTCGGTAATCTTGTTGCTGTTATAAGTCAGGTTATAGTCGATGGTCCACAAAACGTCGTTGGTGGAGATGGCCTTCCAGTTCAACGAGAGCTCAATACCGGTGTTACGCAACGAACCGATGTTCTTCATGAACACGTCACGGAAGTTGGACAATGCCGGCAGGGTGGCGCTGTTGAGCAGATCGGTGGTCTTGCGATAATACCAGTCGATGCTACCGCTCAGGCGCTGGTTCATAACACCCCAGTCAATACCGACGTTGGTCGTCGTGGTGGTTTCCCACTTCAGCAAGGGGTTATAGGCATTGGGCTTAGCCTTGGTACCGTCACCCATAATGTCATAGAACGAACCTGCACTACCGTTACTCATCACATAGTTGGTGAAGTAGTTGTAGTCACCGATGCCTTCCTGCTGACCGGTCTTACCCCAACCGAGGCGCAGCTTCAGGTCGCTGAAAGGACCGTCCTTCATGAAGTCCTCTTCGTTGATCTTCCAAGCGAAGGCTGCCGAGGGGAACAATGCCCAGTGCTTCTTGAAACGCGACGAACCATCATAACGCATGGTGAAGGTCAACAGATAGCGGTTAGCATAGCTGTAGTTCATACGGCCAAAGAACGATACCAGGAAATTCTCGGTGCGGTAACCCAGACCATTGAACTGGTAATAAACACCGTCACCGTAGATGGTACCGGCCTTGGGATCGCCAACGTGGTAAGTAGCTCCGGGAATCCACTGGCCAGGAACTACGTTGAGCGCATTCTCACTGTCAGTGGCGGTGTAGAAGAGTTGAGAATCATTGGGATAGGTACCCCATGACTCGTTATACTCCTTGCGCCAGTTGTGCTGCCACTCATAACCGGCCATGATGTCGAAGTGGTGCAGATCGTTAAAGTCCTTGTAGTACTGAGCATAGGTACTCAACTGCAAATTCTCCTTGCTCTGGGTGTACCTGCTGTTGTTGCCCCAGTAGTTGGAGGTGTTAGAATAGCAGGTGCTGTTGTTGTGACCGTGACCACCGGTGAAGTCACCACCCAGGGTGAGGTGGAGTCTCAAATCTTCAAAACCGTGGATCTTGTAGTCGATGTCGGCACTGCCGATGAACGTGTGAGCCCAACCCGTGTTGTCATGGTTGTCGAGCATTGCCACGGGGTTGTAGGGGGCGTTACCGTTCTTGGTGTAGGGCCAAGCGGGGTCTGCATTGTTCACCTGCAACCACTCGAAATAGCCATCCACATTCTTATACATCGGGTCATTGCTGTAAATGGGCTGCGTCGGGTCCATGCGGACGGCATTACCCACAGCACCGGTGTCGGCCCAACGTGACTTGGTCCAAGCCAGCTTACCGTTAAGGTTCATCGTCAGGTGGTCCTCAAAGAAAGAGGGATTCAGGTTCAGAGCAACGGTGTAGCGCTTGAAGTCCGAAGTCTTGAGGATACCTTCCTGATCGGTGTAACCCATCGAAACGCGGTAAGGCAGAATCTGGCCCACCGAACCGGCTACGGTCAAGTTGTGGTCATGGCTCCATGCCGTCTTGTAGATCTCGCTCTGCCAGTCGGTGTTGGCATTGCCCAGCAGCGACAGGGCGGTCTCCTCGCGGGAGTCGCCAGCGAAAGACTTCCTGATGAAATCACGGTACTCGTCACCGTCCATCACATCGATGGTCTTCTTCTTCATGCTCATTGTCACGCTACCGTTATAGGAAACGGAGGGACGCTGACCACGACGACCTTTCTTGGTGGTGATGATGATGACACCGTTAGAACCACGGCTACCGTAGATGGCGGTTGCCGATGCGTCCTTCAGCACGTTGAAGCTCTCGATGTCCTGGGGGTTAACCAGTGACAGGGGGTTGGACAGACCGCTCACACCGTTGTTATCCATGGCGATACCATCGATCACGATGAGGGGGTTGTTGCTGGCGTTCAGTGACGAACCACCACGGATGCGGATGGTTGAACCATCGCCAGGAGCACCACTGTTGCTGGTCACGCTCACACCGGCAACCTTACCGGCGAGCATGTCCTGCGCGCTCACAACGACACCCTTGTTCTTGGCATCGGGCTTGAGTGCCGCTACCGAACCGGTCAAGTCGTTTTTCTTAACTACACCATAACCGATGACCACCAGATTTTCAAGCATCTGGGTGCTCTCGGCCAGGGTGATGACTAAGTCACTGGCTGCGGTGACCTCGTGGTCCTCGTAGCCGATAGACGTGATCTGGAGCTTGGCGCCCTGGGGCACACCTTCGAGGGTGAAGAGACCGTCAAAGTCGGTCACTGTACCCTGCTGGGTGCCAACGACACGAACACTCGCGCCGATGACAGGTTCGCCGGTAGCATCCTTCACAATGCCGTTCACAGTAATCTGTGCATAGGCGCCGAGTGACAGGAAAAGTCCCATCACAAGGGTAAGAATCCTAAACGGAATTCTGATGTTTACCTGCTTCATTTTTAAATTTTTAAAGTTAATAGTATGTTGATAATCAATAAATTTCATACTTTCACCTATCACCATCAGCGATCATGATGGTGACTGAAACGGTCTCAAATGGCCATTTTAAGGCAATTAAAACATGGCAAAAATAAAGAATTATTGTCTTTCTCTCTTTTTTATAATGTTAAAATTTTAATTAAATAAATGCAATCGTTTGCGTAATCAAACTTTTCATCTTATCTTCGCAGCAATTATTATCGTTTACAGGTTTCAGTAATAACCAACTCAAGATATAAAACTACCATCATTATGGACGACAAACGACAACTGACGATGAAGGATATCGCTCGCGAATTGGGCGTGTCGGTGGCTACGGTTTCCAGGGCACTGAGCGACAGTCCAAGCATCTCGCGCGAGCGACGCCAGGCCATTCAGCAATTTGCCAGAGAACATAATTACTTTCCCAACGTGATTGCCGAACAACTGCGTCACAGCCGCCGCAATCCGTCACGCGCCATCGGCGTGATTGTCCCCGAGCTGGTGCACTACTATTTCTCGTCCATCCTCGACGGCATCGAGTCCGAAGCCACTTCACGGGGTTATCATCTGATTGTCGCCAAAAGCAACGAGAGCTACGAGCGTGAGGTCCAGATCTGCGAGGAGATGCTCCGCAACAAGGTGTGCGGCATCATCGTCTCACAGGCCAAGGACACCGAACGATATGACCATTTCGAGCACCTGGACGCCGTGGGCGTGCCTCTGGTGTTCTATGACCGCATCTGCCCCGCCCTGAACGCCAGCCGAGTGGTGGTCGACGACTACATGGGCACAATGAACGCAGTGTCGCACCTCATCGAGACGGGTTGCAGACGCATCGCATTCTTCGGCACATCGATGAATCTGGTCATCGGCAAGAACCGCTACAACGGCTACCGCGACGCGTTGCTCAAGCACGGTCTCACGGTGGACGACTCGCTGGTGCGCATCTGTGACAACCGTGCTGACGCCGAACGCATCACCCCGGCGATGATGCGCACCGAGGACCGGCCCGACGCCTTCTTTGCCGTCAACGACGAGACCGCCATCGGCATCCTCGCGGTGGTTAAACGCATGGGATTCAGCGTGCCCGACGAGGTGAGCATCTGCGGTTTCACCAATGGTTTCCGCGCCACCGTCTGCGACCCCATGCTCACGACCGTCGAGCAACGGGGCACACAGGTGGGCAAAGAGGCGGCCGAGATCCTCATCGGCCTGGTGGAGGGCTCCCTGCCCCGCGACCACGCCGAAAAACGTATCGTCAAAACCCGCCTCGTCGTCCGCGGCACCACCCGCCACCTCTAAACAATTTCAAAACAAAAAAATAATAAAAAAGAAAACAATAAATACAATAAATACAAATTAAATAACTGATAATGATCAATTTAGAAATTCTCAAGGAGCATATATTTGATATAGTTGGAGCCTTGTATGAGGTTCACACAGAACTGGGACCAGGTCTAAACGAATATTGTTATCAGGAAGGACTACGACTGCAATTTGAAGAACAAGGAATCTCTTATCAGAAGGAACTGACATTTCATCCGACTTATCATGGAAAAGAAATGAATGCCGTTTATCGCGTTGACTTTCTGTGCAAAGGAGACATTGTTATTGAATGTAAGTCGGTTGATGAACTGAATGGAGACATGAGGGCACAATTATACAACTACATGCGCCTTCTCAAATGCCCTTGTGGCATTATTGTAAACTTTGCAGGAAAGAAAGCTGATGTTGAAAGATATTTTTATGATGACCAGACGCGCAACATTTTGACTGTTGATGGACGCAGCGTACATAAATATCGTTAATAAATTATTGTATTTATTGTACTTATTGTTTTCCTTTTATCAAGAGCTAATAAATAATTGTCTTTTAGAAATTTAAGATATGAAGAACATGAAAAGAGTAATTGTTGTTGTGATGGCTGTGGTCGCCTTGAGTGCCATGGCTCAAGTGGAGAGGCCCAAGCTGGTTGTGGGACTCGTTGTGGACCAGATGCGCTGGGACTACCTCTATAACTACCAGTGGGGC
>CACZVR010000022.1 GCA_902784675.1 uncultured Bacteroidales bacterium | reverse complement strand
TCGCTATCGTTTCTTTGACTTTATCTCTCATGGTGCTGATCATTTGATTTAAGTTTAGGGACCTTAAGGTCCTTAAAGTCCTTAAAGTCCCTAAAACTTGATTACTTTGAAGTTAATTGCTTAAGCCTCAGGTTTGATATTGGGCTCCTCGAGGCCGAGGTGCTTCTGACGGTCAACCACCTTGAGGTACAGACCGATGAGCAGAGCGGCAACACCCAGGCATGCCAGCATCACGAGCGGCCAGGTGTAGTTGTAGGAAACTGCAGCCTGTTCAGCCTCAATGGTGCCGTTGGCGAGACCTTGAACGATGTCGGGATTGGTGCTGTCAAGAACCTTACCGATGAGGATGGGGAAGAGCCACAGACCGATGTTCTGAATCCAGAAAATCAGTGCATAGGCACTACCGATGATCTTGGAATCCACCAACTTGGGAACACTGGGCCACAGGGCGGCGGGAACGAGCGAGAACGACGAACCCAGCACCAGAATGGTCAGGTAAGCCACAACGAAACCGGTGGCGGCGCTACCCTTGAACATGGGCAGGATGAAGGCAAACGTCAAGTGGCAAGCGATGAGCAGCAGCGAACCCAGAACGAGCATCGAGGCAGCTTTACCCTTGTGGTCAACATAGTTGCCCAGGATGGGGGTGATACCTACAGCCAGCAGAGGGAATACGGCGAAGACGCTCTCGGCGCTCTGACGCATGTAACCCATGTAGCAGTAGCCAATCAAAGCGATGATGGACACGCACAGCAGGCCGTACTTGGCGCCCTTGTTCTTCATGAAGTTGCTCATGAAGGCGGTGGCGGCAACAACGAGCATCACGATATACTGATAGATGGTCAGGCTCTCGCTGGCCCAGAACGAGTTGGGATCAACGGGCGAGAATGACAGGTTGCACTGCAGCATGTTAACGGCATACTTCTGGAAGGGGAAGATGGCGCTGTAGTAAAGCACGCACAGCAGCGATACCAACCAGAAACCCTTGTTGGTCAAAATCTTGCCGATGTCGCTCACCTTGAACGGGTCATCTTTCTCCTCGGCTTCGCCAGTCTGCTTGTCAAGCTTGCTGTCCATGAAGAAGTAAACGATGAACATGATCAATGCAATGCACATCAGTACAACACCGAAGGCTACCGAACGGCTCACGTTGATCGAGCCGCCCAACTTGGCGAAGTAGGGCGAGAAGATCATGCAGGTGGCAACACCCAGGCGGGCCAATGCCATCTCGCTACCCATAGCCAATGCCATCTCACGGCCCTTGAACCACTTCACGATACCGCGGCTCACCGTGATACCGGCCATCTCGACACCGCAACCAAAGATCATGAAGCCGATGGCGGCAACTTTGGCGCTGGCAGGCATGCCCTCATAGAAAGGCGACACGCCCAACTCGTCGAACAAGGGGATGTAGTTCAGGTGATTGGTGAACCAGGTCTCAAGGCCAGTGCCAATGAAGCCGTCGGTCACAGCATACCACTTGATGCAGGCACCGATGAGCATTACCACACCTGACAAGAGAGCCGTGAAACGCACGCCCATCTTGTCCAGAATGATACCTGCAAAAATGAGGAAGAAAACAAACACATTGAGGAATACCTCAGCGCCTTCCTCGGTACCGAATGCCGATGAACTCCAACCGCGGGTCGATTCCATCAAGTCCTTGATGGGCGACAGGATGTCCATGAAAATGTAGCTGCAGAACATGCCCAAAGCGAGCAACAACAGCGCCGTCCAGCGCATTCCTGCAGAGTCTCTCAAAGTCTGAATCTTTTCTGACATAAACTTTTGCTTTTTAAATTGTTATTTGGTTAATATTAATGGTTTTCTTTAATATTGTTCAAGGTATTAGCACCTAAAGCCTAATACCTAATACCTCAATCAGGCGATGCCCAGCGACTGGCAGATGCGGTCCATCTTGGCGTCGGCCCAATCATTCTTGGCGTCGTAGTTCTCCTTCTTGTCGAGGGTGTCATGCACCTCGATGTAGAATTTGATCTTGGGCTCGGTGCCTGACGGACGGATGGAAACCTTGGTGCCGTCCTCGGTGAAATACTGTAGCACGTTGCTGGTGGCAGGCATGACGAGCTTGGTCACCTCGCCGGTGCGCATGTCGCGCTGTTCGAGCTTCTGGAAGTCCTTGATGAGCACCACGGGCGAGCCGTCGATGGTCTGCTGCGGGTTCTCACGGAAGTTGACCATCATTTGGGCGATCTCGTCGGCGCCGCTCTTGCCGGGACGCACGACGCTGATGCCACGCTCCTTGCTGTAGCCGTAGTTGATGTACAGGTCAATGAACAGGTCGTTCAAGGTCATGCCCTTGTCCTTGGCCCATGCGGCAATCTCACACATCAGGGGAATAGACGATACAGCGTCCTTATCGCGGACGAATGTTTCGGGCAGGAAGCCGTAGCTCTCCTCACCGCCACCCAGGTAACGACCCTTGCCTTCCATCTCGCGCATCACTTGGGCAATCCACTTGAAACCGGTGAAGCAGTCAAACATCTTGATGTTCTCCTTGCGGGCAATCTTGGCAATAGTTTCACTGGTCACGATGGTCTTGACAATGTACTCGTCTCCCTTGAGCATACCCAGCTCGCGATTGCGTACCATCAGGTAGTAGTGGAACAGAATCTGAATCTGATTACCGTTCACCAACTCATATTTGCCCTTGGTATTCTTGATGACCAGGCTGATGCGGTCGGCATCGGGGTCGCTGGCGAGGGCTAAATCGGCCTGAACCTCTTCGGCCTTGGCAATAGCCATCTGCATTGCGCTGGGCATCTCGGGGTTGGGTGAGTCGACGGTGGGGAAGTCGCCGCTCATCACGTCCTGCTCAGGCACGTGGATGATGTTGTCGAAGCCCCAGCGCTCGATGGAGCGGGGGATGATGTAGCGACCCACACCGTGGATGGGTGTATAGACAATCTTCAGGTCATGGTGCTTCTTGCACACCTCTGGGCTGAGCGACAGAGTGTGGATGTCCTCGATGTAGGGCCCGTCCACGTCCTCACCGATGATTTGAATCAGATCGGGATTGCCTTTGAACTTGATTTCGCTCACATCGGTAATGGCATTGACATTGTTGATGATGTTCACGTCGTGGGGAGCAATCACCTGTGCGCCATCGTCCCAGTAGGCCTTGTAGCCGTTATAGATCTTGGGGTTGTGCGATGCCGTGATGTTCACGCCGCTCTGGCAGCCCAGGCGACGGATGGCATAGCTCACCTCGGGAGTGGGGCGGGGACCCTCAAACAGGTATACCTTGATGCCGTTGGCGCTGAAGATATTAGCGACCGTCTCGGCAAACAGGCGGCTGTTGTTGCGCACGTCATGACCCACGACCACCGAAATCTGATCCAGGTCCTTGAAGGCCTCGTTCAGGTAGTTGGCCAGGCCTTGTGTGGCACTGCCCACCGTGTAGATGTTCATGCGGTTGCAGCCAGCACCCATGATGCCGCGCAGGCCACCGGTACCGAATTCCAAGGTCTTGTAGAACGACTCGACCAGTTCGGTCTTGTCCTCGTTGTCGAGCATGGCCTGAACTTCGGCACGTGTCTGCTCGTCATAACTGTCACTGAGCCACGTCTGGGCCTTAGCGGTCACTTCCTGTAATAATTTTTCGTCGTACATACTTGGTTGGTTTTATAGGTTGATGTTTTTTTGATTTTTCTATTAAACTGACAAAGATACTTCAAAATCTGAAATCCTCAAAATATTTTTTAACTTTTGTCAATTTTGTTTCATCTCTGATGCCTTGACTGCTGGCTGTGGCGGTTGCAGGGCACAACATGTGAAAACCATGGGGGAAAAGTGATGTCAGGACACGATACCGAAAAGTCATTAAATATTGTTATTTTGTGCATTTTTTTCAAAAAAACTATTTATATTTGCTCCGATTTTTGAGGGGTTTTTGTATAATCCTTGTAAATATCTGAAAACCAATAAATTACACTTATATCCAATTGAATGATGAATCAAAAGAACTTTTTTAAGGCCTTGTTGGCTGTGTGCCTGATGGCAATGTGTTGGATGCCGATGGCGGCAGAACAAGCCGCGTTGCGTGGTGACGTTGATGACAGTGGCACTGTCGGCATGGACGATGTGACCGCGCTTATCAACTACTTGCTGACAAATGACAGCAAGGACGTGAATCTTGCTAACGCTGACTGCGATGGCAATCCTGGTGTCGGCATGGACGACTTGACCGAACTGATTAACTACCTGCTGACAAACGAATGGTCCTATGTGCCCTATGAGCCCGTGTATGAGGTGTTTACTGTAAGTAATGTTACTTTCAGGATGGTCTATGTCGAGGGCGGCACTTTCATGATGGGTGGTAGAGAGAATGACCCCTATGTGAAGCCGTGGGAGCTCCCTGTTCATGAGGTGACATTGTCTGATTACTACATCGGTGAGACCGAGGTCACTCAGGCTTTGTGGAGGGCTGTGATGGGCACTTCTAATAACCCGAGTTGGTTCACCAGCGCCAATGGCTACACCAATGACTATAATCGTCCAGTTGAGAAGGTGACCTATGCCAACTGCAAGACGTTCATTACCAAGCTCAACCAGAAGACGGGCAGGACTTTCCGCATGCTCACCGATGCCGAGTGGGAATATGCAGCTCGCGGCGGTAAGTACTATAAGGGCTGCATGTACCCCGGCAGTGATGACATCGAGGAGGTGGCATGGCACAACAGCAATTCGGGTGAGATTACCCATGCTGTGGGCACCAAGGCTCCCAACGAATTGGGCATCTATGACATGGGCGGTAATGTCGGTGAATGGGTTTCGGACTGGTTCGGCTACTATACCGAAGAACCCCAGACCAACCCCACCGGTCCGACCACAGGCACTGCGCGTGTGGTGCGTGGCGGCAGCTGGAATCAGTCGTGGAGGATGAACCGTGTGACTTATCGTCACGACGAGAACCCCGTGTTTGATAATGTCAATGTGGGCTTGCGTCTGGCTCTGGTTCAGTAAATAGGGCCAAATTAAAGAATATAAAGAGGGAGATGCGATGTCGCACCTCCCTCTTTTCGTCGATGTGGCGGGCGGTTTTCTCCTGTCGACCGAAACTTGTTAACAAGTGCGAAAAATGCTGTGCTTTTTTGTTTGGTTGTTTAATAAATATTGTGTATATTTGCACCCAAATTAGGGGCATTAACACATGAGGATTTCACCTTCTCGGTGTAAGCTATTGTGTGATAATGACTTTTGATGAATGATAACCCGCCAAAAATTAAAAACAAAATACTAACATCTTTTATGGATTTTTCAATTTTCGGAGTACAGAGCTCGACACTCGCCATTACAGCGGCTTTGACCGGTGTGTTGCTTGTGGTCGGTGCCCTGGTTATCGCGTGGCTCATTGGCCCGCGCAGTTACACTGAGAAGAAAGGCGAGCCGTTCGAGTGCGGTATCCCCACCAGGGGCGACTCGATGGCGCAGTATCATGTGGGTTACTACCTGTTTGCCATCTTGTTCCTGATGTTTGACGTCGAGACAGTATTCTTGTTCCCGTGGGCAACCATCTGCAAGAACATCGGCAGCCAGGCGCTGCTCGCAGTGGGCACTTTCCTTGTTATTCTTATTTTAGGTCTGGCTTACGCCTGGAAGAAAGGAGCGTTGAGATGGAAGTGAAAATCAAGTCGATGAAGCATGAGGACTTCAAGGACAACGAATATATCGACAATCTGGTTGAGCAACTGCGCGCCGGTGGCACCAACATCATCGTTGGCAAGCTGGATCAGTTGATGAACTGGGGTGTGAGCAACTCGTTGTGGCCGTTGTGTTTCGGCACCAGCTGCTGCGCTATCGAGTTCATGTGCCTGGGCGCTGCCCGCTACGATATGGCGCGCTATGGCTTTGAGGTGGCCCGCAACAGCCCCCGTCAGGCCGACTACATCATGTGTCAGGGCACCATCAACTACCGCATGGCTCCCGCGCTCAAGCGCCTCTATGAGCAGATGGCCGAGCCCAAGTATGTCATCGCCTGTGGCTCCTGCACCGTGAGCGGCGGACCGTTCAAGAACAGCTATTGCGTCGTCAAGGGCGTTGACGAGATCATCCCCGTTGACGTTTACCTGCCCGGTTGCCCCCCGCGTCCCGAAGCCTTCTTCTATGCCCTGATGCAGCTGCAACGCAAAATCAAGGTGCAGAAGTACTTTGGCGGCGTGAACCGCAAAGAGAAACTAGAACTCAAGTATGACGGCAAAGCCCTCACCGAGGAAGCCAAGTAAAACCCGATTAAATCCATTGTAATATGGCAGAAATACAAGACAAAATCACCCAGTTGTGCCCCCAAGCTCAAGTTGACACCACCGGCGAATTCCCGCTGGTGACCGTCGAGGATGCCCAGTGGCACGACTTGGCATGCGCCCTGAAGACCCAACTGCACTACGACGTGCTGTCGGCAGTTGTCGGTATGGACTGGACCGACGCTTTCGGTTGCGTTTATTATCTGACCAACACCAGCACACATGAGCTGCTGCATGTGAAGGTCGCTACTACCGACCGCGAGAATCCGCGACTTCACTCGGTGGTGGATGTGTGGCCCGTTGCCAACTTCCAGGAGCGCGAGGTGTATGACTTCTACGGCATCGTTTTCATTGGCCATCCCGACATGCGTCGCATGTTCCTGCGCAACGATTGGGTGGGTTACCCCCTGCGCAAGGACTATGATCCGGCCTCTAACCCCCTGCGTCTCGACGATGAGACCAACGAGGATTACACCTGCCGTTGGGTAGAGGACGAGAACGGTAAAGTGAAAAAGGTGGACGGCAAGGTCTTCGAGGACGACGAGTATGTCGTCAACGTCGGCCCCCAGCACCCGTCAACCCATGGTGTGATGCGCTACCGTGCCAGTCTCGACGGCGAGGTTGTCAAGAAGATTGACGTTGTGAGCGGATATATCCACCGCGGTATTGAGAAGATGTGCGAGGATTTGACCTATCCCCAGATGCTGCTTTACACCGAGCGCATGGACTATATGGCAGCTCACATCAACCGCCATTGCATGTGCCTGTGTGTGGAGAAGGCCCTCGGTCTTGAGGTGCCCCGCCGTGCCGAACTCATCCGTCTGATGATGGACGAGTTGATGCGTCTTTCTTCCCACTTGTTGAGCTATGGCTGCTTGACGATGGACCAGGGCGCCACCACAGCATTCTTCTACGGCTTCCGCGACCGCGAGTTGATTTATGATATCTTTGACCGCACTTGCGGTGCCCGCATGTCGATGAGCTACAGCACCATCGGCGGCGTGGTGGCCGACGTGCACGAGGATTTCGTCAAGGATGTGCGCAACGCTTGTGACGTCATCGAGAAGAACTTGCACGAGTACCACAAACTGTTCACGGGCAACGTCATCGCCGTTAACCGCATGAAGGGCGTGGGCACCCTCTCTAAGGAAGATGCCATCGCCTATGACATCACAGGTCCTTCGGGACGTGCCAGCGGCTGGCATTGTGATGTGCGCAAGACTAATCCCTATTCGCTCTACAACGAGTTCGACTTCGACGAGATCGTCTATGAGAACGGCGACTCGATGGACCGTTACATGGTGCGCATGAAGGAGATGGAACAGTGCATAAAGATCCTGCGCCAGGCCTGCGACAAGCTCGAGGCCGAGGGTCTGCAAGGCGAGTACATCGCACCCAAGGTGCCCAAGATGATGAAATTGCCCGCTGGACATTGGTATCAGCAGGTAGAGGCCAGCCGTGGCGCCTTCGGTGTGTACATCGAGAGTGACGGCAACACCAAGCCCGTGCGCGTTCACTTCCAGTCGCCGTGCTTCAACCTCATCGGCGTTGTGGACCTGACATGCCGCGACAACCTGATTGCCGACCTCATCACCATCACGGCGTCGCTCGACTTCGTCATCCCCGACATCGACCGATAAAACGAGACCGATAACAACGAACAAAACCAATAAAAAAGGAAACAAGATATGTTTGACTTCGGAATAGTCACCAATTGGATTCATGAGTTCCTGATGGAATACATGCCTGCATGGCTCACAACGACAATCGAGTGCGTGCTGGTGGCAGTGGGACTGCTGGTAGCTTACTCGCTCATCGCCATGTTCTACATTTTCTACGAGCGCAAGGTCTGCGGTTGGATTCAGTGCCGCCTGGGCCCGATGCGTGTGGGTAAGTGGGGTTTGCTCCAGGTGTTTGCCGACGTGATCAAGATTCTCCAGAAGGAGTTGATTACTCTGTGGCACACCGACAAGTTCCTTTTCAAGCTTGCTCCCTATCTGGTGCTCATCGCTTCGATGCTCACCTTCGCTTGCCTCCCCTGGGGCAAGGGATTGCAGATTGTGGACATGAACATCGGCGTGTTCTTCATTGTCGCTGTTTCTTCCATCGGTGTGCTGGGCATCCTGCTCGCCGGTTGGGCAAGTAACAGCAAGTACACCCTGATTGGCGCAATGCGAAGCGGTGCCCAGATGATCAGCTATGAGCTGTCATGCGGCATCTCAATCCTCACGATTGTCTGCCTTGCCGGCACCATGTCGGTAACTGGCATCGTCGAGGCGCAGGAGGACGGCTGGTTCCTGTTCAAGGGTCACCTGCCTGCCATTCTCGCGTTCATTATATATATGATTGCTGCAAATGCCGAGAACAACCGTGGCCCGTTCGACCTTCCCGAGGCCGAGCACGAGCTCACTGCCGGTTATCACACCGAGTACTCGGGTATCCACTTCGGTTTCTTCTACCTGGCCGAGTACTTGAACCTGTTCATCGTTTCGGGCATCGCCACGCTGCTCTTCCTGGGCGGCTGGATGCCTCTGCACATCCCCGGATGGGAAGGTTTCAACCAGGTGATGGACTGGATTCCCAGCGTGGTGTGGTTCTTGGGTAAGGCATTCTTCATCACCTTTATCTTCTTCTGGATTCGCTGGTCGTTCCCCCGCGTGCGCATCGACCAGATGCTGGCACTTGAGTGGCGTTACCTCATGCCCATCGGACTGGTGAATCTTGTGGTGATGGCTATCGTGGTGACTCAGGGCTGGTACTTCGGCGCCTGATCGTTAGAGAAACTAAACAACAAAACAATAAAAAGTCAATTAATCATGGCTGAGAATTTCGGAAAAATAACACAAGTTATCGGACCCGTTGTCGATATCGCGTTTGAGGAGGAAGGCGCATCGCGTCCCCCCATCTACACCGCCTTGTCGGTGGAGCGCCCCGATGGCAGCGAACTCATCCTGGAGGTCGAGCAGCACGTCGGTGAGAACACCGTGCGCTGCGTCGCCATGGACAGTACCGACGGATTGAAGCGTGGTGCACGCGTAAAATCCAAGGGACGCCCCATCTCGGTGCCCACGGGTGACCAGATCAAGGGACGTCTGCTGAACGTGATCGGTCAGAGCATCGACCACTTGGCCCCGTTGAAAGAAGGTGACCGTCGTGCCATCCATCAACCCGCGCCTCCCTTCAGTGACTTGTCTATCTCACAGGAGATCCTCTACACGGGTATCAAGGTCATCGACCTCATCGAGCCGTTCAGCAAGGGCGGTAAGATCGGTCTGTTCGGTGGCGCCGGTGTGGGCAAGACTGTGCTCATCATGGAGTTGATCCACAATATCGCACACGGCCACAACGGCTTCTCGGTGTTCACCGGTGTGGGTGAGCGCACCCGTGAGGGTAATGACCTGCTGCGCGAGATGATCGAGAGCGGCGTTATCAACTACGGTGACAAGTTCAAGGAAGGACTCGAGAAGGGCGAGTGGAACCTCAAGGACGTCGATATGAAGGCAGTCGAGAGTTCTCAAGCCACACTCGTTTTCGGACAGATGAATGAGCCCCCCGGCGCACGTCTGCGCGTTGCGTTGTCGGGTCTGACCGTGGCCGAGCAGTTCCGCGACCAGGACGGCGGCGGTAAAGACATCCTGCTGTTCATGGACAACATCTTCCGTTTCACCCAGGCTGGTAGTGAGGTGTCGGCGCTGTTGGGCCGCATGCCCTCGGCTGTGGGTTACCAGCCCACGCTGGCCAGTGAGATGGGTAAGCTGCAGGAGCGCATCACCTCGACCAAGACCGGTTCAATCACCTCGGTACAGGCCGTGTATGTGCCTGCCGATGACTTGACCGACCCGGCTCCTGCAACCACGTTCAACTTCCTGGATGCTACCTGTGTGTTGAGCCGTAAGATCGCCGAGCTGGGTATCTACCCGGCAGTGGATCCCCTGGCATCGACATCACGCATCATGGACCCGAACATCATCGGCGAGGAGCATTATGACGTGGCACAGCGTGTCATCCACCTGTTGCAGAAGTACAACGAGCTGCAGGACATCATCGCCATCCTTGGTGTCGAGGAGTTGAGCGACGAGGACAAACTGGTCGTTTCGCGTGCACGTCGTGCGCAGCGCTTCCTGTCGCAGCCCTTCTTTGTGGCCGAGCAGTTCACCGGTCTGCCTGGTGTGATGGTGCCGCTGGCCGAGACCATCCGCGGCTTCAAGATGATTCTCGACGGCGAGGTGGACGACCTGCCCGAGCAGGCCTTCTTGAGCGTCGGCACAATCGACGAGGCCATTGCCAAGGGTAAAAAGCTGCTCGAACAGAGCTAATCAACGACTTAGCAGTTCATATACATTATTATATATAAACATGACACTCAAAATCATATCGGCCGAGCAAATCGAGTTTGAAGGCACTGTCGAGTCTGTGACCCTCCCTGGCGTTATGGGCAGTTTTCAGGTGCTGAACAATCATGCCGCACTCATCGCCGCACTCATGGCGGGCAAGATGAGCTATGTGGCCGATGGAAACGCTGTGGAACGTGAAATCCATGGTGGCGTGGCCGATGTAAAGGATAATGTGGTGTCGGTGTGCTTGTATTGACAGTTTATGAAAAGCAAGATTATCATAGCTATCGTCGCGCTTGTGATTGTCGCGCTCATGGGATGGGGCTACTACAGCACCGCCCAGCACCGCGCTCACGGTCATGCCAGCGAGTTGAACCCCAAGGAGACCATCTTTGAGCACCTGGGGGACGCCTATGGCTGGGAAGTGCCGTTCAATCACAGTGCGCGCATCCCGTTGCCCATCATCGTGTGGGGACAGGACGGCTTGCACTGTTTCATGAGCAACCGCATCACCGACGGACAGACCTATGACGGCTTCAAGATCTCGACCAGCGAGGAACATCACGGCAAGGTGGTGCAAGTCATGGAAGATGGCACCGAGGTGCGTCCGTGGGACTTCTCCATCACCAAGAATGTGGCAGGCATCATCATTGCGGCTCTGCTCGTGATTTGGATGGTGATGTCACTCAAGCGCTGGTATGCCCGCAGTGGCATGAAAGCGCCGCGTGGCACCAAGGGCTTCTTGGAACTGGTGGTGGACTTCGTCTATGGCGACACCATCCGTCCCATTCTGGGCAAGCATGCGCCCAAGTATGCGCCCTACCTGCTCACGGCATTCTTCTTCATCCTGACGATGAACCTGTTGGGACTGATTGTCATCTTCCCCGGTGGCGCTAACCTCACGGGTAATATTGCTGTGACACTGGTGCTGGCGTTGCTCACGTTCTTGATCACGACCTTCAGCGGCACGCGCGAGTATTGGAAGGAAATCTTCTGGCCCGAGGTGCCCATGGCGCTCAAGTGCCCCGTTCCCATGATGCAGCTCATCGAGGTGCTGGGAATGTTCACCAAGCCGCTGGCCCTGATGGTCCGTCTGTTTGCCAACATGATGAGCGGTCACATGGTCGTTCTGGTGTTGGTGCTGCTCATCTTCATATTCACCAACCTGTTCGGCGTGGGAGTGGGTATCGGCACGAGCATCTTCTCGGTGGCCTTTACCCTGTTCATGCTCCTGCTCGACGTGCTGGTGAGCTTCATCCAGGCCTATGTGTTCACGATCTTGAGCACCATCTTCATCTCGATGGCGCTCGTCGAGCCGCATCATCATGAGGCCGAACCTCAACAAGAAAACTAAACAACAAATAAAAATATTAACAACTAAAACTTTAAGATTATGTTAGGAATGATTTTATTAGAAGCTATGGCCAATCTTGGCGCAGCTATTGGCGCAGGTATCGCAGCAATCGCTGCTGGTATCGGTATCGGTAGGATCGGTGGCAGTGCCATGGAAGCAATTGCTCGCCAGCCCGAGTCAACCGGTGACATCCGTAGCAACATGATTGTTATCGCAGCTCTGATCGAGGGTGTTGCTTTCCTTGCCCTCATCGTGTGTGTGCTCGCTATTATCATGTAATTTCACTGTATTCAGATGGAACTTTTCACGCCTGAATTTGGCCTGGTCTTCTGGATGTTTGTGGCATTCCTGTGCCTCTATTTCATCCTTGCCAAGTGGGCTTGGCCCTTCATCATCAAGTCGATGGAGGAGCGCGCCGACATGATTGACAAGGGAGTGGCCTATGCACAGGAGGCGAAGATGCATCTGGACAATGCCAAGACCGAAGCCGACAAGCTGATTGCCGAAGCCCGCAACAAGCAGAATGAGATGCTGCGAGATGCCGAGAGGATGCGCAACCAGCTCATCGACGATGCTAAAGGCGAGGCTGCGGTTGAGGCTAAAAAGGTGACCGAGGCCGCTCAAATCTCACTTGAGCAGGCACGTAAGGAGGCCGAGAAGCAACTGCGCACCGAGGTCGGTGACTTGGCATTACAGATTGCCGAGAAAGTGATCCGTAAAAACATCGCCAGCGATGACGCGCAGCGCAAGCTTGTGGACCAGTATCTGAGTGAGATTGAGGCTAAAAACTAACGCGATATGAGTGACGGACTGATTCCACGACGATACGCCAAAGCGTTGTACAAGTTCGCTGTCGAGAATGGCGACTCAGAGGAAATCTATGAGCTTTTAAAAAAACTCAGTTTCCGCTATGCCTCTATCGACGAACTCAAACGTGCGGTGTTAAACCCGGAAATCTCTGATGAGGAAAAAGGCGCCTACATGCTCAAACTCGTGGGCGGGGCTCCCGGAAGCTCGCTGGACAAGTTCCTGCTGCTCTGTGTGCGCAACAACCGCGCCGAGTATCTCCAGAAGATTTCTTTGGCCTATGTGGACCTGTACCGTGAGGCGCATGAGATAGCGCATGTGGTCATCACCACCGCTGTCCCGATGCCTGATGCCGAGGTCAATGAAATTATCGACATCGTCAAGAGACGACTGGAAGCCAAGTCACTCGAAATCGAGCGGGTGATCAACCCCGAACTCATCGGTGGCTTTAAGGTGACCATCAATGGTCTGGTCCTTGACGCGTCGGTAAAGAGAGAATTGAACGAATTGCGATTACAACTGCAAAAGAAATAGACAACGATGATTAATCCCAGTGAAATATCTGATATACTGAAACAGCAGCTTGTCGATGAAATCGCCAAGAGGCAGGTCGTCTTTGAAGAAGAAGGCACTGTCCTGGAGGTGGGCGACGGCGTGGCTCATGCCTTTGGACTTCACAACGTCGAGGCCAACGAGCTCGTCCAGTTCGAGAACGGTGTCACTGGCGTGGCCATGAACCTTGAGGAGAGCGATGTGGGTATCATTTTGCTTGATGAGGTGGACACCGTGACCGAGAACATGAAGGTGCGTCGCACTGGCGAAATCGCCTCCATTGAAGTGGGCGAGGGACTGCTGGGCCGCGTGATCAACGTGCTTGCCAAGCCCATCGACGGCAAGGGACCCATCGGCGGCGAGAAACTGCGCCTGCCGCTGGAACGCAAGGCTCCTGGTGTGATTTTCCGCCAGCCCGTGAACCAGCCGTTGCAGACAGGTCTCAAGGCCATTGACTCGATGATTCCCATCGGACGTGGTCAGCGTGAGCTCATTATCGGTGACCGCCAGATCGGCAAGACTGCCATCGCCGTGGACACCATCATCAACCAGCGCGCCAACTACGAGGCCGGCAAGCCCGTGTATTGCATCTATGTGGCAATCGGACAGAAGGCATCGACTGTGGCTGCACTGGTGAACAAACTCGAGGAGAGTGGGGCGTTGCCCTATACCATCGTGGTGGCCGCAACAGCTGCCGACTCGGCTTCGATGCGCTACTATGCTCCTTTTGCGGGAGCTGCCATCGGTGAGTACTTCCGTGACACTGGCCGTGACGCGCTGGTCATCTATGACGACCTCTCAAAGCACGCTGTGGCCTATCGCGAGATCTCGCTGATTTTGAAGCGCCCGTCAGGTCGTGAGGCTTATCCCGGTGATATCTTCTATCTGCACAGCCGTCTGCTGGAACGTGCCGCCAAAATCAATGAGAATCAGGCTGTTGCCAGCGTGATGAATGACTTGCCCGAAGCACTCAAGCCCATTGTCAAGGGTGGTGGCTCGCTCACAGCGTTGCCCATCATTGAGACACAGGCTGGTGACGTGAGCGCCTATATCCCCACAAACGTCATCTCGATTACCGACGGACAGATTTATCTTGAGTCGGCCCTGTTCAACTCGGGTATCCGCCCGGCAGTGAACGTGGGTATCTCGGTATCGCGTGTGGGTGGTAACGCTCAGATCAAGTGCATGAAGAAGGTCGCTGGTACGCTCAAGATCGCTCAGGCACAGTACCGTGAGCTCGAGGCCTTCACCAAGTTTGGTGGTGACATCGACCCCGTTACCGCGCGCACCATCGACACCGGCCGCAAGAACGAGCGTCTGCTCGTGCAGCCCCAGTACACGCCCATGAAGGTCGAGGAACAGGTCGCTATCATCTATTGCGGTGTGAACGGTCTGTTGCGCGACGTGCCTCTGGATAAGGTGGCCGAGTTTGAGAAATTGTTCATCGACCACTTGCGCGGCAAGCACCAGGACGATGTACTCAACGTGCTGCGCTCGGGCAAGATCGATGACGACGTCATGAATAAGCTTAAAGCCGCTGCCGCTGCTGTGGCGTCAAAGTACACGCAGCCCCAGGCCGAATAAGAAAGCAAACATTAGGAACTCAAGATGTCAACACTCAGAGAACTCAAGACGCGAATAGGCTCCGTAGCCTCAACGCAGAAGACCACGAGCGCCATGAAGATGATCAGCTCGTCCAAGATGCGCAAGGCAACGGGTCAGCTGCAGCGCTTGTCGCCCTATCGCCACATGGTGCAACACGTCATCAGCCACCTGCTGGTGACCGACCAGCAGTTTGACTCGCCGCTTATCGCCGAACGCGAGGTGCAGCGGGTCGCACTCGTGGTCTTCGGTAGTGACGACGGCCTGTGCGGCGGATTCAACGTCAACATCTTCAAGCAAGTGCTCACCACCATTCAGCAGGTGCGCAAGCAGTACGGCAGTCAGGTGGGTATCACCATCGTACCCGTGGGCAAGAAGATGACCAAGGCGGTCGAGAAAATCGTTGGCAAGGACATTCAGATGGAGAAAGTCGCCCTCAACACCCGCAGTGGCAGCGAGGAACTGTATGAATTCACCGATCTGATGAAAACCCGTTTCCTGGAACGAGTCTTTGACCGTGTCGAGATGTTGTATATGCACTTCATCTCAACAGGTAAACAGGTCTTTGCCCGCGAGCAGTTGCTCCCCGTGAGCTATCAGGGACTTGCCGAGAACGTGGATCCCCGTGCCGCCAACAGCCCCTGCTTGTTCGAGCCCGACGCCAACACCATCTTCAATACTGTGCTGCCCCTGCACATCAAGTCGATGCTTCAGGATGTGTTCATCCAGAGTGCCGCCAGTGAGCAGAGCGCGCGAGTGATGGCGATGCAGGCCGCGAGCGACAATGCCAAGGAACTGCTCGACGAGTTACAGCTGGAGTACAACAAACTGCGTCAACAGGGTATCACAACCGAGCTGCTCGACATCTTGGGCGGTCAGGTAGAACGATGACGCCAAATTAGAAAATAAGAATACATAGTATATTATGAACATCAAGGAGTATTTCGTCTCAATCTTTAAAGGCTTTCACAGCCTTCTCAAGGGCATGGCGGTGACCGGCAAGGAACTGGTGACCCCCAAGGTGACCGAGCAATATCCCGAAAATCGCGCCGAGCTTCACATCCCGGAACGATTCCGTGCAACGCTCGAGTTCATCTATGACGAGAACGGCTACCACAAGTGCATCGCTTGCGGCAGCTGTGAGCGCAATTGCCCCAACCAGACCATCAGCATCACCAAACGCATGGTGGACTTGCCCGACGGCAAGAAGAAAATGAAGCTTGACAAGTACACGTATGACTTGGGCAGCTGCACCTTCTGCGGACTGTGTGTCCAGGTGTGCCCCACCAATGCCATACGCTTCAGCAACGATTTCGAGCAGGCGGTGTTCACACGCGAGAAACTCGTCAAGCAGTTGAATTACCTGCCCGAGAAGGACGATGCTCCGGCTCCCGCGCCTGCCGCCAAGCCCGCCGCTCCTGCAGCACCCAAGAAGCCTGTTGAGGCTCCTGCTGCCGAAGCTCCTGCTGCTGGCGAGTCTAATCAAGAAACTAAAGAAAACAAGGAATAATGGAATCAGTAGGTAACATCATTTTGTATTTTATCGTTGCCATCGCCATCATCGTCTTCTCGGTGCTGACGGTTACAACGCGCAAGATTTTGCGCTCGGCAACCTATCTGCTGTTTGTGCTTTTCGCCACAGCCATCATCTACTTCCAGATGGACTATCAGTTCCTGGGAGCTGTACAGATTGCCGTCTATGCCGGTGGCATCCTGGTGCTGTTCGTGTTCGCCATCATGCTCACGCAACAGCCTGGAAAGAGCGCCGAGGCCCTCGCGTCTCATCGTCGATGGCTGGGACTTACAGCGGCTTTGGCCGGTGTGGCCCTTTGCGGCTACGGCCTGTTCAGCTATGCGAACTTTGGCGGACGCTTGATCACAGGCGGCGTGGACATCAATATGGAGAAGATAGGCCAGTTCTTGTTGAGTACCGACAAGTTCGGCTATCTGTTGCCTTTTGAGGCCATCAGTGTGTTGTTATTGGCTTGTATCATCGGAGGTGTGGTTATTGCACGTCGCCGCTAAACACGAGAAAGGAGAGAAAGATTATGGATTTGACTCTGTTTATGTATCTCATTCCCAGCCTCATCATGTTTGGCTGCGGTGTTTACGGTTTCATCACCCGCAAGAACATGATCGCAATCATGATTTCACTCGAGCTGATGCTCAACTCGGTGGATATCAACTTTGTGGTGTTTAACCGTTACTTGTTCCCCGGTCAGATGGACGGCATGTTCTTCTCGCTGTTCGCGATTGCTATCGCAGCGGCCGAGACGGCTCTGGCCCTCGCCATCATCATCAATGTGTTCCGCATTGCCAAGAAGGTGGACATCAACCAAATCACTAAACTGAAATTCTAACGATTATGCCATTAAGTTTAGCAATAGTAGTTGTAGCATTACCCCTGTTCATGTTCCTCTTCCTGGGACTTGCCGGGGTGAAGATGGGTAGAAAAATCACGGGTGTGATTGGCGTGCTTGCCATGCTGGTCGACACGGTTCTCGCCTATGGCGTGGCGCTGACCTATTTCTTTGGCAGCGGCCCCCAGATGGTGGACGGTGTGCGTCAGGCTGTGGTCGTGGCCAATCCCGCCTGGTTGTCGTTTACCGATACGCTGGTTGTGCGCATGGGTGTCCTGGTGGATCCCATTGCAGCAATGATGCTCGTGGTCATCACCACGGTATCGTTGATGGTGCACCTCTACAGCTTGGGATACATGAGTGACCATGACGGTAACGCCGAGAAAGGTTTCCAGCGTTACTACGCGTTCCTGGCGCTCTTCACCTTCTCAATGCTGGGTCTGGTGGTTGCCACCAACATCTTCCAGATTTTCGTCTTCTTTGAGATGGTGGGTCTCTCGTCCTACCTGCTCATCGGTTTCTATTACTCGACGCCTGCCGCCAACCATGCCAACAAGAAGGCATTCATCGTCACCCGTTTGGCTGACTTGTTCTTCTTGCTGGGTATCATGATTCTGAGCTATTACACGGGCACCTTCGACTTCGACAAGCTGGTCTTCGGACCCACGATGTCGGGTAGCCTGGAAACGGCCCAGAGTGCCATCAGCACTGCCGGTGGCGCCACCTTCATGGGCTGCTCGGTGATGGCTTGGGCGCTGACATTCATCTTCATCGGCGGTGCCGGTAAGAGTGCGATGTACCCGTTGCACATCTGGCTGCCCGATGCTATGGAAGGCCCCACGCCCGTTTCGGCGTTGATCCACGCTGCGACCATGGTTGTCGCTGGTGTGTTCCTGGTGGCAAGGTTGTTCCCGCTCTATGTGCTCGTGCAGGGTGCGATGAACGTCATCCTGGTGGTGGGTGCCTTCACGGCCTTCTATGCCGCAGCCATCGCCTGCACCCAGAGTGACATCAAGCGTGCGCTGGCCTTCTCGACCATTTCGCAGATTGCCTTCATGATGACCTCGCTGGCCGTGAGCTCCAACAACAACTCGCTCATCGAGATTCACGAGGGCTACGGCTTGGGTTACATGGCGTCGATGTTCCACCTGTTCACCCACGCTATGTTCAAGGCGTTGCTCTTCCTGTGTGCTGGTGCTATTATCCATGCCGTTCACAGCAATGAGAATGACAAGATGCACGGCTTGCACAAGTTTATGCCCATCACCAGTTTCTGCTTCCTCATCGGCTGTCTCGCAATTGCCGGTATTCCCCCGTTCGCTGGATTCTGGAGCAAGGACGAAATTCTCGTCGCTGCCTACCAGCGCGGCTTGGGTTGGGGACTGTGGATGTCGATGGTGGCTTGCATGACCGCCTTCTACATGTTCCGCATCTATTACCTCATCTTCTTCTGGAAGAAACATGAGGTTCATGACGCACATCACGCACCCAAGGATCAGCCCTGGACGATGACGCTCCCGCTCATCATCCTCGCCGTCATCTCTTGTGTTGCCGGTTTCGTGCCTTTCCACAATATGGTGACTTGGGACGGACATCACCTGCACACGGCTATCGATTGGACCGTTGCCGGTTCAAGTGTGGCTGTGGCGCTGGTGGGTATCGGTCTCGCCACGTTGATGTACTTCAAGGAGAACCCGCTGCCCGAGCGCATGGCCAACGCGATGCGCGGCTTGTGGACGGCTTCCTACAGGCGTTTCTACATGGACGAGCTCTACCAGTTCATTACCCACAAGGTGATTTTCCAGGCCATCTGCGTGCCCATCGCATGGTTTGACCGTCACATCATCGACGGCTTCTTCAACTTGCTGGCCGATTCGACCAACTCGTTGTCCTACGGCATCCGTCGCTTGCAGTCGGGTAGCATCCAGGCCTATGTGTTCATCTACTTGATTGGTGCCCTGCTCATTGCGGCAATCACCATGGTTTGTGTATTAATCTAATCAACGGTCTAACAAATTAGAAAGGATATATCAAATGGAAATCTTCAATAATATACTGATTTATTTTGTGATCGTGCCTTTGTTGACGCTTGGTGGTCTGGCCGTGTGCCGCAACCAAGGTATCAAGGCCATCAGGACCGTTGCCGTTGTCGGTGCCAGCGTGCTCATGGTGCTTGCCGCCATGCTCGTCAAGATTTTCCTTGACGCACGCGCCGGTGGCGACACCAGTGAGATGATTCTGCGCAGCGACGTGATGTGGTACGCACCCTTCAATGTTCATTTGGCATTGGGTGTGGACGGCGTCAGCGTCGTGATGATATTACTGTCGGCGTTCATTGTGTTCGCCGGTGTGTTCGCATCCTGGAAGATGAACCCGCTGCCTCGACAGTTCTTCATGTGGTTCTTCCTGCTTTCCACGGGTGTGTTCGGTTTCTTTATCTCGATCGACTTGTTCACGATGTTCATGTTCTATGAGGTCGCTCTGATTCCCATGTACCTGCTCATTGGTGTGTGGGGCAGCGGCAACAAGAACTATAGTGCCATGAAGTTGACCCTGATGCTCATGGGTGGCTCGGCATTCCTGATGCTTGGCCTCATCGGCATCTACTTCCACTCGGCCCCCGAGGGACAGCCCCTCACGATGAACATCCTGGACATCGCGCACAACGATGCCATTCCTCACAGTTGGCAGTATGTGCTATTCCCCTTGACCTTTGTCGGCTTCGGTGTCCTTGGTGCCATGTTCCCGTTCCACACATGGTCTCCCGATGGTCATGCTTCGGCGCCCACTGCGGTGTCGATGCTCCACGCCGGTGTGCTGATGAAGCTTGGTGGTTACGGCTGCTTCCGCATCGCTATCTACCTGATGCCGTTTGCTGCCAATGAGTTGGCATGGATCTTCCTGTTGCTGACGGGTGCAAGCATCGTCTATGGTGCGTTGAGCGCCTGTGTGCAGACCGACCTCAAGTACATCAACGCTTACTCGTCGGTTAGCCACTGTGGTATGGTGCTTTTCGCCATCCTCATGTTCAACACCACGGCAATGACCGGTGCTGTGCTGCAGATGCTCTCGCACGGTTTGATGACGGCCCTCTTCTTTGCCCTCATCGGTATGATTTACGGTCGCACCCACACGCGTGACATTCGCGACATGGGCGGCATGATGCACATCATGCCTTACCTGGGTGTGGGTTATGTAATTGCCGGTCTGGCATCGCTGGGTCTGCCGTTCTTGAGTGGTTTCGCTGCCGAGATGACGATCTTCTTCGGCTCGTTCCAGCACACCGACACTTTCCACCGCGTGCTCACTATCATGGCGACTACATCGATTGTCGTGACTGCGGTTTACATCCTCCGCGTTGTCGCCAAGTTGCTCTTCGGCGAGGTGCAGGATGAGCACCACCGCACGTTGACCGATGCCAGCTGGGAGGAACGCCTGTCCACAGCAACATTGATTTTCGCTGTGGCAGCCATCGGCTGTTTCCCCGACTTCTTTGTTGACATTATCAAGAGTAGCTTCAACCCCGTTGTCGAGGCGCTGCAGGCTGCTCTGCCCAGTGTATTGTAAAGAAAGTGTTTAACCTGATAAAATGCAATAATTAAGATATGATGGATTATTCACAGTTCTTATTGATGCCGCAGGAAATTGGCCTGTTGCTGGTTTTTCTGTTAGTTTTCATCTATGACACTTTCATGCCCGAGCGCATGCAGCGTTATCTGCCCGTGTTCACGGTCATCTTGACGGCGCTCTACACGATATACTGTTTCTGCTTGCCGGCTGCTACCGGTGAGGCCTTTGGCGGAATGTTTGAGTCCAACGCTCCCACATGGGTGATGAAGAACATCCTCAACGTGGGTCTCGTGCTGGTGCTCTTGCAGGCCGTGAAATGGACCAACAGCGACTTCGTCAGCGTGCGTCGTGGCGAGTTCTACGAGTTGACGCTGTTGACGCTGTTCGGCATGTTCCTCATGATCTCGGCGCGCCACTTCCTGCTGTTCGTTATCGGTCTTGAGACGGCTTCGTTGCCCATCGCGGCACTCGCAGCCTTCGAGAAACGTCACTACGAGTCACACGAGGCGGCTGCCAAGTATATCTTCACCGCCATTTTCTCATCGGCAATTTTCCTGTTGGGCATCTCGTTTGTCTACGGTATGAGCGGATCGCTCTATTTCAAGGATATTGCCACCATGATCATTGGCAACCACTCGGCACTGCTCATTGCCGCTTTGGCTTTTGTCATCGCTGGTGTGGGCTTCAAGCTCTCGCTCGTGCCGTTCCACCTGTGGACCGCCGACGTTTATCAGGGTGCTCCCACTGCTGTGACCAGCTATCTGTCGGTCATCAGCAAGGGCGCTGCTGCGTTCTCGTTCCTGGTGATTCTGGTGCAGGTGTTTGGCGCTGCTTACTCTCAAGTGTGGGAGTGGATGCTCTATGCCATCATCATTCTCACCATTACCTTGGGTAACCTGTTCGCCATCCGTCAGCGCAACCTCAAGCGCTTCTTGGCGTTCTCGTCGATTTCCCAGGCTGGCTACATCATGCTCGGTATCATTGCCGTCAACGTGATGGGCATGTCTTCGATGATTTACTATGTGCTCGTTTACATCTTCAGCAACCTCGCCGCCTTCGGTGTGATTGCTGCCATTGAGCGTCAGACGGGCAAGGTGACCATGGACGATTACAACGGCTTGTTCAAGACCAATCCCTGGCTGGCCTTCACGATGATGCTGGCGATGTTCTCGCTGGGTGGTATTCCTCCCTTTGCAGGCTTCTTCAGCAAGTTCTTCATCTTTGTCGGTGCTTGCCATCAGGGCTCGGTTGCTATCTATGCTCTGGTGCTCATCGCATTGGTCAACACAATCATTTCGTTGTACTACTATCTGCTGGTGGTCAAGGCGATGTTCTTGCGTCAGGACGATTGTGTCATCCCCACCATCAAGAGTCACTGGACCGAGCGTCTGGGCCTCATCTTGTGTGTGGCAGGTGTTATTTTCATCGGCCTGATCAGCTGCATCTATGCCTACATCAACGGTGCGGTTGACGCAATCAGCGCTATGTTCTCGGCCATTCAGTAATGGCGGGATAAGTTAGAATACACAGACACTTCTAATTACTTTAACATAAGCAGATAATAGATTTACATTCTATGGAATAGAGGGAAGCATCACGGTTGTCCGTTGTGTGACTTGACCTGAAAAAAGTTGACAGATTCGAGAGGCAAAAAGAGATTGCCAAATGCAAGAATTTGTACAACGGTCCACGGTTACGGAAGTGGACCCC
>CACZVR010000021.1 GCA_902784675.1 uncultured Bacteroidales bacterium | reverse complement strand
GTTGCCGACGTGGTGAAGATGGAGCGTGAGGTGATGCCTCGCGTGGAGCAGACTCTGAAGGATGCACTGGTCATCTCCACTGATGCTGAGTTGCCTCAGGGCACCATCGCTCGTGGCAAGCGTCTTGATCATGACCGGCTTCCTGCCGAGATCCAGGCCCTGTGGGACGGCAACATCGAGAACTACCACAAGGTGCGCGACCTGCATCACCGCCTCAAGGAGATGGAAGCGGCTCCCCCGTGTGACCGCTATGAGTTCCTGAAACTGCTGGATGAGGCCGACCGGCGTTATCGCGAGAACCTGGCGAGGTATGACGGCTTCGTCATCGGTCAGGAGCCTGCTACTGTCGTGGCAGACAACACTGCCAATGACCAAGCCGCTCAAAGGGATAAGGCGAGAATCAACGCAGCCCGCAAGTCTATCTCGAAGTGGAAGGCTGCTCTTGTCAAAGCCTACGGCGATGGTGACGGCGAGAAGTGCACTGAAGCCCTGTCCAAAATTTCTGCTGGGCGATGAGTGAGGTGGCGTTCTCGCTGGCGCCGCTATCAAAATCTCCCTGCCAGGTATATTTTGACAGCCGCACCAACCTGGCTGAGGTGATCGAGCAGGTACTGCAGCAGACGGGACCAGCACAACTTACCATTTCCACATTCTCGACCAGCGAAGCCTTCCTCAGGCGGCTGCACCGTCTTAAGAAGGCGTCGCTGGTACAGACTTGCTCCTTATTCCTGGACCTCAAGGCAACCAAGAAGACGATGGAACTGCTGCCGATGATGCGGGGTGTGTGCGATGAAGTGGTACTGTGCCAGAACCACTCCAAGGTGGTGCTGATGTGCAACGACGCGCACAGGGTGTGCATCGTCACGAGTCAAAACCAGACGGTAGGTGGCCGTGCAGAGTGTGGCGTGATACTGAGTGACTTCAATATCTATAATCAGTTGAATGATGGATTCAATCACCTACGAAAGACCGGATTCGAGCCCTCAAGTTTTTGACGGCCCGACGGTGGAGCATATCATGGATCTTGCCGGGGACCTTACACCCATCACCGAGATTGCCGCCCTCATCGGATATGATGAGGACAAACTGCGCCTTGCGTTGACCGACAAGCGGTCGCCATTGCGCCAGGTGTATCTCAAGGCGAAGGCTGAGACGGCCCACCGGCTGCGTAAGCGTGAACTTGAGTTGGCTGATGTCGGCTCACCGCTGGCGGTTCAGTTGACGCATAACTACCTGCGGGACATGGCCGCTGATGAAGACCTATGAGCGCTCCGTCGATTGAACTGGCCAAGGAACATCTGTTTGACTCCGTCGAGCAGATGCAGCAGGCACATGTGCCTGCTGCGATGCAACAGCGGCTACTGCGACTCAGGGAGGTGTATACCTACTGGCTGCAGTGGCCGCTGACGCGTGACCGTGACATCGCCGACCGTATCATGCGTGAGCATGGGGTGCAGCGCACACAGGCCTACCAGGACATCCGCATCATCAAGGCCATCATGGGCGAGATGCACAAGACCACGAAAGAGTATCACCGCTTCAAGTTCCTGCAGATGATTGAGGAGTCCTACAACATGGCCAAGGTTAACAAGGACGCCAAGAGCATGGTGGCGGCTGCCGACAAGTATGCCAAATATACACAGTTGGACAAGGAAGACCTTCTCGATCGTGGCTTTGATAAGATTATTCCACAGCCGTTCAAACCGACGGATGACCCGAGCGTGGCGGGCTTCAAACCAATCCCCAACATCCGCGAGCGTATCCAGAAGAAAATCCGGTCCTACTGGAGCGAGGAGGTGGAGGATGTCGAGTTTGAACCGGTTGATTTCAATGCTGACGAACTGTTTCACCCTCAAAAACCTGATGACGATGAAGCCGATTGAACCGAAGCCGTTCTACATGAATGACATCCAACAGGAGGTGATTTACACCGGTGCAAAGGATACCATCCTGTGTGCCGGGCGTGCCCTGGGTAAGGGTGTCATCCATGCGATGTGGAACCTCAGGAACATGCAGCGCATGCCTGGCTCCATCACAGGCATCGTCTCACCCAACTGTAAGCGTGCGCTCACCAACACGCTGCCATCGATGCTGACACACTGGGAGACGCTGGGCTATAAGCGCAACATCCACTGGTGCATCGGTATCAAGCCGCCAAAGGCTTGGGGATGGCCAGAGCCCATCTTCAAGCCGGAGAACTACGAGAACGTGCTGTCGTTCTACAACGGAAGCATCGGCTTCATCATCTCACAGGATCGTGCCGGCACGTCAAACTCGCAGTCCTATGACGCGCTGGATATCGATGAGGCGAAGTTCATCAACTTTGAGCAACTCAAGGATGAGACGTTGCCCGCCAACCGTGGCAACCGTCAGTACTTCGGCAAGCACTACTTCCACCATGGCATGCTCATCACGAGCGACATGCCGGTAACCAAGAAAGGCTCCTGGTTCCTGGACTATGAGAAGAAGTGCGACAAGGAACTGATAAAACTCATCCAGGGTACGGTCTATGAAATTTGGCGGTATGAGAAGCACATCCGTGAAATGGTGGCTTCAGGGAAAGAGCCGTCCCGATCCATCAGGTCCAAGATCAGCACGCTGCACCGTGACCTGTGCCGCATGCGTAGCGTGGCGACCTACTATCGTGAGGCCAGCACCATCTACAATATGCAGGTGCTGGGTGAGGCCTTTATCAATCAACTTAAGCGTGACCTGCCGCCGTTGACGTTCCAGACGTCGGTGCTGTGCAAGCGCATCGGCATCGCCCGTGACGGCTTCTACAACTCGATGACCGAGGGCAACAAGTACAGTGCTGCCAACTTCAGTTACCTGGATAACCTGGAGTACCAGTTCGACAAGATCAAAGAGCCATGCTCGCTGGCCGACAGTGACGTGGACCCCAATCAGCCGATTGCCATTGCATTCGACTACAACAGCAACATCAACTGGCTCGTTGCCGGGCAGCCTCGCAAGAGTCAATTGTTGGTGCTGAAGTCATTCTTTGTGAAGTTCGAGCGCAAACTGCCCGAACTGGTGAGTGACTTCTGCCTCTACTACCGTCACCACAAACGCAAAGAGGTCGTTTTCTACTTTGACAGTACGGCGCTGGGCAGCAACTATGCCGTAAACGATGAGGACTTCAAGTGGGTCATCATTGAGGCGTTCCGCTCCAAGGGGTGGCGCGTGAATGAGGTGTACATCGGCAAACCCATGCGCCACATCGAGAAGCAGTTGCTCATCAATCGCATGCTGGCGGGCAAGTCAAGGCTCAAGGTTATGATCAACCGCGAGAACAACGAGGACTTGCTGGTGTCGATACAGACAGCCGGTGTGTATAATGGCGGCAAAGATAAGCGTGGTGAGAAGTTGGCCGAGACCGAGGAGGATAAACTGGAAGCCCGCACCGACGGCAGCGACGCCTTCGACACGCTGTGCATCGGCTGTGAGCGTTTTCCCAAGGTGGCATTCTCAATGGGTGTCACCAGTTCGTGGTAAACTTATTTATTCATACCAAATACAGTTAATTTCTATTTCATCAGAATGTCGCCGCCAGTGATGGTCGCGTCATTTTTTTTGTCTATATGGTAGGCGTTAATCTTTCCAGTTGTTTCCATATCTTCAAGTACTTGAAAGGATAGCCACCTATTGGCCCAGTCTCTCGGGTGTGATGTGGTGTGCCCTTGGTGGTACCATGCGGGCTGTTCAGAACCATGAGGACGGGCACCTTGGGACTTGCTCCCCTCTCGCGCTCACCCCATCAACCTTACATGCTTGCCTTACATGCTTGCCTTACATGGTCGCTCATCAGCGGTGGTCACCCGCTCATTGCCGTGGCGCTGGCTCTCTCCTGTGGGCTGCGGACTAGGGTGCTTCGATGGGCTTGTTGCCATCGGCTCTGGCCCATTGGGCTTGTGCTATGTCGCCTATGAATTTCTTTTGCTGATGGGATGCCCGTGGTTGCCTGCAACGGGAAGGGATGCCGCTGCCTGGTGATGGGTGCCGTTGTGGCTGCCGTGAGGGTGATGCGTACCATGAATGTCCAGTGAGTCATTTTTTATTAGCCACCGCAAAGTTGCGGCGACACGTGACAGGCAAGGGCCATGTCGAGTTGTTCCAGACAATTCTCCAGCCCCGGATGGGGTAGTAATTGTCCTGACAACCCTTGCTGGAAGTCACTAACATCGCTCGCCACAAAGCAGTGTCAATAAAAAATATTAACTCACTAAAACATTCTTTATTATGGTACGCATCAACAACACTTCAGCATTTGTCAACAACGACAACATTTTCATGGCAGCACGTTTCACCTACATCCCTACCTCGGTGCAGGCTACAGGACAAGCCTGGGGCATCCGCAAGAAGGTTTGGAAATTCAAGGACGGCGACGTGAACACCTCTAGCGAGGTCGCCCAGTGGGTCAGCAAGACGCTCGATGAGAACCTGCCCGGTCTCGAAGGCTGTACCCTGGTCTGCATCCCTGCAAGCACCCAGGAGAGAACCTGCATGCGCTACGAGCAGTTCGCGGGTGAGGTTTGCAAAGCAACCAAGATGGCTAACGCTTTCAAGCACATCAAGGTCGAGGGCGATCGACTGGCTCTGCACGAGCACAAGGTGTGCAAGTCTATCTCCAAGGTGTCGGTCCTCAAATTCGATGCGAAGTTCTTCAATGGCCGCAAGGTGGTCATCTTCGATGACGTGATCACCAAGGGCAGCAGTTTCGCTAACATGGTTGAATACCTCGAGAGCATGGGCGCTGTCGTGGTGGCTGGTATCTTCCTTGCCATCACCCAGACGGGTGAAGCCAAGAATGACTGATTAACTTGCCCCTACCATCTAGGGGCATTTTATATACTTGACCATCAAAATATATTTGGTAAACCAAAAATATATGTTACCTTTGCAGTGCTTTCACGTTGAACATAACAAGGACTATTTTAATAAAGTTTGCACAACACGGTGAGCCAGCAGTGATGCCCGCTCACTTTTTTTGTACCCAACCCCACGCCCCGATGTCGCTGTTGGCGACGGCTGCGCTCTATGACCTGTCCGACCGCATCCGTGCCGCCGCCGACACGATCTAGAGAAAGACATTTCTAATGGCTTCAATCATCCGCTCCCTACTTGCGTCCCGTGCCAATCTGACTGGCGCGGGGCGCTTTTTAAGTCGTTCTAATAATATGCTTTACGGCATATTTTAGCAAACTTTAACACAAAAATTTGCTTTTGTGATGATTTGGACTTATTTTTGCAGTACCAAAAGTTAGACAAACATTATCAACCTTTATTAACCAACCGATTTAAAATGAGCAGTACACTAAAAAAGAGACATTTGCGTGTCGTCTCGATTCGTCGCAATTTTGACCGCGACTTTATTGATGGCGTGCTGAGCATTTTGGGAATAGAAATCACAGAAGAACGTCCCCGCTCGCGTCGCTATGATGGTCGCGCCATCGCATCGGACTGGGAAAAAGTTGGCCGGGATATCCGTCGTTCAATGGAGGCATATAGCCGAGAGAAAGCACTTGTATAATGGAAGAGGATAACAAGAAACAGCCTGTCGTTCCGGCAGAAGGAGAACTTCAGAACCCCGATGATAAAAAAGTTGTTCCTGTTGGGGCAGAGAAGGAGGCTGAGGAGTTGGCAGAATTATTGGA
The DNA here is from genome assembly GCA_902784675.1 of uncultured Bacteroidales bacterium. GTDB lineage: Bacteria > Bacteroidota > Bacteroidia > Bacteroidales > Muribaculaceae > Sodaliphilus. Next base: position 23,915 of record CACZVR010000021.1, on the reverse strand, counting down.
CGGCTTGCCTGATGAGAAAAAGGCGAAGGTCATGGCAATAGTCCACATGGAAAGAAGCGTCTTTTCGGGACCGTTGCCTCATCCTGATTTGCTCAAGGGCTATGAGGAGGCCCAACCAGGTGCTGCCAATATTATAATTAACATGGCCAAGAAGGAACAAGATCATCGCCATCATATGGAAGACGACATGCTTAAGCAAAGATGTAGAAAGCAAAACCGTGGACAAATGTATGGATGCGGTCTTGCTGTGTTCTTTGCCATTGTCGCATTCGCTATGACTCTCACAGGGCATGAGACTGTTGCCGGTATTGTTTTCGGGACAACGATAATTGGGGTCTTGATTATATATGTCTTGGGCGTGGTTCCTGAGATGTTGAAGAAAAGGCCACAGGCAGATGAAGACAGTGACAAGAGTGAGAATTAAGCGGATTCCAGCCTGCTTAATATGTCCGAAAATATGTTTTAAAGCATATTTTCGGATTTTTCTTGCTTAAATATTTGGTCATTCTAAAATTTAGAATTTACTTTGCAGCGCTAACCATCAACGATGTTTGTCATCGCCGCATGAGCGTCGGTTATCCGCTCGATATTGCTTCGGGCTATTTTTATGCCCGATAACAGCCGATAGAAGGCTGCCTTTCCGCATCAATATGGCGCTCCCTCGGGATGACACTTGTTGGTGGTTAGCAACGGAACAGGCAGCCGTTTTTATATACTGCCATTTGCTAACCACCAACAAGTGTTATGAACAACACAATTCAAATCAACCGAGAGAGTGCGCCCATCGAGGCGCTGGCCACAGCACTGGGTCATGTCGTGCTGAAGTTTTTAACCCTGCAAGTCAACATCCTGCTGGCGGCTGTCGCCCTGGTGTGCCTGTTCGTCTACCTCATCAGCGATCAGCACATGGACATCACCATCGTGGCGATCATCGCCTGGGTGTGTCATCTCGCCGTCATGTTGTGCATCAGTATTGCGAAAGGAGGTGCTGAGTTATGATGACCGGCAATCCCATCCTTTCGGACGCTGCCATGCGTGCGCAGCAACTCGAGGCTCAGTATTCACGCAAACTGAAGGACCTGCGCCAGGCTAAGGAAGACGAACTGGCCCAGGTGGATGAGCGACACAAGATCATCAAGAACACCTATCGCATTGAACGCATCCGCATCAAGGAGGACTTCAGCCTGCGCCGCCTCAACCTCAAGACTCGGATTGCTCACCTGCACGATCAGCGGGCCAACCTGCGCCACGCCTTGAGCGTCGATGCGGACACTACCGGCATGGGTGACCTTGAGGACTTCACCAACCGCATCGAGGCTCTGCAGAAACAGGTCATCGGTCTCGAGCGCCAGATGGTCTCCGCTCTGAACGATGCTGAGGCAGCCTTCGACAACCGCTGCAAAGATAACGCTGAGGAGCGTCGCACCATCAACAAGCACTACATCAACCAGGCTGATGAACTTCATCAGCAGTACCTGGAAGCGGTCGAGAAGAACCGCCAGGCACGCCAACAAGAGGAAGGAGGTGCCCAATGAAACGCCAATTTGTCTCGGAGGTGGGAGTTTATGCCATCGCCTATAAGTCGAAGAAATCCCCCTCTCTCATTGCCTTCGCCAAGCGTTTTGAACATGCCCTATTGTCTGACGATGAAGCGCTGCCATCAAAGGCCTTGTATCAAACAATAAAGAAACTGTGTGCGGATCTTGATAAAGATTACCCGAAAACACAGCCACTTATTGTCCGTGAATATCGGTGCAAATGCTATGACGGAATGATGACAGAAATCTCAGTCAAACCATCTCGCAAAGATGGTAGTTTTTCGGACAGCTATTGGATCATGATCAAACTCATTGATGTCAAGAATGCTTATGACCTCAGCCAAGAAAGGAAAGGAGGTGACCAATGAGCACATACGTTATCACACAGGTTGTTACCTACAAGCCGGCCAACCGCAAGGCCGAAGATGCGGCAAACTTCGCCCTGCAGCTGAAGCACCGTATCATCACGGGCAAGACTCCAGTTACAGATCTGCTTAGGGCCATCGAGGACCATTGCCGGCTCCTGGACCACAAACACAGGCACATCCGCAATCTCAAGGTGGTGCTCGAGAGGGCATCGGTCAATAACGAGATGAGCATGATCACCATCTACAACAATTACACCGTTGGTGCTCCCCAGCCCAAAGCCGCTGTCATCTATGTAGCCGTAGTCGCTGGCACGATCAACATGGACAAACTCGAGTCCGGTACTATCGACTTCGGCCAGGAGGAAGGAGGTGAGGCATGAACAACGCCAAGAGTTATCATTTCCAGTTGCTCAACGGCCGCAAGATTGTGGTGGACACTGAATGCACGTTCCCCGGGATAAGGCGCATGGGCGACACCCTGGCCACGAACCAGAAACACCGGCTGCGGGTGCAGGCCTTCAACCAGAACATCAACAAGTGGGACTACCTGGGCGAGTTCCTGGGCAACCGCCAGTTCCTGAATTGGGATGGCGACAGATGGCAAATCAACTCAGACTATAACGGCATGACCCGCATGACAGCGAGAAAGGGGGTGGCCGGCGCATGAACCAACGAAGCATAACCTGCCAGAAGAGCGTGACAGTCACTTATCCTCATGAGCTAGAGGTGAAGATTTCACACGATGTCTATCCCGATGACCCGGACGAACCTGGCTGCGAGGTTTACACGGTAGACTTGGACCATGGCGCGGGACAGGCGAAATTCTCGTCGCTGCGCGACCTGAGACGCTACCACAAGGCCATCGGCTATTTCCTGAAACAGATGGATAAGGAAGGAGGTGACGAATGAGCAACGATAATTATCTTGAGGTGCTGCACAAGAATATGGATGCAGTGAAAAACGGAGAGGCCAAAGAAGAGATGATGCCGCTGCTGCAATGGCTGCTGAACTATCGCCCGGCTACCAATTACGGCGACGATGTGGAATATAAGACTACCGCCGAGATTCAGTCCACGCTGGCCGACATGGTGACGATAGACCTTAACTTGATATCCACCGTCATGTGGCGCCTGGGCTATGAAGTGAGCGTCTCCACCGTTTACCCTACATGGGCTATGATTCCAACCAACTAAACACTTAATCCTTCGCTCGAGCGGCGGCTGGTTCCTGTGCCAGTCGTCGCTTTTACTACAATATATTTTTGGTTTACCAAATATATATTGTAACTTTGCGGAGAGTAATAGATTTTTTTTTCATGGATTCCGAGAATTGATAAGGTTTATAGTTTTAAAGTTCTTCTCCGCTGCGTCGTGAGGCGCGGCGGGTTTTGTCTTTTATTGAGAGTATGATCCATATTAACTTCGCGCTATGATTAATTATGATAATACATGGCCATGGGTATGCTTATCGTCAGAGTTTGACGAATTGCAGATTACCGCCACATCGCCTATCACATTGACCATCGCAAGCGCGAGCGGGCTTCTGCTACAGAACAAGTACACGCCTACTTCCAACAAGGTGTCTGTGTATGACCTGGACCGTTTGCTGGCAACATCCGATAGCGACATGCTGGCGCAGTACGAGTTTGCGGTCTCTGGGCAGGGCTCGAAAAGGGTTCTTATCCTCAGGTCTGGTACAAAGCCGACCATGTCTGGCGCTGACTTTGTTGCCGGGCATTTCCTGTCACCCGTCATGGGCGAGCGCACCACGACACTTAACCGTCGCGAAATGGTGACGGCGCTGCTGGATACATCTGCGGATATTGTCGCGTCATGTGTCTATGCTGATGGCACGACGCTGTCGACTGTTGACATTGTGCTTGCATCCGATGTGCCGGCACAATCGCTGCAAGAGGTGGACTGCTCGCCTTCGCTGCTGGTGGACGAGAGTAAGGGCCGTCTTGTCCAATATGTGGTCAAGGCTGGTAACCGACGCATGTCATTCCGCGTGCGGCCCACCTGCGCTACTCGTTTGGGCCTGTTGTTTCGTAACGACTTCTCGGTGTGGGAACCTGCCTACTTCACTGGCATGCATGAGCATACGCAGAAGATTACTCGAGAGCAGGCTGCCATAGGCACTATTATGACAACCTACGACATCCACGAGGAAGATTCGGTGAAGTCCTACACCGGTCCACTGCGGCCAAGTGAGGTGGAACTGTTCCGCTCGCTGGCTCGCTCAACCGAGGTTATGCTGATAGAAAATGGCGCTGTGACCGACCCAGTCGTCATCGACGACGTTTCGGTCAAGCACACCGATGAAGAGGGGCACCTACCGGCCTTCACATTCACCTGGCACCGCGCGTCGCTCCGTACAGTGACGACAGTGCCCATCACACCGCGCATCTTTGATGAGACGTTTGACGACACCTTCGAATAGGCCCAAGGGCGTGCTGCACATCAAGGACGCCATCCTGCTGCTCGAGAGTGGGCAGCCGGTTGACTTGCGCCTGTGGAAACTCGCGACAGGTGATATCCTGGAATACAAGGGCGCCGTCTGCATCGGTGGCCACTGGCGCAAAGGCACCCATCGCGTGAGGTTGCCCAAGAGCAATGTTATCCGTGAGTTCAGGGACGTGACCCTGTTTGAGATTAATAACAATACAATATATCTATGACAATGGACAAGACAACATTCCCGTTCCCCAAGGGCGAGGTGTTCCGCGTAGAAGGCTCCAAGGTGAATGCCGAGATGAGCGAGATGACCGACAGCGGCGACATTTTCGATGAGGATGGCATTCCTGCAGCGAAGCCGTTGCCGTTCTACCCCAAGACGAACTACATCCCGTTTGGGCCCGATGACCTGCTGCCGTTCCACATGATTCACCTTATCGGCAAGGATGAGATCATGAGCCAAAACAAGTACTTCAATGTGCTCACCTGCTACGGTGCCGGTATCCGCTACAACGATATCTACACCGCCCTGCCAACCAAGGACGCTGACATCAGGCGCTGGATGATGGACAACTCGCTGCCTGAGTTCTTCCTGGAGCAGGCTACCGATATGAAGTATTTCTTCTTTTCGGTCGCCGTGGTTATCCTCTCGAGGGACGGATCACGCATTGTGCAGGTGAGACACAAGGAGTCTTGCTACTGCCGCTTTGAACAGGCCGACAGCCATGGCCACATCAACCACATCTTCTATGCTAACTGGCGTAAGCGTCCGGCCAAAAAGAGCGACATTGAGAGTATCATGCTGCTGGACGAAAAGAACCCGCTGGGTCACCTCGAGGTGCTGATGGGACGGGCACCTGGCGCCGACGGCCTCACCAAGGAGCGCACCAAAGCCCGCAAGTTCGCTATCCTGGTGCGTTATCCGACTCCGGGGCTGCAGTACTATCCTGTGCCTTACTACACCGCCATCTTCCGTGGCGACTGGTTCGACATCAAGCGGCTGATCGGCATCGGCAAGAAGGCGAAACTCAAGAACCATGCGAGCGTGAAGTACCAGGTGGAGGTCCACAAGGACTACTGGTATAACATCTGTGAAGAGGAACACATCAGTGACCCGCTCAAGATCCAGGAGCGCATCAACAAAGAGAAAGAGAACATCAAGAACTTCGTCGCCGGCATCGAGAACAGCGGCAAGGTCTGGATTACGGGCTACTACATCGACCCCAACGGCAATGAGAACCGCATGGTGCGCATCAATACCATCGATGCCGGCAAAGAAGGCGGCGACTGGAGCGAGGACATCCAGGAAGCGGCTAACATGACCTGCTATGGTGACAACATCCATCCCAACCTGGTGGGTGCGACGCCCGGCAAGAGCCAGAGTAACAACTCGGGCAGCGACAAGCGCGAGTTGTTCACGCTCAAACAGTCGCTTGAAAAGTCATGGCACGACCTGATGCTGAAGGTGCACCAGGTGATCATCTACTATAACGGATGGCAGGACAAGGTGGAGCCTGATGTGCCGATGATCATGGTCACAACGCTCGATGAGCACAACGATGCCAAGCAAGTATCACTCAATAATAATTCCGAATCATGAACATCAACATAACCCGAGAAGATTTTGAACGTTACTGCCCTTCGGCTGTTATGCCCGATGATGTCGTCTATAACCGCATCTCGGCATACTTTGACGATGGCATACGTCTCGCTCAGCGTATCGTTGGCCCCGGCGTGTCCGATGATGTCGAAACGCTGAGGCTTGCTACGCGTGTGGCTGTACTCGAGGCCTATAATCTAGCCATACCGCATCTCGATCTGGTGCTGACAGAGAACGGATTTGGCGTAGTGAGCAACCAGAACGTCGCACCTGCCAGCCGTGACCGAGTGCTGCGCCTGGCTCAACAGGTGCGCGACAGCCGTGATGATGCCGTCGATGACCTGATTGACGCGCTGCGCGGCAAAGAACAGTGGCGGGAACATGCCATTGCTATAGGCGCATTCGCCTCGCTGGTGTGGAATGCCAAACGCCAGTTGCCCGTCATGGGTGTCACGGATGCTCACCGCACTAAGATGACCGAACTGCGCCCACGCATCGATGCTGCCGAAGAGTTGCTCAAGCAGTACATGTCTGAAGATCTTCACCTCGAGATGCGCATGGCGCTTCTCGCTGGAAACCTCAGTGCCGATCAGACTACGTTGCTCCACAAGGCACTACTCTTTATAGGCGCCTATCTCGATGGCAACCAGAAGATGGCCCACTGGCACATGGCTCAGATTATCGAGTTCCTGGAACGCCGTCTCGATACCTTCGAGACCTATAAGACGTCAAGCGCTCACCAGGCCAATACATTCACCCCCTATTCTAACAAGAAAGATGATCCGTGCTATTTTTTCGGCTGATGACAACAAGTTATCATTCTCCTTGCCACAGTCCTGGGACGAACTCTCGCAAGACGAACTGGCCATGGTGTTCCGATCGCTGCAGCGCAACCCGTCGAGCGAGCAGGCCCGGCTCGCCATCCTGTTGCATCTTACGGGCATGTCGATCATTTACCGCGAGGCTACACGTTGGCGTTGCAAGGTGCGCGCGGTGTGTTCCGGTAAGGACACGACTATATCGTTCCTCATCGACCGCGAGAAAATGGCGTGGATGATTGAGCAACTGGAGTGGGTGCAGCGCCCCGGCAACATTCCTGTCAGACTACACGAGTTGAGGCATCGCTGGCACAGTTACTCGGCTCTCAATGCCGCCTTCCATGGCGTGCCGTTCAAGACCTACCTGATTGGCGAGAACTGTTACCAGGGAGTGCTGATGTCCCGCTCTATGGGCGCCATCAGTCAACTCGCCGGCGTGTTGTATCCTGGCATCACCCGCGCTCTTGAGGAGTGGGAACAGTTGATGATTATCCAGTGGTGGGCACAACTCAAGGAAATGTTTGCCCAACTGTTCCCTGTGTTTTTTAAGCCCGGTGGCGGCACAGAGCCCGACATGCGCAGCATCATGGATAACCAGATCAGAGCACTCACTGGCGGCGACATCACCAAGGAGACCGAAGTGCTGGAGATGGACACCTGGCGCGCCCTCACCGAACTCAATGCAAAGGCTCAAGAGGCCGAAGACTTTAAAAAATCCTCCAAAAAATGAACGCAAAACAACTCTTTGACTACATAGGCTACTTCCGCAACCTGTATGAGCACAATGTCCTAGCCCAGACCTCCGGGTTCCGGTTTTGCACCTGTTCAGGTCCTGGCGGTCTGCAGGGCATGCTGCAGCAGTTCCGCACGGCTAACGCCTTCTTCTGTGTCGATGACACTTGCGATGGACGCATCACCCGCCAGCGAAATGGCGGCTACTTCAACACGCGTGTGCTGATGGTCTACCTGCTGCACCGCTACAACATTAAGACGATGGACTCATACCAGGCAGCCCTCGATGTCTGCCGCCGGCTGTTGCAACAGTTGATGTCGCGCATGATCATCGATGAGGACGACCTGGCTAACGAGATGGTATACCTGCGCACAGATTCGCTCAGGACAAACGAGTTGGGACAATACTTTCTGAACGGATGCACTGGCCTCTACTTCCGTGTTGAGGTGAACGAGCCCGTTGATCTTACATTTGACGCCTCGCAATGGACGTGATCGAACCCAGAGACCCTGCACAGGTTGCACAGGATGTCGACCAGTGGATTGACGGGTGGAGCGATAAGATGATTGAGATCTGGCGCGAAAAGCAGTTGGATCTGGATGTGCACGATACCGGAGCACTGGCCCAGTCGATGACAGCAGATGCTATGCATGAGGGCCTAAGTGCCCATATTGTGCTGGAGTTTCTGCAATATGGTGCCTATCAGGCTATGGGCGTGGGGCGCGGATACATCCATGGCAACGGAGGCGATCTGCAATTCCTCAACCCCGTATATCGTGAGGAGCATCGTCTGAATGAGCCCCGCAAGCGAGGCCCCAAATGGGGTGGGGGATATACCAGTGGCGAGCCCCGAAGGCGGCGTGACTGGATCACGCCGAAACTGTATGCATCGGTACTGAAAATGGCTGAAGTGATGGCGCAACTAACGGGGCAGATGGGCGTTGCCATGGTGTGCGATGCCCTCGAGAATGTCCGCTCGGCCTTGAGGCAGTCGCGTCGATCGAGCGGAGGCAGCGCTGGCGGCACGGTCTTGTTCTGACTGTGTTTTGTCTTTTTGTCGGCCGAGTTTGCGGGCTATTTTTGCACTAAATCAAATTTATACTATTATGGCAAAAAACAACTGTGCTAATGAGGCTCTGTATGATAGCCTCGAACATTGCAAAGGGGAGACCGTCTTGCCGGGTCTGCGCCCTCACGTGTATTACATCCCAAAGAGCGATATCATGGCATGGCCCAAACGTGTCGATGTCGAAGACGACGACGCTACAATGCGCCGGCTGGGAACGCTGACGGGAGACTTCATCCTTGCGGCAGACGCGTATTGGCATCGCATCGACTTGGTCTCACCGCAAAGCAACGTAAACTCTGAAAGCCAGGGCGATGAACCATCAAAGACGTTCAACAACACGGCGGCATTCCGCTATCCTGGACTTAATGCCGACGCTGTGGGCTTCTGCCGTCAGGCCAACGCTGATGACCTGGTCTTCCTGTGGCCCCAGCGCGATGGCCGCTACCGTGTCTTGGGCAACGAGATGTTCGAGACCAACGTGACTCCCACCCAGGAGTCCGGCTCTTCGGAGACCGACTCGGCAGGCACGACAATCAACGTGTCTGTAACGGATGATATGCCGAGCCCCTACTACGAAGGGATCATCGACACACTCGACGATGAAGGTGGCGGCATCCCCGAGGGATACGTCGGTGTGCATGTGGAGTTGGACACTGATCTCCAGAAGCCCATCAAGATCGTCAACACCCTGCCCAAGTATGTGCGGAAAGGCTCATCGCTGGATATTGACTTGACGTACACTGATGGGTCTTATATCGACGTAGGCGTGCAGATTTCCGATGCAGGCGGTGATGAACGCTGGAGCATAATGAGTGTTGCCGGCACCAAACTCACTAGGTTGCGCTGCCTTGATGTGCAGGATGATGTTGACATGTGGATTACTTTGGGCAATTAATCGCTATGGCAACGAAGGATCAGTTGATCGATAAAGCGGTCGAAATACGTGATGCCGACCAGGAACGAGAAAACACCGCACTGCGTGTCGGATCACTTCTGCTCGAACTCCTTAACTATTTCGACCAGGGTGTCGATATGGCAACTCTCCGGGAGGTACTCGATGCGTATGCTCAGTTGAACGGATACGGCATCACGATATGGCATCAGTCGCGTGTTGTGCCCTTGGCGTCGATGGACGCTGTCCTAGATGGAGTGGACGGTGGTGAGTGGACCTACACACCTGCAACCGGCGACATCTACTATAATGCCGCCCGCCAGCAACTGCGCTATCTCAATACCTCTGGTGAGACAGAGTTTTGGGGCTGTCGTGTCGGTGTCATCTATATCAATCTGCATACCAGACGCTTGTACACTTGGACATCGGCAACCGGGATGCAAGAACTTAGTGGTGACCATGTCCAGCGTCGAGTTATCAGCAGCATGGTGGGCGCAGACCTTAACCAGCAAGCGGTCGGCACCGTGGTATATTATCCTGGCACTCGCCGCCTCTACTATAAATATGCCGATCGTGGATGGTTGCAGTTGCCGTTGGACACAAATGCAATCTACTGCGATGCGTCTTCTGACACGACCATCCGTTGGGATGGCACCAAATGGGTGTCTATCGGCGGAGGCGGAGGCAGTGCAGGGCAAATAGCAGGATATGTGGGCATATCTAGCGAGGATGAACTGCCTGAAAATCCCACTGCCGAGCAGAAGACGATGTGCTACGTGCTCGGCACTACATACTATGTGTGGGTGACTAGCAAACAGGGCGATCACTGGGCAGAAGCCGACATGAGAGGGCCGCAGGGTCCGCAGGGTCCGCAGGGTGAACAGGGCGCCCAGGGGGAGCAAGGTCCGCAGGGCCCGCAGGGCAAGCAGGGTCCGCAGGGCGTACAAGGTCCTACCGGGCCGACTGGTCCTACCGGACCGACTGGTCCAACTGGTCCACAGGGGCCGCAAGGCGAGCCAGGGGATACAACCGTGCCTCTAGTCGTCGTGTCCGGAACGGGAGCCGTCACACAAGCGTTGGACCCTAATACGTTCTACCGATTTGGATCGATCACGTCACTGACCATCACGCTCAACGCCACATCCAATGGTCTGGCTATCTATGCAGGCCGATTCACGGCCGCTACCGGATTCAGCAACTTCGCGTTTCCATCTACGGTCAAGACCCCCGAGGATGGCGGCAAGTACGAACTGCCGGAGATAACTGCTGGCCATACCTACGAATTTTCTATCCAGGAGAACTATTTGCTGATGATCGAATATGCTGACTAACGAGATCATACGCCGCAGATCGCAGATGGTAGGGGAGCCCGCTCCATTCGTCATCAACGCGACTGACAACCCGAAAATCATGGCTGCACTATACGCCAAAGGGCTTGCTCCTAATCCGGAAGGAATGACAGCGAAGCAATGCGCATCTGCAATACTTTATTGGGTTCCCGAAAATAGTTTTTTTAGCAAATATGACATGAGCGGAGAGCGATTTGACGCATTCAAATATTTTACTGGATGCGAAGTCCTTCGAGTCGGCATGTTCAATGGTTGTAATCTTGCCAGCATAACGCTGCCTCCTAACTTGATCACTATCGGTTCGCAAGCACTTGCTGGTTTCAAAGGAACTACTATTACCATACCAGCAAGCGTAACCTCAGTCGTTGGACTTGCATTTCAAGCGAGTTGGTCGCTTGCAAAGGTTATATGCGATGGTTGCACACCGTTCAAAATAGTGTCTAATTCTTTCGCTGGTAGTCCCACCTTTTACGTTCCCGACGATGCAGTAGAAGCCTACAAATCAGCATGGTCTGGGATAGGAACATATTCAGATAGAGTTAAACCGATAAGTGAATTAACTAATGTCTAACAAGTTAAATATCAGCCAATTACCCCCCCCTATTTGGCCATTGGAAAGGAGGCGGGCTATGATGCGTGACGCGAGGAGAACGCCCATTGAGCATCCTGATTGCATTAGATTTGATTTCGAGACAAGTGAGGAAAATGCTACTCTGAATATTGGTTATTTTACTGCTCCACACGTTGATATAGTAATACTAGATGGCGCAACTATTCCAAAAAAGCAATCTGGCAGTGCGCTACAAGTGACTGTACCGAATACAGGAATGCATATACTATACTTGCACTTATATAATTCAATACCAAGCAATCACATGCTCAATTTCCCGCTTAGTTGCAGTTATGTCAGACTTCCGTACAACACTTATGATATGATTAAGGGTGGCATTCAAAATGGCGGATGGAATACGAAATGGGACAGAATTGATATTCTTGACTCAAATTACATCGAACAAGTGAAAAAGGATTCTTATGGCTGTTTTTCAAAGGCAAATGTCATTCGTGTGCCAATCGGAACGAAGCAATTATACGCAAATGCAGGTTTATCAAGTGCGATTCTTGATAAAATCGTCGAACACAATTTCTATTTTGAAACCGCATAACAATGTCTAACAAGTTAAATATCAACCAATTACCCCCCCCCAATTTGGCTACTGGAAAGGAGGCGGGCTATGATGCGTGACGCAAGGAGAACACCCATTGAGCATCCTGATTGCGTTAGATTTGATTTCGAACTAGACAGTGACACGCAACTCAGCATAGGCAATTATTTACTTTCCTATGTGGATTATATCATTTTGGATGGAGCGTTGGCAACTTTTTACGGTAATGGTAAGAACAATGCAAACACATACGTTGATGCCACCGCTGGCAAGCACATTATGTACATCCACCTCAAGGGGAAACTGCCCGGCAACTATCTTTATAGTTTTGGTTATAGTTGCTCTTATGTGCGGGTGCCGTACAACTTTAACGATCAGTCTGAAGGGGGCCTTACCGGTGCTAACAGGTTGACGGGAATCACTTGGGATGAGGTTGACATATTGGAACCTGATGTGATTCCAGCCTATGCAGGGAGTAGTGGCACGTCTACCTTTTGGACGACATCTATAATCCGAGTGCCAATCGGCGCCAGACAGAAGTACATAGATGCCGGTGCTAATGCAACGAGAGTGACGAACAAGATGGTTGAAGTAAATTTTTATTATGAGATATGAAACAGTACATCAATGACAATGGAGAGATATGGGATGGCAAGCCTATCACGGTGGGAGAATATACCTATATGGCGCCGAGCGAAGACATCCTTGCCCTGGCAGGCTATCATGAATATGTAGCGCCAGAACCGACACAAGAAGAATTGCTGGCCATGGCCAAAGAAGATGCGCTCATGCGTATTGGTGACCACGACCAAAGTGAGGCTGTCAATCAGTTCTACTTAGGGGGAGTCCCCATGTGGTTGGACGCCCCGACAAGACAGCAGTTGCGAATAAGTATAGAGGCTTACCAAGCCACTGGCGCGGAGACAGTGACAAAGTGGTTCGAAGGCCAGCAGTTTACCTTCCCGACAAGCGCATGGTTGCAGATGCTGAATGCGCTAGAGGTCTATGCTGCGGAGGCTCTCAATGTCACAGAGGAACACAAGGCTGCGGTGATGGCTATGGACAATGTGGAAGCAGTAGAAGCCTATGACATCACGGCGGGTTATCCGCAGAAACTTAATCTTACTACGGAATGGTTAAGGTCGCATACATAGGTATGATAGTCTTCGTCGTGCTGTTGGCTGGAATGTCGTGGACGACGGGTACGCAGCGCAGCATATCCGCGCTCTCCAAGCGATGGCGATGGCTGCTGCTTGTAGCGCTATGGTCACAGGTCATGCTGCTTCCTGCCATGTTAAGCGTTACGCCGTCCAGATGGCAATGGCTTGCCGCAATGGGTATTGGCGCGATCGTGATCACGGGTGCGGCCGACGTGTGGAATAAGACCGATGAGCGGGTGCATATTATCGCAGCGGTGTCGGCTTTCACGTTGTTGACGGGATGGGTGATGGTTGTCAACTCGGTGTGCCTGTTGCCATTGATAGTGTGCATTGCTGCAGGACGTGATAATTGGCAATGGCGAGTAGAAGTAGGACTCGTCATCAGCGTGTATATGGCGTTGGTTAGCGCTTTAAAAATCGTGATAAAATGAAACAGAACACCAAGGATTGGATCCAGTATGGATCAGCAATAGCGATGCTGGCTAGTGCCATCGTGCTGGCATTTGTGTCATTCGTCTGCATCAAGTACATCCACTCATCCGTCATCGCCTATGTCGGCGAAGCCATTGCGTTTGCCGCAGGCGTATTCGGGTTGGCGCTATACACCCACAACGAAATTAAACGCCAGTTCAGACGCATGGGGCGCGATAGTGCCCAAGGCGTTGTGGACATAGTTAATGATAACATAAACGAGGAGGAGGAAGAAGATGAGAACAATCAATGAGATCATCGTCCACTGTTCGGCGACGCCTGAGGGCCGCCCGACGACTGTGGGCGACATCCGTGCGTGGCACAAGCAGCGTGGCTTCAAGGACGTCGGGTACCACTATGTGGTGTACCTGGACGGCTCGATTCATGCAGGTCGCCCAGAGAGTGCCATCGGTGCGCACTGCAAGTGGCACAACCAGCATAGCATCGGTGTGTGCTACATCGGAGGCGTGGCCAAGGACATGAAGAGTCCCAAGGACACGCGCACCGAAGCCCAGAAGAAGTCCCTGCTGCAGTTGTTGAAGATGCTGAAGAAGAAATATCCACAAGCGAAGATCTACGGGCACCGAGACTTTGCGGCCAAGGCCTGCCCGTCGTTTGATGCCAAGAAAGAATACGCCAATCTGTAATGCTATGGAAGAATCTTACAAGAATCTGTTTCGAGGACTGATGTTCCTCATGATAGTGGTCTTACTGCTGCTTATTCTATCAATCGCCCTAAGCGGGTGCCGTACCATTGAGGTGACCAAGGAGGTGCCGATCATCACAGAAAAGGTTACTGAGCGCGACCATGTGGACATTGTGCGCGACACGCTGATGATGCGAGACAGTATCTATCACTATGTCCAGGGCGACACTGTTGTCATCGAGCGTTGGCATCATACCGTCAACGTCAACAAAATGTTTGTAGCGGACACTATCCGTGACACTATCCCCAAGGTCATCACGATTACCAGGACCGAAGTAAAGGAAGTTAACTTCCTTCACTGGTGGCAGAAGGCGCTGATGTGGGCTGGTGCCGTGGCCGGCTGTGCATTATTCATTATTATATTATTAAGAAAACGATGATAGAATTATATCTCAACGGCAAGCAGGCCGTCCTCGCTGAAAAAGTATCCATTAAACTCACGCGAGAGAACACCTACTTCACTAAGACCGGATCATATACATATGATATCGAACTCCCTCTGCAGGAGAGGGCCAACAGGCAGATAGTAGGAGCAATCAACCGTAAAGACATCGCCGCTCATTATGCGGAATATCATGCCGTGCTGCTTGTTGACAACCAGGTCGTGCTCGACGGCAAGGCTATTCTCCACCAGGTTACAGATCAAGTGGCGAAGGTGCAACTGATGGGAGGTATCAGTGAGATGAATTTCTACTCCCGTGGCAATGACATATATGTCGACGAACTTGATCTGGGAGACTGGTATAACATAATACATTGGCGCCCAGCAGAGGCTCAAGAGCACCACAAGGGTGATGCCTTGGTGCTGCTCGACCTGGAACACCAGGCCAACTATCCCGAAGGATATGTTCCGCCGATAGCATACACGGAATGGATGCTGAGATGGTGGGCCAACGCAGAGGGGGAAAACAGTAATACAGCAACAGACAAGGGCGTTATGTTCCCTGTCATCAATGAGACGGCATCATATCGCGAAGGGACCAACAATGCTGAGGCCAACAATCTCGAGGGCGGTGGTGTGATCGTTAATGGCTACGTCCTTAGGAGAGATGAAGATGACAGCCAATCCAACAAACGGTTTTATCCTGAATTTCGTTATTCCTGGCCCAATGGGGATCCAACCAATGTGCCACAGGTCATTCCATCATTTCAACCTATGCTGCTGATGATGATCAGTAAAGTGCTTGCCGCTGTTGGTTATCCGCTTACAGAAGAATCAGAACTCTCTTTGCTTAGCAATTCATTATTCAGGCATCTTTTCATCGTCACGGCTAACAACCGAATCGAACTCAATAAGGCGCTGCCACACTGGACTCTCAACGAGTTCATCACCCAGATTGAGCACCTATTGGGCATCGTGTTAAATGTCAATGAGTCGACCAAAAAGACCAGTGTGATGCGCCGTAGTAATTATTGGGAGTATAGCACAATCAGACATTGTAACCGAGTGGTGGACGAGTACCAGGTCGAGATTGACGAGGACGAGACAACTGACATATCAAACGGCAATATAGGTTTTGCTGATGTTGAAGATGGCTTTGATCATATTAGCGAGGATATTATGGCTGCCGTAGAATTGGACTCAAGCACTTACTCCACCATCAGCGAGATGCAAACAGCGTTAGCGAATGGTGGAGTAAGCAAAGCGGACAAGAGCAAGATCTTTGCAGTGCAAGGGCACCAGTTCATTGTAGTTGGGGATGCTGGCAATTATCAGTTCAAGGAGGTCAACCAGAAGAGGGCACTGAGGCGCAACCAGGCTAAGAGCGACTTGGATATCAGCCTAAAAATTGTGCCATGTCCGATTACTACATGGGATTGTCCAACGGTCAAGACATCACACACTCAGCGAGGATATGAGGACACGACATTAGGATCCCAGCCTGTTGACGTATACACACGCCCCGATATCCAGCATATCGGGACGGACAGTGTATCCACAAATGACGTGTTGGATATCGAGGCGCTCATCGAGGGCGAGCAAGATCTGGATAAGAATGAGGACAAAGCGGACCTGATGTACATCGGTGTCGTACCGAGACAATGCACATTTAAATGGACGGATATCCAATTCTATTGGCCCAGGCCAGTCAGTTTTCATGATTGGCTTGTTACGGCCCAGGGCATAGATCCAGGCAACACGATAGGGCAGACAGAGTTCATCGAACTCAATCAGACATTCTCAAACAGTGGTGACAAGTCATTATATTCGGAGTCAATGGCTGAAGCGACAGTCATTGACACGACAGTGAAGCATTGCATCAAGTTCATAATGCCGCAACTGATTGGACCTAACGACGTGTTTCTAATCCATGGGCAGAAATTCGCATGCGAGAAACTGGAGTATAACATTACACATCGGGGCATATCGCCGCTTGTTACAGGGTATTTCTACAGGATTGAAGACTAAAGGCCGCCAGTGAAGCGCTTGGTCTCTTCATGCACTGGGGCATCACGCCCCTGCAGATACTTGTTGGTGGTGGCCACGTCACTGTGACGCGCCTGGTCTCTGGCGATAACGATGCCTTCGGCGTTGGCCAAATCGCGCAGCCCGCTGTCCTTGAGGCTGTAGAACTGGTAACAGTCATCCCATCCAAGCCCCTTTCTAACCAATATATTCCAGCGACGACGGAACATTTCGCCGTCGCTTCTTTTCTCGGCCGGGTGAGATACCCTGGGGCCAAAAAGGTAGAACTCGCTCGGGTATTGGAACACACCAAGGTCAATCATCATCTTGATGATTCTGGTGTTCAATCCGACCTTGCCGTCATGCTTATTCTTGGAGTGGTCGGCGCTGATGAACACGCTCTGCTCCTTGACGCTGATGTCACCGACCTTGACATGGCTCAACTCGGTTGGGCGTATGAAGGTGTAGTACTCCATCATGCAAGCGAGGTAAAACCACGGGTCACGCGACTTGATATTAACCTCCAGTTGTCTGAGCATGGCTGCCGTCAATGGCCGCCGCTTCTTGCCGGACTCGGCCAGTTCTTTGATTTTGGTGACCGGATTGGCCGACATGTATTGCTTTTCAATGAAGAATTCAGCCAATGACAGGCACCATTGGCGGTAATTGTTCCTTGTCCTGGCGGACGTTTCTCGGTCAAGATAGACGTAGTCCAGGAAGTCGCTGACGAATGCCGTGTCATATTGATAAACGTACCGGATGGGCAGCAACCGGCTGGCATTATACTCCAGGAGTATATGCAATCGTGACTCATAGGACTTGCGCGTGTGGTATGCCGGCAACCGCTCCACATGAGCCAAATATCTTTTGACGGCTTCATCAAATAAAATGTAGGCGCGACTGGTGTCTGAGTTCACCCATGGTGACCATCCTGAGCGCAGCAGCCTGGTCAATGACTCGATGAGTTGCGCTGCCCTGAGGCGGCGATCTTTCACCTTCCCGGCATTGTCAACATGGTACTTTTTCCGGCGCATCGACCCATCTGCTGGGTCATAAGCGTAGAAGTCGACATACCATTTTGCACCGGTGTGCAACTTGGGCGGGGTGTATTGCAGCACCTCACCAAGGGAGTTTAATTTTTTTGTTCGGGGACACATTTTTTTTACATTCTTGGCGCACCAGGAATGCAAACTGTTCATGAAATATCGTCTCTATTTCGTCTATGGATTTCTTTAGAAAATATGGTAACACGCGCGGAGAGGACAAGAATATATTGCAGGTTATCCAACAATATATTGTTGTTGATTTTGAACCGGTTGCAGCCCTGGAAAAACACATTATCGTCTATAACGCGTCTATGGCTTTTGCTCGCTTAGACGCTGCCGATACATCTCCAGCATCTCCTCGAGAAGCTGGATTCTTTTGTCTTTTTCCGCTATGATCTGCTGCTGATCATGCAACTTGCCCTTGAGCGTTCCAATGGTGATGTTGGCCACATGGTTACCATTGCCGACAACATTGTATCCACTGTGGTTGTGCTCACGTAGGAACAAGGCGTCAATCGGTACTTCAAGGAAGTCTGCGATAATCTCCAACCTCCTTGCGGTCGGATTAGCATCCTTGACCAACTGGCTGATTGAGCCGTTAGAATTGACTTCCAAAGCCGCTAATAAATCTTTGGCCTTCTTTCCTTGCTTTTTCAGCAAGTCTCTGATTATCTCTCCGTTATACATAATTAAAGAACTATTTTAATAAAGTTTAACGCACAAAACCAAATAAATATCTTTGGATACCAAATATATATCTTACTTTTGCATTCCAAATTTAATAATAAATTTTAGAATAACCAAAGATTTATTTTATATTTTTCTATGCTAAAGAAATTTTATGACACTCTGGACGACGACAACAAGAAACTTTTCGTCAAGCGCGTGACGGCCACTACCGGCTGGGCACTTGCCACATTCTATTACAAATTACGAAACGACAACCTCTCGCTGCTCGAGCAGGCGGCGATCAACAAAATTATTGAATCATGGGATACAACGGGAAACGAATAGCAGATTGGGAGCGTGCCATTGAGCATCGCTCTGACATCGAGTTTGAACAGATGAACCTTAAAAACGGGAAGGTTCAATCGGTCATCGGCACGATACAACAGCCTTGCAAGCGCAAGTATAAAGGCCAAACGCATTTTCGCACCAGGCGCGTGCGCTGGAACAGTTTCGGTGAATGCCTGAGCATCTATCCCAATTCCACAGACAAGTTCGAGGGCTATAACATCTTCAACTGATTATGTTTAACGAGAGAGACATTGAATCTGTCCTGAACAGGGCAGACATCACGGATGTCGTCCAACGGCGCATCGGCCAACTTTCCCATGGGAAGGCATGCTGCCCATTCCATAAGGAGAAGACGCCGTCCTTCCATGTCAACGCCAGGACACAGTCATGGCACTGCTTTGGGGGGTGTCCACAGGGGGACAACGGGGGTGACGCCATTTCATTCGTGATGAAGTATGACCACCTTTCATTCCCTGAAGCGGTGAAGACGCTGGCCAAAGAGTATGGTGTGCGCATCGAGGAGCACAACGAGCCAAGGACTGCCGAAGAGATTGCCCAGGACAAGAAGCGTGAGGCTATGCGAATGCTCAATGAATGGGCTTGCCAGTTCTACGTTGAAGCCATCCATGCAGACAATGACAAAGCCAAATTCGCCTACAAGTATGCCACGGACAGCCGTGGATGGGGCATCACCTATGTAGAGGAGAACCGCATAGGTTTCGCTGATGCTGCCAATGATTCTCTATATCAGGCAGCACGCACTGCAGGGCACTCCATCGAACTGATGATCGAGATGGGCCTGCTCAACAAGAATGACCGGGGAGAAATCTACGACTTCTACCGCAACCGCCTGATGATTCCCATCAAGGACAGGTTCCGCCATGTTATCGGCTTTACCGCTCGAGACCTCACCGGCACGAGCAAGGCCAAGTACATGAACAGCAAGGACAGCGACCTTTACCACAAGAAGGGCACCATCTTCGGCATAGACAACGCCATCTCGCAAGCCAGGAAAGAAGACATCTTCTACCTCGTAGAAGGAGCGCCGGACGCCATCAAGTTGCAGGCTATCGGCATCACCAACACAGTGGCACCCCTGGGTGGTGCATGGCAGGCTGAGCAGTTCGCACTGCTCAAGCCTCATGCTCATCGTGTGTGCTTCATTCCGGACGCAGACCCAGCAAAGCCAGGTGAGAAGATGGGTGCAGGGAAGAAGTTCGTCTGCACCAATGGCCTCACGGCCCTCAAGGCTGGCCTTGGCGTCATCGTTAAGGAGATACCATTGACTGAGGACGGCGAGAAACAAGACCCGGACAGTTTCATCAACAGCCCTGCAGCACTCGAGGCGATCGAGTCCCAGGACTTCATCGTGTGGTATGGCGCGATGAAGTTTCAAGGTGCCGAGACTGCTGAAGTCAAGAGCGAGGTAGTCAACGAACTCGTGCAGATCGTGGCCTACATCCATGATGATGTCAAGGAGCAGATGCTGCTCAAGCAGTTGCAGAAGTTCTACCCAGACAAGGCGATGTGGAAGTCGGCACTCTCCAAGGCACGAAAAGCCGACAAGGAGAAGAAGATATCATCCCGGAAAGGACAGTTGATCAACCGTGAGTTGTTGGACAAATACGGTTTCTATGCTGCTGATAACTGCTACTTCGCCATCGGTGATCGTGGCGAGCAGCAATGGTCCAACTTCACGCTGCTGCCCATGTACCACATCAAGGACAGCGTGCTGTCCAAGCGTCTATACAAAATCAAGAACAACCGTGGTGCTGAAGACGTCATCGAACTCAAGCAGGAAGACCTTTGCTCCCTGCAGAAGTTCAAAATGAGGGTTGAGTCCCTGGGCAATTACATTTGGCTAGCGAAGGAAGAACAGTTGACCAAACTGAAGTTGTATCTGTATGAGCAGACCGAGACGGCAATAGAGATTACCCAACTGGGGTGGCAGCAACAAGGCTTCTGGGCATTTGGTAACGGTGCACAGGCTGATGACCAATGGGTAGAGGCTGACGAATATGGCATCGTTCGACTTGGAGACAAAGGCAACTGGTATCTGCCCGGCTCGAGCAAACTCTATAAGAACGACAAGCAGTTGTTCGCATTCGAGCGCCAGTTTGTCCACATGCCGCTTAGCGCAATCTCGCTGCATGACGTGTCACAGAAGATCATCAATGTCTTCGGCGACAATGGCAAGGTAGGCATCTGCTTCCTGCTGGCCACCCTGTTTAGGGATATCATCTTTGGCTTCACCAACCATTTCCCGATTCTCAACCTCTTCGGTCCAGTGGGCACCGGTAAGAGCGGGCTGGCTGAAGCCCTGATGTCATTCTTTATCGCAGACAACAAAGCCACCACGTTGTCTAATACTTCAGTGCCATCACTGGGTATTGTTGTCGCTCAGTGTGCCAACGCTCTCGTGCATATCGATGAGTATAAAAACGACATCGAATATCAAAAGGTGGACTTTCTCAAGAACATCTGGGAGGGTCTTGGGCGCTCACGTGCGAGCCGTGAATCTGACTACAAGAAGCGTGAGCAGATGGCAATGGATAGCGGCATCATCCTCAGTGGCCAGGAGATGCCGACCGCCGACATCGCCCTCTTTACCCGAGTGCTGTTTCTCCACTTCAGCGTGTCGGCGTTCTCGCCTGAGGCTGCAGCCAGATTCGAGGAATTGAAGACGCTAAGAAAGATTGGATTTACCCACCTCACGCTGCAGATCCTCAAGCATCGCGCTAAGGTGGAGGCTGAGTTCGTCGGCAACTATAAGACCGCCAAGAGCGACATCATTGACAACCTGAGAGGGCTTGACGTGATTGACCGAATCAGGGATAACTGGGTGATTCCATTGGCCATCCTTCGCACGCTTGGCGGTGTCCTGGACATCCCCATCGACTACAAGGACATGCTGCGCGTGTGCGTTGAGCACATCGTGCTTCAGGCCAAGGAGAACACGAACAGCAACGAGTTGTCACACTTCTGGGATGCTGTCGCCTTTTTGTTCCAGGATGGTGTCATCTTCAGGGACTCGGACTTCAGAGTCAAGTATGTATCCAGGTGGAAAACTGACAGCGGCCTGATAGAATGGAGCAATCCACGGCCGGTGCTGTTCCTGCGCAAGAACCGCGTTTTCATGCTATACCGGCGCAACGGCCGCCAGGTAGCCACCAATGTGCTGCCACCTGAGACGCTATCGTACTACCTGGAGCATTCGCCAGAATTTATCGGCACCAAGAAATCGGTCCGATTCAAAAACATCATCGATGGGCGGCATGAGACGATGACGGTGACTGATGATCATGGTTTCGAAAAGTTGCAGAATACCGACACAATAGATCGCGCCTATTGCTTCGACTATAATATGCTCAAAGAGAAATACGGTCTCAACCTCGAAGTCATTGCCACTTCCGGCATTGAAGACATCGAGGAGCCTAAGCCCACTCCGCCGGAGCCCAGGCAGAAAGAATTATGGGAAGATTAACCATTTAATTATTTACGATATGAAGAACAAGATCAGAATCAAAACAGACAAAGGTCGTGAAATCGTCTTTGGCCACAGTTCCAAAGAATTGTACACGATCGATGCAACGCGTGAGGTCATTTTCCTTTGGGATGATGGTGACTTCACCTCGGGTTATTCGTTTGGGCACATCGACGGCGGCCACATCAAGATTTTCACTGCTCCAGGACAAGATGCAGTCTATTACGCCATGGAGGCAGACCGGCTTATTGCATGGACATACGCCGATGAGCAGAAAGGAGGTGAGATATGATTGATCGATATTTTGTGCAGGTCGAGACCTTTGCCCCTAAGAACAACAAATGCAGGGCTTTCATTAAATGGGTTGAAACATTTAATAATGCCCTTATCGTGCCAGGTATAACGGTTGATGGTGGCGTTTTCACAGCATTGACACAAATCGTCATGAATCACTGTAAAGCTCTTGACAAAGAGAATCCAGGAACTGCACCATTCATAATTGACACTACGGATAGAGTCATTTTTATAAACCTCCAAAGCAAACAAGTTTTTGACTACAATGTGGCCAGGCTAATCGTCAAAAGGGTCGAGAGACTTTTTGAAGTGCATAATAACACACAACTTGACGTGGCTTTCTATCAATATATAGAGGCAGGAGGTGATACATGAAAGTGTATATCAACGGCAAAGGCCCGTTCTTCGAGGTGCCCTACTGCTGTGGTGGTTGCAAGTGCGGCATCAACTCCAACATGCGAGAGGCTGGTGGTTTGACCCACTGCTCGCTGTTTGGACTGACCAAGAGATATTATGACAAACCGCCGAAGCGGTGCAGGGACATGTTTGAGAAAGCCCTAGCGATTGGTGGTGAGGTCGTACTAGTGGCAAAAAACTAATTTTTAACAAAAAGAAAGGAGGTGTTAAATAGGTTTAATGGCGTGGCTGACAGGTTTTATCAAAATGTTAATAAACAAAAAGTGTTTTAAAGGTAATGTATAAGGAATGCCAATAGGCAAAATCCGTACCCCAAGAAAGGGTGTCTAAAAACAACAGGGTGGTTCGATTCCACCCCAGCCACCAATAGGCCTCTAGCGATTAGGGCCGAGTCCCGCATCCTTGAAGAATTCAAGGTCGGGGCGACACTCAACCTGGCCCGGGTTAAGGGCGTGCTGTTATTTTTTCATAGGTTAAAGGTTTTAAGTTAAACATGTGGATGGTGCTGCCAGCGATGGTCGCGCCATTTTTTCACGTGTGATGCCGAATTACCGCAGCACGCAGCCGCCCTCGCATATTCCGCTAAATTTAAAGCGGTAAGCGCCCGCCGAGCGTAGGGCAGTGGGGGGTGCATCAGCACACAAGCCGAATGAAATTCGGCTGGGCGGGCTCGCAAAACCCTATTTTGGACGGGTTTTGCTCGCCTGATGGGCGCACTCATGCGCCTGGACCCCTCGCTCGCCGTATCTTTTCCACCCTTTTCACGGCTGGTATAGAGACTGGTACGGCGAGCGAGAGGTAAACCTTTGCGGCGGTGTCGCAAAGAGAGCGGAAGGGCACCCGTTTTGCGTCTTTTCGGGTGCCGAGGACATGCCATATCTTTGCCTAAAAAGGCAATATTATGGCAAATATAGAACAGAGAGCACAGGT
>CACZVR010000020.1 GCA_902784675.1 uncultured Bacteroidales bacterium | reverse complement strand
CAGCATGGAGGACATCCAGAACCGTGTGGACAAGGCAGAGTTTGAGATCTCAATCGGCCCTCAATTTGACCACACAGTCATTAATGATGACCTTGACACTGCCGTAGCCCAAGTGCACGACCTCATTGCCGACTTCATCGGCCAGTAAACCGCTTCACGTTAAGACGCGAAGACTCTAAGGATTTTTATGGCATCCGCATTTCTTAATTCAACAACTGAATGGTCTTGAGCTGTGTCGCTGAGGGTGTCCATCTAGGCTGCACTTCTCACGAATGAGTTGTTTGTGTATTCATCATGAAAACGCCGCTTGTCGACCCTTTATCGGGTGCTGACAAGCGGCGTGAGTTTTGTATCACTTAAACTACTTAAGTGTACGAGAATTAGATATTATTCTTGAACACGCACGGCACGCACGGTATAACCGATGCTGCGGTCACTACCGCCCGTCTGGAAAGTTGACGAAGTGAAGTAGAGCTTGGCGGCACCATGCCAATTGGAATTAGGCAGGAGCGTGCGCGTCCAATAGTTGCCTTGTGTGCCCATGTTACTAACACTTTGGAATTGGTAACCTGCAGCGGGGAAGAAAATCGTGTTTCCGTTGGGACCAGTGAGCATCATACCGTTCACGCCGTTCAACTGAGTCCACTCACTGGTACAATTAGCGATCAGTTCTTCAGCTTGCTCTTTAGACGGTGTGCGTCCCTCGGGATAGTTCGCACAAGCAGCATCGTCTTCGGGAAGCATCTCCGTCAAATTGTCATCAGCATTGTACTTGTTGATAGTAATTGTAGCTCCAGGGGTGTTCCAGATGTAGTTATTCCATGTATTAGTCTCTTTGGGTGCGATTTCGGCCCAGCTGTAGTAGTTGCCAATGTCCTCGGGCTTAAGGGCACCCACGTTGCGTGTCGCCCACTGTGTGCCACTGGGCAAGCCCAGGTCAACGTAGTAGTCATAGGGATCAGGTGTGGGCCAAGTTTCGGTCAGCAGGAAGTTGATAAGCATGGTCAAGTCGTCCATGTCAACGATACCGTTACCAGTAGCATCACCTCTCAAGAAATCGCCTTCCACTACATCCATTACAGGAGCATGCACCGCACGTACAGGAAGACCGGTATTGCGGCCACTAGTCAATATTGAAAGGGATGTTTGAGAGAAGTATAATTTGTGGGCGTTGTTTTGGGCGGTGCTCCCAGAAGTGCCACGGGTACGCGACCAGTAGTTGCCTTGTGAGCCCACTTGGTTGGCCGAGTTAGCATATGTACCAGCGGCGGGAATGAATATCGTGTTTCCGTTGGGACCAGTGAGCATTTGACCTTTCACGCCGTTCACCTCGGTCCACTGCTTAGTACATTTTGATTTCAATTCATTGAATTGATCATAGGAAGGCATACGCCATCCTGATCCCCAGCTGACATAAGCAATATCATCCTCAGGAAGCAACTCCGTTAAATTGTCATCGGCGTTGTACTTGTTGATTGTAACTGTACCACTCCCGGGGGTATTCCAGATGTAGTTAAGCCATGTATAGGTCTCTTTGGGCTCGATCTCGCCCCATGCGTAGTAATTGCCAATTTCCTCAGGACTGGTGGCACCAATGTTGCAAGTTGCCCACAGCGTGCCGCTGGGCAAGCCCAGGTCAACGCAGTTCTCAGGCATGCCTGTTTCGGTCCATTCATTGGTCAACAGGTAGTTGATGAGCATGGTCAGGTCGTCCATGTCAACGACACCCTCACCGGTTGCATCACCCTGAACATAACCGTTTTCAGCAACAGCCATTGCGGGCATCATCAGCGCCGCCAACAGCAAAGTTAAAGATTGTAAGAACTTCTTCATTTTGGTTTGAATTTAGATTAATAAAATAACTTATTAAAAGATTTATGCTGCAAATATACTGCTTTTTTTTAACAAAATGCAATAGAGCACTTTATTATTTGATCAATACCACAAAAAACACTATTGATATGGGGTTTAAGTGGATTTATTTGTTATAGTGGGCGAAAAATGCTAATTTTGCATCTGCGTAATAAGAATAATGAGCAATTAATCATGAGAATCGGCATTTTTGGGGGATCGTTTGACCCGATACACATCGGGCACGCAATAATTGCACAACACTTCATCGGCAGTGGTGCGGTGGATCGGTTGTGGTTCATGGTGTCGCCCATGAACCCGCTCAAGGCAGACAAAAAACAGCAGGTCGCCGACACCGACCGCCTGCGCATGGTTGAGATGGTAACTCACCCGATGGAAGGTGTCGAGACGTCGGCATTTGAGTTCACAATGCCCCGCCCGTCCTACACTATCGACACGCTCAATGCGCTTCAAGTGAAATTTCCCGACGACGATTTCTATCTTGTTATCGGAGCTGACAATTGGGAACTATTCGGCAAGTGGCGCAACAGCGACGAAATCCTTGCCAAGTATCATGTGCTCATCTACCCTCGCCTAGGCTATGAGGTAAATATCCCCGACGGTTTAAAAGACCGTGTCATGATGGTGGATGCCCCCATCATTGAATTGTCCTCAACACAAATCCGTGAACGCCTCGCTAACGAACAAAGCGTACGCTACTATGTCCCTGACGAGGTCCTAGGATATATTGAACGCAAAAACCTCTACTGCAAACAAAAACATCAAGATAATGGATAAACTGACACCAAATGAGCTGGCGTTTATCGCGCTGGCCAACGAATATTGCCATGCGCTTGAGCGCGCAACCGAATGTGAGTCACGCGACCAGTTTGTGGCTCAGATGCTCAAGTTATTGCCGCGCTTGTATATCACCGTGGGCGACATCAGTGATGACACCTACAGCGAGGAATTCATCGATCAGGCACTGGAGGAGGATGTGTATGACATGGTGCGCGACCGTGTGGCACAAATCATGGCCGAAGATGACATTTATCTGGAAGTGTTCCTTGAGGACATGAAATACAGCGACACACCCATCTCGGCATCGGTGTCCGAGAATCTTGCCGACCTGTATCAGGAGTTCTTCAACCTGATTCATTCAATTCAGGATGCGCTCACCGAAACTCAGCACGAGATGCTGTGCCAATGCAAAATCAACTTCATCAATTACTGGGGCCAGACCCTGTGCAACGTGCTGCGTGCGCTGAATGCAATTTATTACGGATTGTAAACACAACTAAATACACAACTGATTATGAAAAAGACAAAAGACTATGTGGGCTCACTGCTTGAGTTCTTGGATAACAGCCCGTGCAACTTCCTGGCTGTGGACACCGTGAAGAAAATCTTGACCGCTAATGGCTTCAAGGAGAAGAAAATCGACGATAAAATGACGGCCAAGGCTGGTGATAAATTCTTCTTCACCAAAAATGACAGTGCTGTGTTTGCTGTGCAAGTGGGTAAGAAGAAACCCGCCGACACTGGTTTCAAAATCATTGCTGCACACAGCGACTCGCCGTGTTTCCGCATCAAACCCGCAAGCGAGATTCCCGGTGACGGCGGCATCCTGCGCCTGAACACCGAGGTCTATGGCGGCCCCATCCTCTACACCTGGTTTGACCGTCCCTTGTCATTGGCAGGACGCGTGTTGCTCAAAGGAAAAGATGCGTTGCATCCTGTAACCAAGTTGCTGAGGATTGACCGCCCGTTGATGTGCATCTCGCATCTTGCCATCCATTTCAACCGCGCCGTCAACGAGGGCAATCCACTTTCCAAGCAAAAAGACATGCTGCCCATCCTTGCTAAGATCAACAAAGATTTTGAATGGCAAAACGCCCTGCTCTACCTTGTCGCTGAGGAAATGCAGGTCGAGCCGACAGACATCCTTGATTTTGACCTGATGCTTTATGACGTGAGCAAGGCCAGCCTGTTTGGCTTGAACAACGAATTCATTTCGGCAGGCCGCCTTGATGACTTGAGCATGGTCCATGCCGCCATCACAGCCATCACCGAAGCCGAGGACAAAAACGCAACACTTGTTGCCGCCATCTTTGACAACGAGGAAACCGGTAGCGGCACCAAGCAGGGCGCTCACTCGCCCGTGCTGGGCAACATGCTGCTGCGCCTCGTCATGGCATTGGGCGGAGACTTTGAGGACTTTGGCCGCGCCGTTCACCGCTCTTTCATGGTTTCGGCCGACAACGCCCACGCTTTCCATCCCAACTATCCCGAGAAATATGACCCGACCAACCATCCTTCGCTGGGTGGCGGCCCGTGCATCAAGGTTAATGCCAACTGCAAGTACATGAGCGATGCCCATTCAGCAGCCATCTTCAAGAGCCTGTGCGAGCGTGCAGGTGCTCCTTTCCAATACTTCGTGAACCATAGCGATGTCGCCGGCGGATCCACGTTGGGCAATATCCTCACCGGACAGATGGACATTGAGGGTGTTGACGTGGGCAATCCTGTGCTGGCCATGCACTCGGTGCGCGAGACTGGATCATGCGATGACCACGTGAACATGATCAAGGTAATGAAACAGTTCTTCAGTTGATCTGAAAGCCGTGGTATGGCACGGCATAATTGAAACTATATGGTTAGTTATTTGCAGGTTGAGGGCCTGAGCAAGGCGTTTGGCGTCGATGTGCTCTTTGAGGACATCACCTTCGGCATTGCCGAGGGTGAGAAAATCGGTCTTATCGCCAAGAACGGCACCGGCAAGTCTACCCTGCTCGATATCCTTGCCGGCATTGCATCTCAAGACAGTGGCACTGTCATCTACCGCAACAACCTGCGTGTGGGCTATCTGCCGCAGTTGCCCGACTTGGGAGGAGCGCACACGGTGCTTGATGCCTGCCTGCATGGCGATGACCCACGGTCAGGTGCCATCCATCAGTATGAGGACGCACTGCGCACCGGCGACAGTGATGCCATGACTGCCGCCATCCAAGCGATGGACGCTAATGTGGCATGGGACTATGAGGAACGGTTCAAGCAAATCCTTACCCAACTCAAAATCACTGACTACAATCAGCCTGTCAAAGAATTGAGCGGCGGTCAAGTCAAGCGAGTCGCATTGGCACGGTTGCTGATTGACGAGCCGCAGATGCTCATCCTTGACGAGCCTACCAACCACCTGGACATCGACATGATCGAGTGGCTGGAGAACTACCTGCAACGCAGCCGTGTGACCCTGCTGATGGTGACCCATGACCGCTATTTCCTGGACAACATCTGCAACCGCATCCTGGAGATGGACCAGCACAGCATCTTCTCCTATAACGGTAACTATAACTACTATCTAGAGAAACGCGCCGAGCGCATCGAGGCACAGAATGCCCAGGTGGAACGTGCCCGCAACCTGTTGCGCACCGAGCTGGACTGGATGCGCCGCCAGCCTCAAGCGCGCGCCCACAAGGCGCAGTACCGCATTGATGCATTCTATGACTTGCAAGAACGCGCCCAGCAGCGTCGCGATGACGGTGAAGTAGAACTCAATGTCAAGAGCGCTTATATCGGCAAAAAGATTTTCACCGCCCATCATGTGAGCAAACGCTTCGGCGACAAAGTGATTCTTGACGATTTCAACTACACATTTGCCCGCTACGAGAAATTAGGCATCGTGGGTGACAACGGTGTGGGCAAGACCACTTTTATCAAACTGTTGCTGGACATCGTCAAACCCGACAGCGGCTACTTTGAGATCGGCGAAACAGTCAAGTTTGCCCACTACAGTCAAGAGGGTGAACATTTTGACGAAGGCAAGCGCGTGATTGATGCCGTGAGGGACATTGCAGAGTATGTCTACTTTGACGAGAAGCATCACTATACCGCCATGGCATGGCTCAACCATTTCCTGTTCTCGCCTCAAGACCAACAGAAGTTCATTGCCAAGTTGAGCGGTGGAGAACGTCGCAGGCTGTATCTGGCAACAGTGCTCATGACCAAGCCCAACTTCCTCATCCTCGATGAGCCAACTAACGATCTTGACATCTCGACATTAGAGATTTTGGAGGAATATCTGTCACAGTTCAACGGTTGTGTCATCATCGTGAGTCATGACCGCTTCTTCATGGACCGAACGGTAGACCACACCTTTGTCTTCACAGGAAACGGTCGCGTCAAAGACTTCCCCGGCAACTACAGCGAGTACCGCGCCTGGAAACAACGGCATGAGCAGGAAGCGGCTCAACTTGCTAAGGAGCAAGAGGTCGCTAAACCCAAAGAGAACACCTGGGCCAACCGCAGCGAACAAAAACGCTTGACTTACAAAGAACAGCGTGAACTAGAACAACTCAACATTGACATTGAAGCGCTCAATAAGGAAAAGGCCGAGTTAGACGCCTTGTTTGCCAGTGGCGAGACCCTTGATGACGTTGCGACAAAGGCGGCTCGCTATCAAGAGGTCAAAGACTTGCTTGACGAGAAAGAGATGCGCTGGCTGGAACTCTCTGAGAGTTAGGAATACACCATACACTCATACACTCATACACCATACACTTATACACCAAAAATGTACGGACTTGTTGACTGCAACAACTTTTTTGTATCCTGTGAGCGAGTGTTTGACCCACGGCTCAACGGCAAGACAGTTGTTGTCTTGTCGAACAACGACGGTTGTGTCATCGCACGCAGCAACGAGGCCAAAGCGGCAGGTATACCCATGGGTTGTCCCGCCTTCAAAATCAAGGAGCATACCGACCCTGACAAGGTTATTCAATTGTCGGCCCGCCACATTCTGTATCGTGACTTGTCAACCCGTGTGATGAACATCTTGAGTCAAGAAGTCGAGAACGTGCAACAGTATTCGGTAGATGAAGCCTTTTTCAACTTGCCGCATGAAGATGTGGAAACGAGCCATCGCGCGATGGCCGAAGTCGTGAAGAGAGTAAAACAATATGTCGGCATCCCCGTCAGCATTGGGTTTGCCCCTTCCCGCACACTTGCCAAAGTTGCCAATCACATCGCTAAACGCGACCCACGCATCACCGACGGCGTCTATTGGCTGGTGCGTCCCGAGGCAATCGACATCATCCTGCGACGCACGCCCATCGAGGATGTGTGGGGTATCGGGCGACGCCTGTCCACATCTTTGCAGTCACGAGGCATCAGAACGGCAGCCGACTTCGTGAAAATGCCGCCTTCGTTGGTGCGGTCACAATACTCGGTGACGCTAGAACGCACGCAGCGTGAACTCATGGGTCACGATTGCCAGATTGCCAACCCCGTGACCATTGCTCACAAAACCATCATGACGTCGCGCACCTTCGGTAAGGTCATCACCAGCCGCGACGAGATTGCCGATGCCATAGTCAGCTTTGCCGAGCGCACGGCACGTCAGTTGCGAAACGAGGGCGGTGTGGCAGGCAGCATCATGACCTATGTCCGCGGTGATCGCTTCCGTGAAGACCTGCCTTTCTACTCCAACTCATGCCAACTGCAACTCGAGACGCCATCTAATGACACCATGACTCTCGCACGTCAGGCGCTCAATGCTTTGAACAACATTTGGCGCGATGGATTCACCTATCGCAAAGCAGGCGTAATGGCACTTGATATCCAGCCCGCCACAGCCATCCAACTCAATCTTTTTGACCCTGAAGATCATGGCAAACTGCGACGCCTGATGAACAGCATCGACGACATCAACAACATGTATGGCTCCCGTTCGGTCAAACTCGCCCCAGGCATTCAACGTGGCGAATGGGCGCCCACTCAAAACCACTTCAATACCAACAGCAAAACATTGCACTTTTTCACAGGCATGATATACACTGGCCCGTCACCACAAGAGCAACCATTATCATCTGAATAAAAGAATGAAGAGGGGGAGCCCAGGTGTTGGCTCCCCCTCTTCAGTATCATTTCGGGAATCTCATTACCAAGTACCAGTCAACAGGTAATTAATGAGACATGTCAAATCATCCATTGTCACGTCACCAATCTGGTCACAGTTAGCAGCAAGAAGATTGATGTCTTCACCATTGCCAGTGAGCAGATAGTTGATGAGATCGGTGAGGTCATCCATTTCCACACTACCACTGTTATTCAGATCACCACGAATGAACTCGGGAACAGGCACCTCGAACGTTGCGGTAATTGTCACATCGTCTCCAGGCATCACGAAAGTGTAAACACCGTTTTCGGCATTGAGTACCACCTCTATCGTGTCGCCTGTTGTGGTAGTAACGGTCACGTCACTCACGATATAGCCCTCACCCGGCTCCACGGTGAAGCTCACCTCACAACCACGCTGCACCGTGCCATCATCCAAGGTTTCGCTTGTCACAGTGACGACACCGTTGGTGGTGGCAGCAACGTTCACTGCATGGGCATCCACAAGTTTGTAGAGGCTGACCTGTTCGGCAGCACCTGCATTGAGATAGCGGAACTCGTCACCCTCCAATACATAACTAACAGTGGGAGCAGTCGCCTGCTGCGACGGCTTCTCAATGAAGCGCATCAGACAAGCGCTATCGTCCAAAGACAAGTAGGCACGACGGTTCCTTGGGTCAGGAGTCGTCACGACAAATTCGCCATTGGCAATCAAGTAGCCGTTACCCGTGTTCAAGTCGGCTACTGCAAACTTCTGGTTGACGCCACTCACTACGAGGCTATCAATTCTCATATTGTCCAGAGAGAACAGGCAGGATTTTTCATTGGCCAGAAGGATTGACTGATTCTCATCAATCCATTCCCCTGCAGCAGTACCCATGAACGTTTTCTCATCCTCATCGGACTCGAAGAATTTCATGGCTCGGCCATACTGGCGGTTTACAATCATATAGATACCATCGGCGGTAATATCATTGAGGTCATTCACCAATTCGAAGCGGTCACCGATTGAACGTTCAAAGACTGCAGAAACCACCACATCAGCATCGGGCATGATAAAGGACATAGTGCCTCCAGCGCCATAGCTCACGGGCACTGTATCCTCGCCACTGGTTACCATCACCTCATTTAAGCGCCAGCCCACATTAGGTTGTGCTGTTACCGAAATATTGTCACCCATAAATGCAAGATCGCCAGCCACGCTAACCTGGCCACCTGCCATAATCTCGTCTGCAATGTCAATTGCATGAGAAGCAATGAACTCCACATGGACAGTGACAGGAGATTCAGGCATAGTGAACTGGTAGTTGCCATTCTGCAATGTGGGGATGATTGTATCACCAGCTTCACTGGCCACATAAATGGTTTTCAGCCTGTAACCATCGTTAGCATTGACAGAAAATACAACCGTTTGACCTGCTGAAGCGACGCCAGAAATCACACCAGCCTCAAAGTTACATACACCACCCTCCTGGGGCTCGATGACGGCAGACACTTCGTAGCTATTCATCAACTCACCAGGGAAACGAATTGTGTAAGTGGGCGTGGTGTTGAGTCCAACTTGATTGCCATTGCTGTAGTAGAACGATTTGGCATAGTATTGCCATCCATCCACCACACCGTCCAACTCAAACAGGAGCGTATCGGTCTCGCCCGCTGCCAATTCAACATACTTATTGAGAGCATATTGCTTGAGTGGGTTGCCTGGTTCATACATTTTATACAAAGCAACCGAAATATCCTCTTGATAAGGTGTTGATGCCGTATTTGTCACTACCAACTCAAACGCAAACTTATCATTTGTGATAATCTTTTGGCTCTCGTCGGTAACATTCAGCACCGTTGACTGTGCCGTCAACTTGGCCGTTGGCATCGCTGAAATGTGCAGCGTTTCGGTAGCGATGGGGCTGCTTCCATCCTCGTTGAACGAGAACGACAAAACATAATCCCCAATAGCAGTAGGCATATAACGGAAATTGACATTGGTGCTTTCTCCCTGCATGGCGCTCACAATACCTGAGGCTTTTTTGGAACCGTTAACATGCATATACAGCATATAGTGCACACAATCACCGTTGTTGGTCAAATTGAGGTTGATGTCCACAGGACGGTTAGGATGCATATTACCGTCAGTGGTGATACCATTAAACGTGAAATCGGCATCAGTAGCATTGCCATGCGGTGTGATGAAGCAAGAGTCGCCACGGATTTCCACTTCCAGATAGTTCTTGTCACCGCCAGGGCACAGATGCCAATCGTTGGCATAGTAAGCACTATATATCTGCCTGATGGTATAAACTCCTTCAGTTATGCTGTGACCGAACTCCATGGGTCTGTTTTGAAAGTCCACATAAGCTCCCGGTTCAACGTTTTTGGTATGAGCGCCAAGCGTTGTGGTGCGCATGAGGCTATCACCCTCAAAGAAGCCCCAGCCAGAGTCAACACCTGTAAGCACCTGAGAAGTGTAGTTGTAGAATCGACCCGAAACATAAGCTTTAAAATTTCCAGTAGATGGACTACGGGTCGGGATATAGCTATTCAACGCCAGTTGATCTGCTGTGAGCTCAAAGGACTTGTCATTTCCGCTACCTGGCTCAAGACCCATAACAGCATATTGATTAGTGACAAATCCCGAGTTCCAAGATGTGCTGCCAGTTCCCATGTGATCGAAATTGAGCACGTTGAGCGAGAAATAGCCATCATACTGGCCATTCATGCACCAGTTGATGTGGAACAAGCCCTGGTCGTCACAGCCATCGCACACAAAGACCTGAGTGAAAGAATCTTTTTTACCGCCATAAATGACAGGGCGCTGATGAGACAGCTCGTTATAGATGAGGTCTTCCCATTCGTTAGTGGAGTAGTTGATACGGCTGATGATGTAAGCACTGGGCTGGTAGCCGAAGAAGTAGGACATCATCCTCGGTATCGTAAATATCGTAGAATTGGTGGAACCAGACTTAAAATCCAGTTTTTGTGCCTGGGCACAATACAGCAGCAACTCGGCAACTGCCTGAGCGCTCACACTTGCCGTATCGTTCTTCATGTAGCAATCATTCATCAGATTCCAGTCAAAATGACCGACCGGCAATGTGGGAAGCACAAGAGAAAGAGACGAGGTCGTGTAGCCTGGGATTGAGTAAGTTGTCTGCTCGGGCCACTTGTAGTAATGCATGACCTCGGCCATAGCAATTGAAGTGGCACCCGTCATTCCGTGACTAGAACCAGCTATGGGTATACGATTATTATAGGGAGCTTGCTGACTCCACTGGGCAGTCAGCATCGGAGCGATGGGCTCACGTGGGGTTCCACTCAAATTGAGCGTTTCGCCCTCGTCAAGTGTTGCAATCTGAGCAGCATAAGCATCCAGCATGTCAATCAAACCCTGGGGCATTTCGCCCTCGTCGAATGATCCGTGATCACTGTAGCCAAGCACTGCGGGCACACGGTCATCACCGGCGACGATAATGAAACCACCGTTAGTTCGTTCGGTGTTGAACACGTAGTACGCAGGCTTGTCGGTGTTTGTCGCCGCACTGTGACGAGTCGCCTGATGCGTCAGTTTCACGTTACCGGCATTCTTGACACGTTTGGCCATGAAATCGCCAGCAACAGTTTTAGCATGCTGTAAACTGATAGGTGCACCCCAAACTGGGCTCATCATCAGAAAACAAGCCATCAAAAACAAGATTCTTTTCTTTTCCATCTTTTCAAAGGTTTTAAAGGATAGGTAGTCATGTGATTGTGTTGCAAAGATAGTATTTTTTTACAAATACAAAACATCCTTGAAGTTTCTTTCGTAAAAACGAGTGAAACTACTAAGGATAAGCATCAGAAAGAATTAATATGAATCAGGCGATTGGTTCAGAAATCTCTTTAGGCACCAGATAGGCACTCAGTTCGTAGAGCAAATAAATGGGAAGGAAAACGACCATCAGGGTGAACGGATCGCCCGTTGGTGTGATGATTGCAGCAAGAGCCAGCAATGCCACGACGGCATGACGACGATAGGTATGGAAAAAACTGCGGTGCAACACTCCCAATGACCCAAGCAGCCATGCCAACAACGGTAACTCAAAAATAATACCCATCACAAAAATGAGCATGAGGAACGTGTCCATGTAACTGTCGAGCGAAATTTGATTGGGTACGAACTGGCTCACATGGTAATCGGCCAGGAAACGCAGAGTAACGGGAAAAACGACAAAATAACCTACAGCCACACCCAAGAAAAACATCAGACAACCTATAACAAAAGCCGTTTTGACGCCATGACGTTCTTGGGGATAGAGAGCGGGAGCCACAAATGTCCACAATTGGTATAGCATGATGGGGAATGTGAGTACCAGCCCCAACCAGAACGATGAGGACATGTGAATGAAGAATTGTGACGCCAGTTTGATGTTGATGAGCTCGACGTGGAAGTCGGCAGTTGTGAACTGAGGCAACCAGGGTATAGCTGACGTCATGCGTTCAAACAACCGATACAGTACAAAATCGCCATGGCATGGAGCAAGTATCACGTTGTCGAACAAATAGGGCATGACACAAAACAGGCCAATGGTTGCGACCACCAACACAACAACAATGCGAATCAACACCGAGCGCAACGCGTCGATGTGATCCCAAAATGACATATCCTGTAACTGGTCCTCTGCCATTTAATTCCAACTACGAATTACACTAATTTCGCGAAAAAGAGTCAGTATAGTATAATTCGCGCAACTCGTAGTTTATTCCTTTTCCTTTTTTGAGTCAAGATCTTCAATGGGCTTTTTCAACTCATCTTCGACCTCGTTCATGCCCTGCTTGAAGCTCTTGACGCCCTTACCCAGACCTCGCATGAGCTCAGGAATCTTCCTGCCGCCAAAGAGCAGAAGGATTACAGCCACGATAAGGATAATCTCACCTGTACCCAAATTAAAAACACATAGTATTCCGTTCAGTATCATATTCTCTTAGTTTTATTACTGATGCAAATTTAGCACTTTTTTTTAAGTAATCAGACAATTGTCCAAAAACTCCATAAAAATTTGTGCCATGTCGCAAAAAAGTAGTACTTTTGGGCATCGTAAACCATTAATGACATTTTAACCGTTTGAAATGAATACCATTAAGAATTTTGATGAGCTTCTCGCTCATCTCAAAGAGAACAATGTGAAGAAACGTGTTGCTGTCGTGTGGGCTGCCGACGAGAAGACTCCCGCCGCTTGTGCCGCCGCTCTGGAAGCTGGTTTTATCCAGGCTATCTTTGTGGGCTGTGAGGAGAAGTTGCGTGCCAACGATGCTTTGAAGCCTTTTGCCGACAACATCTGCTATGTTGACGCAAGCGATGCCGATGATGCCGCCGCAAAAGCTGTTGCACTCGTTCGTGAGGACAAAGCTGACGTACTGATGAAAGGTTTGATCAACACCGACAACTTGTTGCGTGCCGTGTTGAACAAGGAAACCGGCATCCTGCCCAAGGGCAACGTGCTGACTCATGCTGCTGTTGCCTCAATCCCCAGCTATCACAAGTTCCTGATCTTTACTGATGCTGCTGTTATCCCCTATCCCAACCGTGAGCAACGCATTGAGATGGTGAAATACATGGCCAACGTGGCCCGCAACTTCGGCATCGAGGAGCCCAAGGTGGCGTTGATCCACTGCACCGAGAAGGTGAATGGCAAGCACTTCCCCTTCACCGAGGATTATCCCGTAATCATCGACATGTGCAAGAACGGCGAACTGGGCAAATGCATCGTTGACGGACCGCTCGACGCCAAGTGCGCATGCAGCATGCATGCCATGGAAGCCAAGGGTCTGACCTCTCCTCTGGAGGGCGACAGCGACATCCTCATCATGCCCGATATCGAAGCAGGCAACGTCTTCTACAAGGCCATCACCCTGTTTGCTGGTGCCAGCACGGCAGGCTTGCTACTGGGTGCTAAGTGCCCTGCTGTGGTTCCCTCTCGTGCCGACAGTGCACAGTCTAAGTTCTACAGCCTCGCTGTAGCCACCATGGCAGCTGAATAAACTAAAAACTTTAACTAAAACATAATTAATACATGATTATCTTAGTCATCAACCCTGGATCGACTTCCACCAAAATGGCTGTCGTTGAGAACGGCGAGCCCCGTTTGATCAAGGTGATTCGTCACGCAGCCGAGGAGTTGGCACCCTTCGCCAAGATCACTGACCAATTTGACTTCCGCCGCAAGATGATTCTTGGTGAGCTGGAGAAAGCCGGTATTCCCGTTAAGTTTGACGCAATTGTTGCTCGTGGCAGTTTGACCAAGCCGCTCCCCGGCGGTGTCTATGCTGTTGACGAGAACATGATTCAGGCTACTTATGCCAGCGAACACCAGCACGCATGCGACCTGGGATGTGTGATTGCCAACGAGATTGCCAAGGGACTGGGATGCCCCTGCTACATCGCCGATCCGGTCGTCACCGACGAATTGAACGATTATGCCCGCATCTGCGGTTTGTCCATGCTCAAGCGCGAGAGCATCTGGCACGCCCTGAACCAGCGCGCCATCGCCCGCCGCTTTGCCAAGGAGAATGGCAAGCGCTATGAGGACCTGAACCTCATCGTTGCACACCTGGGTGGCGGCATCTCGGTTGCAGCTCATGACCATGGCCGTGCCGTTGACGTGAACAACGCTCTGGATGGTGAAGGTCCGTTCTCACCTGAACGCGCCGGTAGCCTTCCCGCTAAAGCACTGGTAAACCTGTGCTTCAGCGGTGAATACACCCAGGACGAGATTCTCAAGATGATCTCGGGCAAGGGTGGCGTATTCTCACACTTGGGCACGACCGACATGATTGAGGCCGAAAAGATGATGAACAATGGCGATGAACACGCCAAACTCGTGATTAACGCCATGATTTATCATATCGCCAAGGCCATCGCCGAAAAGGGCGCCGTGTTGTGTGGCAATATCGATGCCATCATCATCACTGGCGGTATCGCCTACTGGCAGTACATGGTTGACGAGCTCAAGAAGCGTATCGGCTGGATGGCTCCCGTTCACGTATATCCCGGCGAGGATGAGATGTCGGCTTTGGCAGCTAACGCTGCAGCAGTCCTCAATGGCGAACTTGAGGTAAAGACATACTGATTTTCGGCAGACTAAACTGATATCAAAAAATAGCAACGAGAGGACAGCAACATCATGTTGTCCTCTTGTTTTTTACTATCGAGCAATTTAAATGATGTTGATTTCCTGCAGATAAGCCCAGACGCCAGTAACAAGGCCATAGACTGAAAGCAGCAGGATAATGATACCGATAATGCGGTTGATGAGCCACATGGAACGGATGTTAAAGTGGGTGCGCACCTTATCGACAAAGAAAGTGATTACCGCCCACCACAGCAAAGCACCGACCACAATGAAGGCATAACCCATAATGACATGATACCACTTGTATTCGGGCAACGGAAAACCGAATCGTGCAAACAACGGGATGATCAGGAACATGATGAGCGGATTGCTCAACGTGAACAAGAAACCAGTGACCGTGTCACGCAAGTAGTCATCACGCTGGTCAATGTTCTCTTTAATCTGGCTCACGGGGTTGTGGACAATCATGTATAGCGCATAGACAATGAGGATAATACTACCCACAATTTGCAGAATGTTCACATGATCGGCTATAAAGTCCGTCACCAGCGAGATACCCAATCCTGTGAGCAGGCAATAGAACAGGTCACTTGCCGCAGCTCCCACGCCCGTGAAGAACCCTGAATGGCGTCCCTTGTTGAGTGTTCGTTGCACACACAAGATACCTATAGGGCCCATGGGTGCCGAAAGGAAAATGCCAATCGACACACAACCGATGATTATGGATATGATAGTACCCACTACAGGAGGTTTTCTCTAATAATAACCTACAAAGATAGCACAAAAATTCTACCCAATGGGCGTCTACCCTCGGTTTTTTAATATTTTCTCTAAAAAGTGATGCGGTTAAGGGAAACGGCCAATGATGGTGACTTGTGAACGGCGCGAAAGTTCACCAGGGTTTGAACCGGGTGCACCGTCAGGTACGTTCATGCCGTGTTGGCGATAAAAGTCTATCCAATAATCTGTTATACACCCTGTTGAATCTCTAAAAGACATGGGTACCGGGGTGAAAATCAGTTCACCAGCCGCATTTACATAGTTCATTTGCACCAACTCGCTGCAATAGACTGCACTGTCACCTGGCAAATAAAGATCGTCGTAGGGCTTCCCTAACATCGCAAGGCAGCCAGTGATTGATGCGGCAATATCACATTCCACATTGACTCGGCCGACGAGCGCCGTGCCGTTCTCGCACAAGAAAGAGTCGATGGGTGTTAGACAAACGACTGGCTTAACCGCCTCGATGACAAGAACCGGGCCATCGTCACCGCCAGCAAGGTGGACTACACCCACATGGTCAATAGGCAAGCCTTCCACTCCACTGGTCACTGCAGTGATAGCATTGGCCGAGTCACTGCAGCAAAATAACAAGTCGCCTTCCTGCAAATGCTGAGCTGAAAGGGAGAGGCAAAATAGGAGAAGCAGCAGGATGAAAAAGAATTTAGTACCAGGTGACACCATTGTTGAAGCTTGAATGTTTGTCATACTTCACATCCTGAAGGATCGACGACTTGACGGCGATGTGGAAATTATAACTCTTGTACGGTCCCACGGGAACGAAACTGGCACTCATCTCGAAACAGTGCATTTGGCGAGAGATGGAACAGTTCATGTAGGCTATTTTGTGGGTGTCGAAATTGTAGCTTGCCGAAGCTTGCAAGGACCAGTTCTTTGTTGGGCGGATTGTTGCGTTCATACTCAAATTCTGAGTCCACTTGCCATTGTATTCCATCTTCTTGTAGTTGAACTTGCCGTAACCATAGGACAACGAATAATTGACGGTTAGACTCCATGGGCAGTCCCACTTGGCATAGCCATCAATGAGTTCCAGATCGGTCGTCGGGCCCGTGGGCTCTTCCTCACTGTCTTCCTCACCCTGTTTGTCCCTGTTCAATCTTCCTTCGGGTGCCTTGTTTTCTCCTTCTTTCTTATCTTTGTCTTTTTTGCGCTTGAAAGTGTCATTATTGAACGTGTAAGAAAACGAGGTGCCAGTGCTTGATAGACGACCCCAACCACCACCGTTGAACAGGCGCAACTTATTGACTCTCACTGGTGTTCCAGCCTCGTTCAATTCATACTTATAAACGTCCCATGTGGCACTCAAGTTGAGGTTGAAGCCCCTGGTCAAACGCAGCATGATACTCGTGTTCAAGTTGCTCCACTTCATGGAGTCAGCAACAAGATTACAGGACTGACTGAGTGTAAAATTCTCAATCAACGAAATTTTCTTGAAACCCGTGCTGTCGTTTTCACTCTTGACCTTGGCTTCCAAGTTGTTGGCAATATTGAATGACACGGTCCCCGATTTGTTACTGGGTGCGTTGCCGTATAAGCCATGCTGGAAATAACTATAGCGTGAATTGCGGTGAACGCCAGCATTGTCCACATAATCCAATGTACCGTAATATCCCCAAAAAGGATCGCCAAAATCTGGAGTTGCCGAGAAGGATATTGTCGGTGTCATCACATGACGCACCATCTGCAGTTTCTCGCTGAGTTTGCCCAAAAACTTCAAAGGCTTGAAGAAACCATAAACCTTGGTGCTCAACGAGACACCAAAACTGAAATCAAAGATATTGTAGAAACCGTAGGTAGTATCCCTGACCACCGCGCTGGCGTTAGGATCCCACTGTTGGCGTATCTTACTGGAATACATCCTGTCATTCATGGTCAGATTGGGTGTGACGTTGAAATACTTCATCACGTTGAAAGTGGCTTGCACAGGGACTGTATGGCTCATACCGTTGCGCCAGTCCTTAATCAGGTTCTTGTGCAGAAACTCATTTTGCTTGGCTGTCAACGAGTTCTGGAAGCGACCCGAATAGCTCACCTTGATTTTCTCATACCACCTCTCTTCTCCCACAACACGTTTGCGCTTGAAAGGCGCGGTTTGGCTCATGGTAATCGTGAAATTAGGGAACGACACCGTGATGGTCGAATCGGCCGTGCGTTGTGAGACATTGGCTGTGGATGAGATGCTCCATTTGCTGTTGGGGATTTTGTATGTCAAGTTCACCGTACTGCTTTTGGTGTTCTCGGTGAAAGCATTGGTGTAGTATGTGCTCAAACTGTTGCGCGTATATCCTGTTGTCGCAAAATTGACACTTGCCGAGAAAGAGAGATAGGGGTTCGCCTTCTGGTTTTGAGTGTGGCTCCACAGCACCTGGAAATTGTGCATCTTGTTATAATCGGGATCTCCCTTCTCACCAGTGACCGTAGTGAGATAGTTAACATTGAATGAGCCCGAATACTTGTAGCGCCATGAATAGGAAGACTGCGCAGACAAGCCCCATGAGCCACGAGTGTAGATCTCACCAGTAATGGCCAGGTCGGCATGTTGGCTCAACGCAAGGTAATAACCACCGTTGCGCATATAGAAACCTCGATTATAGTCCTCACCGAAGGTGGGTACAAGAATGCCGCTTTGGTATTTCTCGCTGAACGGGAAATAACCGAAGGGCACTGCAATGGGCAGCGGCAAGTCTTCCAGAACCATATAGGCTGGACCTGTCACCACATTTTTCTTGGGCTTCACCTTCGCCTTGGTGAGTCGGAAGTAGAAATGGGGATGATCGTGGTCGTCACAGGTCGTGTATCGGCCGTCCTTGATGTAATAATAGTCATCCTCGGTCTTCTTAGTGATGCCACCGGTAAGAAAACCTTCGCCCTGCTCGGTGACAATGTCGGTGATATAGCCGCGTTTGGTCTTGAAATTGTATTTCATGATACGTGACTCATATTCTCCACTATTGTCTTTGAAGACCGGATTCCCCTTCAAATCGCCCACGCTGTCAGCAACACCGATGGCCTGCACCTGGCTGCTATCCATGTCCATGCTGATTTGCATGGCGCTCATATCGATGTCACCATAGATAATTTTTCCGCCACCATACATGACAGCATGGTTGCGACCAAACAGGATAATGCTGTCCTTGGCATTGAATTCCACCACATGATCCAAGTCCACTTGCTTGCGCACAAAACGGCTGGTATCGCTCAACAAAGGAGCGGTGGCAGTTGAATCGCTTTCGCTCTTGACAATGGAATCCACAGCCTGGGTAAGGTCAACCTCACCCGATTGTTGCTGGCCATGCAACAATGCCGGAAACAGCAACATTGCCGCCACCAGCAGTAAAATGATATGGACACTTCTCGTTGTCAAAGCTCTTTTCAAGCCACAATAACGTGCAAAGATAGTGCAAATTGAGCGGTCGGCAAGCAAGATTTAGTTTTATTATACCTTTTTAGCATTGCAAACACATTCGCGGCTCAGGCAAAAAGCAGCAACGAGGCACTCTTGACAAAGTGCCTCGCTGTTGCTTATCAACTATTTAATACCGTGTTAACGCTTGTTGGTGATGGGCCGCAGGTTGCGCTCCTTGAGGTCACCCGAGCGATAAGCATCAAGCAGCTCCTTGAGATCCTCGATCTGGGACTTAAGCTCGGTGCCGATGTCGGTATCGTTCACGAGAATACGTTGATGAGTGTGCTCGATGATGTTACGCGTGGACTTGATGTCTTGACCGAGTCTCACGGCCTCGTCAATCGATGAGAACGGTTCATGCTGCACGAGCTCAAAACCTTGAGAGTGATATACCAACGTATAGCCGGCGATACCGGTCTCGGGCTGATAAGCCTTGGAGAAGCCGCCGTCAATCACCATGAGTTTGCCGCCGGCCTTGATGGGATTCTCACCCTTGATGGTCTTGACGGGCACATGGCCGTTGATGATGTGGCGGTGCTCGCCCTCGACACCAAATTCATCCAGGATGGCATCAACCACCTCGGGATTGTCACGCATAGTGTAATAAGCACCCTTGACCTCCTTGTGCGTATCTTTATCGGCAATGAAATAGCGTTCAAAGGTGGCCATCTTGCTCTTGTCAAATGCGGGCGAATCGGGACCGCACCACAGATACCAAAGATAGTCGAGTGCAAAGGCACGCTCCTCGGGATCATCGCATCCGAAGTAAGCGCTGCGAATAAGTGTACCAGCGCGCTTGAGCAGCGCCTTGCCATGGAATTTCTCTCCACGGATTTCCACATCCTTCAGCGTTCCGTCCTCGTTCAAGGGGATTGATGCATGATAGAGCAGGTTGCCATTGGCTATCGTATAGAGGCAGCCATTGCGGAACATGCACTTCATG
This sequence comes from uncultured Bacteroidales bacterium, assembly GCA_902784675.1. GTDB lineage: Bacteria > Bacteroidota > Bacteroidia > Bacteroidales > Muribaculaceae > Sodaliphilus. The sequence goes on along the minus strand of CACZVR010000020.1, from coordinate 3,440 downwards.
TGCTTGCGCAATTTCTCGCTCTCGGTGAACGACTGGTGAAGCTTAGTCACGATAGACTCTTCTTCGGGAGTAAGTTTGAAGGGATGCTTGGGATCCACGGTCGGGAAATTGGTGTCGAGCAGCTCATATTCCTTGCCCTTGATCTTAATGATGCCTTTCTTGAGATCCATCTTATCCAACAAGAGACGATCCTTCATGTCAAAGTCGGGACGGCGCTTGATGGCAGCAGCCTCGAGTTTGAACTGGATGATGCTGATAGCTTTATGCATCTGTGCAACGAGTTGTGCGGTGCGGGCTCGCTCTGGATCCTTGGCGCTACCGTCCTTGGGCAGAAAGCGCTCGCAGGGATCGTTGGCATAAGTATCCATAGCGAATGTAGCTAACGGCAGGAGGTTGATGCCATAGCCATCCTCGAGCACGCCGTGGTTGCCATAGCGCAGGGCGATGCGCAACACGTTGGCGATGCTGCAATCATTACCGGCAGCTGCACCCATCCACAGGATGTCATGGTTACCCCACTGGATATCGAAGTTGTGGTAGTTGCACAGGATGTCCATGATTTTATCAGGGCTGGGACCACGGTCATAGACGTCACCCAAGAGGTGCAGCATGTCGATGGTCAACTGTTGGATCAGGTTACACATGGCGATGATGAATTCATCGACTCGATGCGTTGAGATGATGGTCTTGATAATCACATCGACATAAGCCTGCTTGTTGGGGTCACTGCTGTGCTCGTGCAATAGCTCCTGGATGATATAAGAGAAATCCTCGGGCAATGCCTTGTGAACTTTGGAACGACTGTATTTGGACGAAACGTGGCGACAAACCCTCACCAGTCGGTTGATGGTGATGAAGTACCAGTCTTCCAAATCTTCCTTGTCGGTAATTTCTTCTTTCACCAATTCCAACTTCTCGGCAGGATAGTAAATGAGGGTGCACAGGTCCTTCTGCTCACGGGCGCTGAGGGAGTCATTAAAGATCGTGTTCACCTTACGTTTAATCCTACCGCTGGCGTTGCGCAGCACATGCTGGAAGGCCAAGAACTCACCGTGCAGGTCGGCCAAGAAGTGTTCCGTACCTTTGGGCAAGTTCAATATTGCCTCGAGGTTGATAATCTCGGTGCTAGCAGTAGCCACATTCGGGAAACTGCGAGAGAGCAGCTTCAGGAAATAAATGTCTCGTTTTCTTTGTTTGGGTTTCATAGTGATGCTATAGCTTTATTAAGTTTAAGGTAGATATCTATAATGATAACGATAATAGTTAAAAAATATTATTTGAGCAGTGAAATTCTCACTTTGCGCCCCTTGACCTTGGCTGCTTGCAGCCGTTTGAGCGTCGCTTGGGCCTGCTGACGTGGAATAGCGGCAAGGGCATAGTGATCACGCACGTCGATGCGACCGATCTCACTGGCCTCAATACCTCCATTGTTGGCGATAAACCCCATGATGTCACCACGCGACAGCTTTTCTTTCTTTCCCGCTTGGAAATAGAGTGTAGCCATGGGCGCCCTTGAGGCAGTGGCTACAGGATTGAGGATCAGAGGCTCATCAATGCTGATCCATGCTGGCAACTGCTCATCAGGAGCGACGATGACATAAGCCTCACCTGTCGCTGCCACGCGCGCCGTGCGTCCGTTGCGGTGGACGTAGGTCTGCTCACTCACGGGAACATGATAGTGGATAATGTGCTCCACCGTGTCAATATCCAGACCACGCGAAGCCAAATCGGTGGATACCAAAACATTAGCGCTCCCATTATTAAACATGGCCACAGCACATTCCCGTTCTTGCTGGTCCAAGGCACCATGATAGAGCACCGAGTCAATGTCACGGCGTGTGAGCCATTGGTGAATGCGCTCGGCGCTTTCACGATAATTGGCGAACACGATGGCCTTGCCACCGTCAAGTGAGAGCAACAAATCTCGCAAAGTGTCGAGTTTGTCCTTGCTGGCAGAGTTCACCTTCCAAACCTTGATGCGATCGGCAGGCTGGGCCGACCCATCAAGAACATTGATGGTGACGGGGTCGTGCAGACGAACATAGTCAGGTATGATTTCAAGAACGGTTGCCGAAGCAAGGATGCGACGGTTCAATCGTGGCATGCGCTTGAGCAACTGACGCATTTCTTCCTCAAAGCCTAGCTCCAGTGCTTTGTCCATCTCGTCAAGCACCAGCAAGCGTGTACCGTTCAAATTGATGAAGTCACGGCGTTGCAGATCAAGCAAGCGTCCAGGTGTGGCGACAATAATATCAGGGATGACAGTCAGCGAAGCCTTCTCGTCGCCAACGGCATGACCGCCATAGCACGGAGTCACCTTATAGCCAGTCGCGAGCAGACGTAACACTTCGGCAGTCTGCATCACCAGTTCACGCGAGGGGGCGAGCACCACTGCCTGCAACTGTTGCATGGGGGGCTTCATGGCTTGTAACAAACACAAGGCAAAGGCGAGCGTCTTGCCAGTACCAGTTGGTGAATAGAGAACCAGATCACCCCCACCCGATTTCCATGTTCCAAGCGCCTTGACCTGCATCTCATTGAGCGAATCAATCCCCATGCGGTCACTTGCTATTTTCAAGATATCCTTCGTCTTCATTTTTTTATGTTTGAATCAAGGGCAATTCTTGGCTTTAACACCCCACTTTGAGGGCAGAGAACCCATAATCAGGGTGAGAGTACCACCGGCAACGATGTCACGGTAGTCGATGTAACTCTTATCGTAGCGTTTGCCGTTGAGTGTAACGCTCTGGACGTAAATGTTCTTGTCGCTGTTGTTCACCGTCTTAACGGTAAATGTCTTGCCATCACCCACGTTAATTTTTGCTTCGTTGAACAATGGCGAACCAATGATATATTTACCACCCGCAGGCTCTTCTTGATACAATCCGACAGAAGACAGGACATACCATGCCGACATCTGGCCCACATCCTCGTTTCCGCTCAGACCATCAAGGTCGTTGCGGTATTGCTCACGCAAGACCTGACGAACGAGGCGCGCAGCCTTCCACGGCTGCCCCACATAGTTGTACATATAAATGATGTGATGGCTGGGCTCATTGCCATGGGCATACTGCCCGATAAGGCCCGACACGTCGGGTGAGGCCTCTTCACCCATGTCTCCCTCAACGATAAAAAGCGAGTCAAGTTTGGCGGTGAACGCTTTTTCGCTACCGAAAAGACCCACCAGACCGTGGACATCATGCGGCACCAGCCAGGTGTACTGCCATGCATTACCCTCACAATAGTCGTCATTGCGATGTTTGGTCGACAGCGGGTCAAAATCCGCAACGTCACGGAAATTTCCCATAGAATCCTTGCCACGCATGAAACGCGTTTTGGGATCAAAATAATGACGGTAGGACTTGCTGCGATTCAGGAAATAATCATAGTTCTGCTTGTCGCCAACGGTCTGGGCCACACGAGCGATGCACCAATCGGCA
>CACZVR010000019.1 GCA_902784675.1 uncultured Bacteroidales bacterium | reverse complement strand
CTTCTCGGCGGGGAAATCCACACCATACAATTCTTTCACAGCCAACGCTGTAGCCTCGGCAAGTATATTATCTATAGACATAATCTTTAGTTTTTATTCCATTCAAACTGCAAAGGTAGTAAAAAGTTTTTATCCTAGACCCACGCTGAGAAAAAGAAGACCATAATAACGAAAAAAGAAGACAATAAACACAATAAATACTATGGCATCCGCGAGAATGAATTGACTGGGTGAGACGGAGGTGTAGTGATGCATCCGCACTCCTGACACATCCTCATCGATAGTGGCTCATAGTAGATTGACAGGGGCTAAGGAATGGTGTCGCGGGTTTCGAAGGTGAAGGTGCCGAACTTGTCGTGGGCTGTGCTGGTGTCGTCGACCTTGAAGGTCTCGTAATCGGCGTCCTGGAGCAGGTCGCTGCCGTACCAGATGTGGGACTTGTCGCGGTTATAGATTGAATTGCCGATGGGCTTGAAGGTTGCGGGATCGGCATTGGGGATGATCTTTCCGAAGTAATAGACGTGAATCTTGTCTTTGGCAACTGCGGGGTTGAGGACTTTAAAAGTCTTGACATCGGCCTGAATCCTCATCGTGTCAAAATAGGCATAGAGGGCATCCTTGGCCCAGAAACTGCCGTAAGCCCACTTCAATATCTTGAATGACTTCATGTCGGCGACATGGACGGGCGAGGTCTCGTAGTAGTAATCGTTCTTGTCCTTGAACACGGGTTTGCGCACTGCCTTGAGCGTCGCGACATCGACACCAGGCACCAGCCGGCTCAAGTAATAGACGCGCTGGCTGTCATGCCCCAACCACTTGTTCACGGGTTTGAATGTCGCGGGATCGGCCCCTGGCAGGGTATCGTAACGGGTGCCGAAACTGAATGTCCAATACTCATAGGTGACCATGTCGTCGCCCACGACATAGCCGTCACTGCAAGATGAGAAGGTCACCAGCATCACACACAGGGCAAGGAAAAGAATCAAATGCTTCATGACGATTGAAGGATTAATGGTTTCTATTCTTTGAGGGGGTGTTCGAGGCGATGCCTCGAACCACCGAACAGGAGACGTGAGGGGACATAACCACTGGACGGGACACCACTACAGGGTGAGGGGGAGTGGGCGGCCTTTTTCATCGAGGATTTGGTTGAGGGTGGTGTACCAGAGGCGGCCGGCAACGGGGGTGCCGGGGAAGATGGCCTGCAGATGTGCGATGTAGCCTCGAAGCTGCTTCAGGTGGTCGCTCCTCTTGAGCCTGCCGCTCTTGTAATCGATGACGAGAATGTGACCGTCGGGGAGGCGGATGATGCGGTCGGGTCGCGGGTTCTTGACACGGTCATCCTCTCGAGAGGTGACATCCAGGTCGGTGAAAATGGTGCGCTCGCTGTAAACCTTGTTGGCCGGATCGAACCAAGCCGAAGGTCTGCAGCGCGGGTCAAGGATGGCAGCGCGGATGTTGGCGTTGATGACGTCGATGCCGCAAGGGTCATCAGGGTCATCGGTAATCACACCGTGTTTCAGTCCCATGGCAATGGCAGCATCCACGTCGTCGCGGTCCTGGATGCGGCTCATCACATTGTGGAGTCTGAGGCCCGCGTCGATGCTGGCACTGGAGGCATGCTCCAGACGCACCTTCACCTCGAGCGGGATGTCGGTGACGGGATATCGCGTCATGGCCACCTGGCGGGCAGTCACAGGCTCGACCGTGCGCTTGGCATCAATGGCCTGGCGAGTGGAGATTTCGCCGTACTCGTACCACCCCGTGGGGGCGTCATCACGGCCGATTATTGGCTTGACGTCACCATTGTTGTCAAAGAACTGCTGCAACAGGGGCTTCAAGTCATTCTTCTTGCCAGCATCGGTGAACATGTGCAGCTCGGTGCGCGGACGCGTCATAGCCACATAGGTCTTGTTGAGGTTGTCAAGAATGACGGCGGTGAGTTGCTCCTCGACAAAGTCACGCGCCTTGCCGCTGAGGTGTCCTTTCTCAAAGGCATCAACAAGGACATTCTTGGGCACATTCAACAGAGGCGGGAGAATATCGGGGTCACACTCGCCTGCCTGGGGAGCCATCGCGTCCATGACACCGACAAAAGCAGTGCCGGGCATCCAATAGGAGTGCTCTTGGGCATTGCCGTTCAGCTCCCAATTGGCAAAAGGAATCACCACGCAGTCGAACTCCAGTCCCTTGGCCTTGTGAATGGTCATGATGTTGATGGCATCGGTCGTCGCCGAAGCGTTCACCGTGAGTCGGTCCTTTTTCTCGTCCCAGAACTTGAGGAACTCGCGGACACTGCCACCGTTGCGCATCGATGAGAACTGCAGCACGGTGTCCTGGAAAGCGAGCAGGAATGCCGCCTCGCGGTCCACGTCGGCTTGGCCCAGCTGGTCGCGCTTGAAATAGGTGATGATGTTCTCGACGATGCTGACGAGGGTGGAGAGCTCATCGCCTGAAGGCAACAGCTGCTCGAGCAGGGCTGCCGCCGAGCGCCCATCATCAGGAATCGAGATGTTGTCATCGGCCAAGCAGTCATTGAGCAGATTGCCGTGCTCCCCGGGGGAAGCACCCGGATGAGAAGACACCGCCTGGATGAAACGGCTCAAGCCTGCATACAGACGCTGGTCGTTGAGGCGTTTTCTCATCATGCGTTGCGACACCTTGTCCAAGGGGGTGTCCTCGTCGGCCTCCTCATCATCCTCGCGAGCAGTGAACAGATTGATGTCGATGAAGCGCAAGAGCGCGATGATGCGCCTCACGACCGATGAATTGTTGAGCAGCAGCGAATCACCCGAGATAATGCTGATGGGCTCGGGGGCCGTCCTGTTGAACTCGAGGATGCGCTCTACCACCTCATTGCCATGGGCATTGGAGTTGACAAGAATCCCTATCCTGCCCCAGTCGAAACGCTGATGCAGCTGCATCAGATAGGCCGGCAGGACATCGAGGGCGCTGAGCGCCTGATCGGGGTCGACAGTGCGACCTTCCTGAAGGAAGACGTTCATGATGAACTCGTCATCCAACAATTGCCGATAGTTCCCGGAGAGGATGCGGACATAGCCCGGCACCTTCTTCTCGTTGATGCCAGGGGGCATGCCCTGGCGCACATCCTGATAGGTCTTGGCAACGGCGGGCACGAGGGGATAGCAAGTGCTGACAAACTCATAGAACAGGTTGTTGAACTCGATGATGTTGGGCGAGCTGCGGAAATTGACGGACTGGGGCTTTCCCGGCTCGACGTGCGGCTGGTAGATATCGTTGGCAAAATCCTGGCCCACCTTGTCGCGGAAGACGGCAGGGTCGGCATTACGGAAGCGGTAAATCGACTGCTTGGAGTCGCCGATGAGCATGTTGAAATTGCCATTTGCCAAACTCTCGCGCAAGAGACCGCGGAAGTTCTCATACTGCTTGGTGCTGGTGTCCTGGAACTCATCGATCATGAAGTGGGATATCGTTGTCCCCACGCGCTCATAGACAAAGTCGGAGCCACTCTGCAGCACTGTGCCGATGAGGTCATTGGTATCACCGATGAGGATTGAGTTGGTCTCGTGACGGTATTGTTCCAGGAAGACGTCAATCATGGCCAGCATGCCCAAAAGGCCCAGTTTGCCTTCTACCGACTTGAAGAAGGCCACCAAATTCTTCAGCTCGAAATGGCGTGACACGAGCTGCGTAATGCGAGTGACTTGAGCGGTATCAACGGGCGTATCGAACTGGGAGGCGATTCTCGCCTCATCGGCGCCCTTGAGCGTATCGGTCTTGATGGCGCCCGCCTGTAAGGCATTCTTCAACGCACACCTGCTTTTAAGAGCATCGGCCACGGTGGCGAGCTCTTTCATCAAATCCTGGTTGACTTGCTGGGGCTCGGCCTCAAGTCCCTCGACCAGCTGATGCACATGTTTCTTGAAGGCACGGATGCGACTGAAGTCACTCTGGAAATCGCCGTTCTGATCGATGCTCCCCAAATAGTTCCTGATCTCATCCATGTGAGTGCGGAACAGCTCAGTGTTGATCTGTTTGGCAAAATCGAGCAGGGCGCCACCGTCATCAAAGAATTTCCACTTGCGGTTTTCGTCATCGCTGTGCGACAGGTGGCGCATGTACTCTTTCACCCACAGGTCCACCTGTGTGGGCTTGTCTTTCTGGCCCAAAGAGAGGAGGAACTTGTGCAAAGCCACACGCACGGCATATTTTTCCTCGAGCTGGATGTCGTAGTTGAAGTCGCGGTCCAGTTCACGCGCAAAGTTGCGCAGGATGATTTGGAAGAACGAGTCAATCGTGCTGACGTTGAAGTTGCTGTAATCGAACAACAGCTCGTGCAGCGCCTGTTGTGCCAGTGTCCTGAGCGTGGTCTCGTCGAGTCCTGACTCATGCATGAGAGTTCCCAGATAGTCGCTCTTCTGGCCCGTGACGGACAAGTTATACAGTTCCTTGACGATGCGTTCTTTCATCTCGTCGGTCGCCTTGTTGGTGAAGGTGATGGCCAGCAACTGGCGATGCACATTGAGAATGCCGCTCATGCCTGCCTTGCGGCGCGGGACAACGCGTCCTGCCCCATCGGTAGTGAAAAGCAGCAGACGAATGTATTGCAGTGCCAGGTTATAGGTCTTACCGGAGCCAGCCGATGCCTTGATGACGAGAAGATTGCGATTGTTGCCGTTCATGTGTGTTGTGCTTAAAGAGTGATATAAATATAATGTGTCAGATTATGCGAGCCTTGAAACCCATTGCCGTGAGCTGATCGAGGACACGCTGACGGAAATCGCCCTGAATCAGTATTTCGCCACCGCGTGCACTGCCGCCAACACCCAGTGAGCGCTTGAGCTGGGAGGCGACTTGCTTGAGCGCCTCGTCGTCGCAAGTGAAGCCAGTGACAATGGTTGCCTGTTTTCCACCGCGGCCCTTGCGCTCGAGGACGATATCGAGTCGTGTTTTGCCCTGCTGGGACAAGGCGTCGGGGTTGTCGGCGGTTTCCTCTTGGGGTGCTGTTGTCTCGTCGTTCACGGGCAAATTAAAGGCTTTTCCCAGTTTATCTTTCCAGTCGATAGTATCCATAATTGTTGAAAAAAAATAATGGTGATTAAACTTTTGGGTTTCTCCATCATCAAAGGTACAAAAAAACAGCGAGAAATGAAGACTAAACGAGAAAAAGTTTACTCATTTGAGCGAAAAAACGGCAAAATATGCCTACCATTCCAAATAAAAGCACTATTTTTGTCGCACTGTTTACTTAACTACATTATTAACTAATTCACTTAACACTCACAATTATGGCTTATGTAATTTCTGATAGCTGTGTAGCATGTGGCACCTGCCAGTCAGTATGCCCCGCCGACGCCATCAAGGAAGGCGACATCTACTCGATCGATCCCGACACCTGCTTGGATTGCGGCACCTGCGCTGACGCTTGCCCCACTGGCGCTATCGCTCCCGGCGAGTAATCACGTCCAGACAGCACAAGAAACAGCTATTGCGGCTACACCTCGTGAGGTGCTGCCGCAATATTATTTTAAACTTGGACCGCGAGAGCGGCCCTTGTTGTTTAACAGGTGGTGACGGGTGAACATGACGCGCGGGAGCCTGATGAGGTTCCCGCGCGTTGAACATTCACATCGTGAGATTTACTGGGCCGCAGTCTTCACCGGGTCAAGCACGATGAGTTTCTTGATGGCGGTGCCGCCATGGTTGGAACCATCGTCATAGGTTCCGAAGTAGCGATAGAGTCCTGCGGGCACCTTGTTGCCATTCATGTCCTTCATGTCCCAAGTGAGAGGGAAATTGCTTGTCTTGGTCATCCAGACCAGATTGCCAGTGGCATCGGTGACACGGAAGATGACCTCGGGCGAGGTGGTCAGTTCGGAAGTCAGGTCAAAGTTGACTTCACCATTGAGGTAGGCCGGCATCTTGTCGGCGACGAGTTCGAACTGTCCGTTCAAACCCACCATGAAGGTGATGGTGCGCGTTGCCTTGTTGCCCACGATGTCATAGACAGTGAAGGTGAGCGTGTGGATGCCCTCGGCAATGTTGTCGAGGGGGAACTCGATGTTCAAGAGTTTGCCCATGTCATCAACCACGGCATAGCAGGTGATGTCACGATAGGTGTTCTTGCCCTCGTCGAGGACGAGTGACATGGTCCTGTCGAATGTGCTGGGTTGCACGCTGATGCCCTCGTTATCGGTTGCGGTGATGTAGAGCATCGAGGATGAGCCCACAGTGGCACCATCGGTGAATTGGCTCTGATCATTGATGAACATGCTTGTGATGACCGGAGCGACGTTGTCATTAACGGCCAGGGTCTGGCTGTAAGGCAGCATCTTGATCTGCTTGGTGAAGCCATTCACCATGTAGTCGGTATTATCCTTGTGGGCATAGACACGCAGGAGCACGTTGGCATTCTTGGCCAGCACAGCCTCGGGGACAATCATCGTGCCGTTGAAGACACCGTTCACCACGCGACCGGCAACCTCGGTGAGCTTGTTGCGATCCTTGTAGATATTGCGAGTCACCTGAACACCGTCAACAGCGAAGGTCAAATCGGTGAACAGATCATCCTTGTCGTAGAGGGTAGCTGTCGCATTACCGTTGAAGCTGGTATCAAGATTGCCGTCGGCATCAACCACCTGGGCGGTGAAATTGAACTTCATGAGCGGCGAAACCTGTGCTATCGCCGTCGAATCGGTCATGTTGGTGCCGTTTACCGAAGTGATGTTGAAACGTGAGATGGGATAGTTGATCTTCATCGCAGGGTCACCCAGCAAGAAGAAAGACAACTTGTTGGCATTGCTCTGCTCGAAGCCCAACTTTGCCTGCTTGTAAACCTCACCCAACGTGAGGAACTTGCCAGTAGAGGCGTGGCTGAACATGGCATTGATGAAATACTTGTTCAACTGGTCGTTGTGGGTCGCGTAAACCATGCGCGAAGACGTCATCAGTGCGATGGCACCGCCCTCGGGCTGGTGGAACATGAGTTCGGCGATTCCTCGGGTGTCGTTGTCGAAGTGAGCCACATCACAGCAAGCCGTGGTCATGATGGGGAAATGGTCATACTTGGTGGTCACCACATCACTTGTTTTCCAAGTGTTGCTGTACTTGGTGAACATGACGGGGCCGGCATGACCCACATAGGTAGCGAAGTACAGACCCTCCTTGAAGAGGTTGCTCAACTTGTGATTAGCCTCAACAGCATCACGGCGGCGCGGAACGACAGTGGGCTGAGTGTTGGAACGGGGGTACATCGAGTTGTGAACGGTGCTGACATGCATACCCGTGAGCAGCTCATTGTCAATCATGTTCTTGTAACCCTCGCCCTGGAACATGTGCAGACCCTTGTCAGGGCTATCGCTCATGACCATGGTGTTGTTGCGCCAAACACCGTAATCGGGGTTAGCATAGTAGCGGACAATCTTGTCCACATCGCTCTTGGCCTCTTCGGGATTGGCTGAAGTGATGCGTCCCACACCGATAGTGAGCCTGTCGGCAGGGATGTTGGCACCTGAATTATCGCCGAGGAAACCAAAGAAGTCATCACTGGTGAACGAGAAGTCGGCATAGTTGCTGTTGTCACTCTGATAGGTCAAGAGGTCCTGGGGATGCTCACCCAAGATTCCGCGGTTATCGAAAGAGCCCGCACCGAAGAGCAGCAGGTTCTTGAGCTTGGCGTTGTTGCGATCATAGAGCATCTTGCAGAACAAGCGATAGGCCATACCATCGCGGGTGCCGCTGGTGAACTCGTTGAACACCTGATCCTGATCAACGACAAGCACATCAATGCCGTCAATAGCGGCATGCATGTCGGCAAGGCGTTGTGCCTGCTCGTGGAGAGTCTTGTCGGTGATGATCACCAGATCGGGAGTCGCCAACCCATGGAGATTCTGGTTATTGACGTACTCATAGGCTGAAATTTTCTTCAACGTGCTGTTGGGATTGAAAGCCACATACAGCGATGTGTTAGCGCTCGTTGAGAAGAAGCACAATCCCGAACCGCTCAAATCGTTGTAGGTTGACGTGGTCACCTCGACGGGTTGAGCAGGGGTATTGACGCCCCACACCACTGTTCCTGCAGGAGCGTTGGGCAACTGGAAGCGCTCGCTGCCATTGGTTTGTCCATAGCCCATCAGCACCTGATTGCCATTATCGGCTCGGAGCAGGTTGGTGTGCTTGTAGGTGAGAATGAAATAGTCAAGCTTAGACATCGAAACGTTGGGATTCGATGCGCTGAATTTCAAGAAAGGCTCATACTGTCCCTGCTCAGCAGGTTTTGAGAGTTTGAGTCGAGCAAAGGGAGAGGCGTAGTTGTAATATACATAATCACCCGAAGGAGAATAGATGCGTGATGAAGACACTGCATAGGGGACAGTATCGGTCACACCACCACTGTGGAGGGCTGCGCTGGCATAAGTGATCTGGTCAACATTGGCAGCTATCACAGTGCGCACAACAATCAAACTGTCGGAGAGGTCGGGAAGGTTATAGTCGATGAACACTCGGTCGTTGGTGAAATCCTCACCCAACATGTCCTTGCCCGAGTAGCTGACTGAAGCGCGCTCGTTCTCATGATAGAAAAATCCCAGACTTGACGGAGTGTTGACGTAATTATTCACCGTCACCGTGGCCTTCTTTATAGGATTGATGTCGGGGTAGTTATCCTCGGAGAGGAAATAACATCCGACCTGTGAGTAAGGATTCAGAGCACGGATAAAGTTGGGCGAACCTGAATAATCAGTAATCGAGAAAGTGACTGCAGCCACACCGTAGAAACAGATCTTGTTGTTGATGCGCAACATGGGCACACGCACCAGGTCATCGGGGGCATTTCCATTGAGAATTTCGGAAATGCGGCCACCACCACTGCCGAAAACCTTGACTTGGTCGGGGTTGGCGAAACCCATTTCCCTTAGTTCATTGTAAGTCAATTCATACACACCATTCTCGGGGATGGTGATTTTCACCCACTTGCCATTGGCAAGTTTGGAAGTCGTGGCATACTTTGACGGGTGGAATGCACTGGCAGTGCTGACACAGAAGATGGCCAGAATCGCCAAGCAAACGAGTTGAAGTTTTGTCAGTTGTCGCATATTTAATGATTTTAGTTATATTTCGCTTTATATCTTGCAATCACGTTTTATAATCTCACTTTCACGTTGAGCACCTGCCTGCCACCGATGGTAGCGGTCAAGTGGTTTCCCGGCACGATGGTTGTCGGCTTTGAGGTTTCACCGGTGATAATGATGTCGCCCATCTTGATGCTGCTACGGGAACTGATTCCCGCAATCATGTCATCCAAGGGCCACCGCATGTCGGCCAAGCAGTGTCGCGAGACCACCTGGTCATCGATCATCACCTCGACCACCTGTTGCATGGGATCATCGAGACCGTCAACAGTCACCCAATCGCCCATGATGGCCGCACCGTCGAACGCACGGTCGAGCGCCAGGAGCTGCGGGGTGTCGCTGTCGCAAGCACAGACGCTGAAGGCCGCAGTCATCGCATCCCAGTAGCGGTGAGCGAACTTGGGCGCGATGCCCTTGCCCAAGCGCCCCGTCCTGACAGCGATTGTGGGCGTGACCACAAATCGCTGGGCAAAGTCGGGGACGAAGAAAGGACGACCCGAGAACAGCAGGGACGAATCGGCCATGAGATAACTCCTGGGCGTTTCATCCACCACATCATAGTTCCCCGTGAATCCGATCACCTTCATTCTTCCTTCTTGTCTTGTTTTGAGGGTGACGAATTCATGCTGTCCTGTTCAGCACCAATGCTTGTCATGTGCATCCTGTTATAGATGATAGCCAGATGGGCGTAGATCGACGTGTTGGCAATGACCACATCGACAGGCGCCTTGATGCGGTAAGGTGTGAAGTTCCACAGTGCCGTCATGCCGCTGGCAATGGCCAGGTCGGCCACTTCCTGGGCTTTTTCAACGGGCACGGTGATGATGGCGATCGAGACGCCATGCTCACGCTGCCACTCGCTCAACTGCCCTATCGCATAGACAGGCAGTCCGCCGATGGTCTCGCCGATGACGTCGGTGCGGACATCGAATCCGGCGACAATGTTCAAGCCGTAGTTCACAAGACCGTGGTCTTGCATGAGCGCCGTTCCCAGGCTACCCGTGCCGATGACCACAGCATCATGAAACTTGTTGAACCCGAGAAAGTCCTCCAGTTCCTTGAGCAGATGCGGCACCTCATAACCGATGCGTGTCTTACCACGGACGTTGAGGAAAGACAAATCCTTGGCAATCTGTGAAGACTGCACATTGAGTTCCTTGGATATCTGTGTCGAAGACACATACTCGACATGCAAGTTATCAAGCATGCGGACATAGGACAGATACCATGGTAAACGCCTGATTGTCGGCTCGGGAAGGATTGTCCGGTTCTCGTTATTCTTGGGCATTTTCATCTAATAATGATGCAATTAACCTACAAAATTACCTTAATTTTTGATATATCAAGGTATTTGAGCGGTATTTTACGAAAAATGGCGCAGTTTTTAACAAATGTTAGCGCAGAGGCATTACAAAAGAGCACGCCAAAATACAGCTCAACAAACGACAAAAATCAGTCTAGCATATAGGCTGACAGCCAACAATTGTCCTTGAATAAAAGTCAAATATTTGGCCAATTGAATAGTTTGATATACTTTTGCGTACTATAAAAAAGACCTTCACCTCGCCATACAATCATCACATGAGCCGGCCTTGTCACTACATAGTCACCCTAGCGATTGCATATCTTGCCCTCGTGGCCACTCTACTGATGCTGATTACATTGGTAGACACGATTCCGTACTCGGCCATCGAAGGCAATCTGCGCGCGTCGGTTGACGAGTTGGCCTCCGAAGGCGAGAAGCCAGTTCACCGCACCAGGCTTCTCACCCAAGACAATGTGACCGACTGCATCATGATGAACATCGCTGCCGGTGTGGACCACCATCACCCACTCAACAGCGCAATGGCGAACAAGTTTCACTTCAACGAGGGAGGCAGTCTATTTGACGCGACACGAGACTTGCTGAACGGCAATCCGGTTGACGTTCAAGAATATGCCCGTTATTGGCATGGCTATCAAACGCTTCTCAGGCCGCTACTGTGCATCACCGATTATCGCGGCATCAGACTCATCAACTACCTGTCACTCGCCATACTAGGGTTGCTGTGCATCATCCTCTCGTACAAGAAAGTTTCTCATGCTTTCTCGATTGCCCTGGTCATTGGATTGGCCTGTGTGGGCATCACTTACGTCCCGTTGAACATCCAGTACACGACATGTTTTTTCATCATGTTCACTGCGATGCTGACGCTATTGCTGCTCAAGCCGAAATACCTGACCACCTCGCGGGTTTGCGTAGGATTCTTCGTTCTGGGAGGATTGACCTCATACTGCGACCTGCTCACTACACCCATCATCACATTGGGACCGCCCCTTATCGTGTTTTGTTTGATGAATAAGCCCAGACGGGCGTTCAAAGTGGTGATGCTCTTATCGCTCATGTGGTTGGGCGGCTATGCGTCAATCTGGATTTCGAAATGGGTGTTGGCTAGTGTCATCACCGGGTCGGACATCATTGGTGACGCGATGGCCAACGCCCGCATCCGCACCGTAGGCAGCAGCACCAGCGAGGAAGGGGCCACAACGGTTTCTATCCTGTTGACCGTTTGGCAACGCCTTTCCACAAAACCTGTATTCCTGAGTGTCATAATAGCATTGGCGGCACTTGTTGCTGCATACTGGCGCGGTCGCCAACCGTCACGCGTTATCCGCGACAACGCCTGGCTTCTTCTTGTTGCAATCATGCCGCTGATCTGGTCGGCAGTATTGATGCAACACACCTATATCCATTTCTTCTTCACATGGCGCATCGGCTTGGTAACCATTGTTGCGCTGATTGTATTTTTCGCCAAGACCATCAACTGGCAAACCATCATCAAGAAATCATGAACAGAATCGCCGTATTAATTCCCTGCTATAATGAGGCCATCACCATTGGCCAAGTCATCGACAAAGTGAAAAACGTTTTGCCCGAGGCACAGGTGTATGTGTTTGACAACAACTCGACTGACGGAACCGCCGAAATCGCACTTGAGCACGGTGCGATCGTGGATCACGAATACCGTCAAGGCAAGGGTCATGTGATGCGTTCCATGTTCAAGAAAATTGATGCCGACTGCTATGTGATGATTGACGGAGATGACACTTACTGCGTTGAACAAATGCCCCAGATGTGTGACATGGTGCTCGGCAAGGGTATTGACATGGTTGTGGGCTGTCGCTCCAACTATGTGAGCGTAAACCGTCGCCCAATGCACAATTCAGGCAACAGACTCGTCAAGTTCCTCATCAACAAGTTGTTCAACAGTGACATTCCAGATATCATGACCGGCTATCGCGCCATGAGCCGCGACTTTGTCAAGACATTTCCGTTGCTAAGTAATGGTTTTGAGATTGAGACCGAGATGACCATCTATGCGCTGGACAACAACTACCTTATCAAATCAATTGATACCGATTATCAAGACAGGCCACAGGGCAGCACGTCCAAACTCAACACGCTTGGCGACGGTTTCAAGGTGCTGAAAACCATCTTGAAGCTTTTCATCAACAACAAACCGCTGATGTTCTTCACCGCACTTGCGGCCATCACATTGCTGGTGGCGATTGTAGCGTTGATCCCAGTGTTCGGTGAGTATTTCGAGACAGGCTTGGTACCACGCTTCCCGACCTTGTTTGTCGGCTGCATGCTCATCATCCTGTCATTCCTTTTCATTGCTGTGGGCCTGATCTTGAAGTTCATGAATCTGCGACACAAGCAACTTGTGCAGCTCATGAGGAACGCCATCAAATAAGCATTCTCATCTGATTCTGTCACGCCTCATGGGATAAAATGGGGGTGATAAAAAGATTGCAGGGGCGCAACGCGGATTCTCCATGTTGCGCCCCTGCCTATTTTCTCATCGCTCCTAACGGAGCTTTTTGACAGACGATTTGATTGGGTTTTACTCGCTGGTGACAGCAAGTTTTTTGGCCTTGGTGGCCTCTTTCACGCCATCGGTTGTGATTGTGGCCCTATACACATAGATGCCACGGGGGACGCGACGGCCGCCCACGTCGGTGAGGTCCCAAGTGACTGGCGTGGAGGTGTACATGTCGCTGCGTGCCGACTGTGTCGAACTCCACACTTTGCGTCCCATGAGGTCATAGACATCGATGGTGACCGAGACTACCGCATCGGGGCGGTTGTGCTTCACATAGAATGACGTCTCGTAGCTTGCGGGACTGGGCGAGCAATAGACATCGGCAATCTCGGGTGCGAGACCGTGGACGACATTGAACCTGATGGTGCGCTCATTCACGTTGTTATAGACATCCCAGACGCGCAGTCGCAGCGTGTGCAAGCCTGGTGAGAGGTCGCTCAGCTGGTAATTGATGCTGCCCAGCGTGCCCTCATCGGCATACAACGGGGTGTAGTAACCCACCAGGTCATTATAACTGATGGTGCCATCCAGTGTCAGCGACATGCTGTGTCCGATACCTGCCGAGGAGAAATTCACGCCGCTCTCATCACCCACAGTAGCGAGCAACAGTGGTGACTCGTTGACATCTGCGCCGTCGACAAACTGCTCATCGTTCAGACCCATGACAATGATGTCGGGCCCGATGGTGTCGGCCACTTCTTCTTGTTCGTAGCCGTAGATGCAGAAATTGCTGTTGCTGCCCTTTGCCTCTAACGTGTCGGCGCTGTCATAGGCATAGAGGTTGATGAGCGAAGGCACGAAGTTGTCATACTCGTTATTTACCTCGCTGGGAATGATCACACTCACATTGAAGCGTCCTGCCATGACGGTGTCCACGGTAATGGCCAGACGATTGGGACGATCATAATAATGCACCGTATCGCCTTCCTCGCCATAGCCGTGTGTGATGACTTCCTGTTCGGGACCAAAGAGCGTCGAGACAACCGTGCCGTTGAAACCCTCGGCAAGGTTTCCTTTCCAATCGACAATCTTTCCAGCGAAGTCAACCCGCTGACGCGCCTTGAAGTGAGGCATCTTGTCGGGGCTCACCTGCTCGCCGTTGATGGTCTCGACCTGCACACTGTAAGGAGCATAGGCCAGTCGCATGGCCGGGTCGCCGAAGACATGGAAGCGACGGTTGTTGGAGGTGAGGTTAGTCACGTTCTCGTTCTTGGCCAAGCGCATGATATCACCGATGCGTCGCGGCAGTCCTTGCGCATCGGGCGAGAAAACATATTTGCCCATCGATTTGGAGAGCAAACCGTTCTCGTCGACGTAGGCCAGTCGCGAGGGGCACAGCATGGCAATCACGCCACCGTTAGCGTTCAAGAGCATGCGCTCACCGCTCGACAGGATTGAATTGTCATAACGGCAGAACTCGCAAGTCGCCGCATAGAGTACGGGCAGATGCCTGTAATAGAGGTTGGTCTCGACATCGGTGCGTGTGAGCAGACCTTCACCCGTCCAGTTCTGGGTGCTGGCGTGGCCGATATAATTCCACCACAGCACACCCTCGTTGAGGAGATTGAACATCTTGTTCCTGGCATCGGGATAGCTGCGCGAGCCGCCCTGACTCACCGAATTGAAAGCATCGATGAAGACATAATTGAACACCATGTCGTTACCACCATTTTCACGTGCACTCTTAATCAGGCTCTTGGACTGGCGCATGTGCTTGCCATCATTCTCGTCATCGGCGGCCATGAGCACCTGATTCTTCCAAGCGCCATAAGAGGGCTTAGTGATGTATTTCTCCAGTTTATTGACCAACGTGCGCGCCTCGGCAACACTCTTGGCAGGCATGCGTCCGACAGCGATATTCAAGGTCACATTATCGGCAATTATCGATCCATCGGTCAACACGCCAAAGTAGTCATCGCTTGAGATTGACTTATCCTCATCGTTAGAATCCTCGGACTGCCAAGTGAGCAACCGGGGGTAATTCAATGCTGAAGAATTGGTGAGCGAACGGTTGTCGTAATTGCCGTTGCCCATGAGCAAGAGGTAACCCAGCTGGTGTCCATCCTCACTCCTGCCACGATCATAGAACATCTTGCACAGACGCCTGTAGGCCATCGCATCCTGGGTGCCACTCGAGAACTCGTTGAACACTTTCTCATGATCCAGCACCAGCACACGGAAGTGGTCATAGCGTTCGTGCAAAGCTGCGACACGTGCTGCTTGCTCGAGATAGGCACTGGGCGCAAGGATAATCATGTCGGGCGTGGGTTGGGCATGAATATCCTGATTGGACACCTCACCCAGCAGTTCGGGCTTAGAATAAGTGCCTGACTCGTCGAACACAATGAACTCACGACGACCGCTTTGAGAAGGAGAAAACTTGAGATTTCCGTCATTGAGAGCAGTTTTCATCTGAACCGGCGCATAGGGGGCCGTGACATCCCACACACGCGTCGATGCACTACAGCCCGACACTTGATAAGTCGTCGAGGTTTTGGCATCGGGAATGGGCAAGCTGAGGCTTCCTTTCTTGAGCGCCATCGCGCGCTGATAGTTCACCGTGATGTAGTTCAACCTTGCCACATAGACATTACCCGGACAGGAATAATTGACTGTGAATTTGAGATTGTCGGTTCCGTCAGGGACAATAGATTTCAAGGATTGCTTCGACTTGTAATGAGTGTGGTTGAGCTTATCGCACGTCCCTATAACGTCAAAGTCGGTTACAGTGAATACCGTGTCATTGCAAGACAAAGTAACCGTGCTGTTGGCGCCCTTGGTCTGTGCGCCGAACTCGGTGACGATATACACGCGGCTGCCTTCAATCAGTCCATCAAGCTTGAAATCAAATGACTGTTTCTTTGTTGTCATGAAATTCTCGCCCAAGAAGACGCGGCCGGTTTCACCTGGATTGGCAATCTCCTGCTCGTGGAACAAACGCTCGGTGTAGGTGGTCACCACATCACCAGTGGGTTCTTTCTCGGCAACATCGATGGCGATGTCGCTGAAACGGCTGTCGTTTGTCACGAAATAGGCGCCCGACTTGGCATAGGGGTGCTGCACCTGCAGCAGGGGCACCAGTCCGTTCAAGCGCTTCCACGTCAAAGGCCCCTGGGCATAGAAGAGGATGCGGTCGGCTGTGCGGACGACAGGCATCTGAGGAAGATCGTCGGCGTAATTGTCTCCACGCATCGTCTCGCTGAGCGGCGCACCGCCATAGCCGAAGACATGAATCTGCGACAAGTCGCTGCCCAGTCCCCAACGGCTGATGTCATCGGCCGTGATCTGGTAGATGCCGGTCTCGGTCACAGCGATTTTCACCCATTTGCCAGTGGCGAGCTTGCTGCTCTCGGCATAAAAGCTCTTGTCGAGTGCCAATGCAGGAATTACACAGCCAAACATCACCAAAAGGGACGCGACTGTGCGGACGAAATATTTCATCATCATTTTCATCGTTATCATTCATTTATACCCTATTAACGATGATTTCCTCTCATTATTGCCCTCACGGCAGGGTTTACACCACGGCAAGTGTTGCCACGGTGACGCGATGGCCCTCGAGTATACGGCTCACCAAAGAGTAGCGGCGTCCTGCGCAACGGGCTGTGACAAGTGTTTCATCGTCACGGATGTCGAACGGCTCCAGACAGATACCGTCGGTCCAGTCCAACGCGCTATTGCGTTCGGCCTTGATGATGGCCTCCTTGGCCGTCCAAGCGAGAACATGCGACGGAAGATCATCGGGGTAGATGAATTGTTTTTCATTGGCATTGAGGAACTTGTCGCGCACGCGCAGCACCTGCTGCCTGTCGCATTGCTCGGCATCAATGCCGACGACCTGATTCTTGTTACAGGCTAACACCACAAGTTGCGGGGTGTGCGAGATGCTGATATTCACGTCAGTACCCTCGACCTCGGGCGCTCCCTGTTTGTCATGAAGCAGTGATAGTGGCCGCCCGAAGGCGCGGTGCAACAGCAGCAACTCGGCTGCTTTCTCGCGCTGCCGCTTCAACGGCAAGCAGGTCAAATCGTCGACAGGAATCTCCGCCTCGCGGCACAAAGCCAACAACTGGGGCATCTCTTCATCTAGGCGCCACACCAGCACTCTTGTGCCTGACGGATATTGCATTTCATTGAGAGGCAACTGAGACAACGGAATTTTTAACGAAGAGTATTAGCCGACGCCGTTTTTAGCCAAATCGATGCGGGTGAGGACGTTTGGGTTGTCCTCGCTGGCAGCAATCCAAGAGCGATAACGACGACGATTGACGAAACGCTCAACCAGATAGGCCAAGATGAACATCACAGGCACCTGTAGCCACAACATCCAGTACTCATGGGCCGTCTGATAGAGCAAGGCACCATCGGCCTGCATGCGGACATATCCGTTTGACATCCAGACACCGGGCACACAATCGCCCACTGCACGCCAAAATTTAGACATGAGGAAACGTGGCCATGAAGCGCCCGTCAAGAAGACAAACACCACCGACGAGAACACAAAGAGCAGGAACACGCTCTCGCGCTCATTGACAACAGCCTGCAGCGTCTGCCCCATCAACGAAACGACGATGATAAACGGCACAGCCAAGCAGATGATGTGCAGCAGGTCGCCATACTGCGGGAAACCGAACATCAAGGGCACATAGTGCAGCACATAGATGACTGGCAGGACATAGACAATCTGGTGGCACATCATCTTGCCGATGATGGTAGCAGCAGGCCCTGCCTCAATCGCCATCGGGTCGCGACCGCCGTTGCGGCGACGTCGCTCGATGCTGCCACCATGCAACATGGCGATACCCAGAATCATGCTCTGCTGCAGCACCAGCGGCAAGATGAACAGCAGCACGGCGCTGGCGATACCCATCGCGGGGTTGCCCACGGGCACCTGACGACTCTCGATAATGCTACCGCCCATGCTGGTCAACGGCTCGATCTTGGCAGCCAAGCGCTCGTTGCCCATAGCCTGTGTAACGTTGGTGAGTGCGGTGAACATCGCCTTGTAGCGCATCATCACGCTCATGTCGCAATAGAGTGAGATGTGACCTTGTTCGCCACGGGTAACGCTTTGAGCGAAGTCGCGTGGCACATGCAAGATGCCATAGCAGTCCTTGCGGTGCATCGCCTCACGCGCCTCCTCCATATTAGCAGCATAGCCGACGATGGCGACTTCCTGCGTCGCATCCATGCGGCGAATCAAGTCGCGACTCATCGCGGTGCGATTGTCATCGATGACAACGACACGCTCGTCGCGCACCACCTCGGGATTATAGATGAGGGCATACAAAACAGGATAGACGGCATTGAGCAACAGGAAGAAGATGACCACGCCCTCGTCGCGGAAGACGAGCAGCAACTCGCGGCCACACACCTTGAGCACCTGTACAAACCACAGGAACAGTCTGCTATGTTTCACTTTCTCGGTCATATCTTAATCAAGGCACATACACGGGATTGAGGCACTCTTTCTTCAAGTGCCATGACAACAACATGGGCAAAATGGTGAACCCGATGAGAGCCGCATAGTAAATGCGCGAATAATACAAGTCGATGCCGTTAAGTGCCTGATCCACCATGATGAGGAAATAGTACTTGATGGGCATCACCCATCCCAACGACTGCACCCATGGATAAAGCGACTCGGTGGGCAGCGAAAAGCCCGAGAAAGAGAACGAGACCATGCCCAGCAGCGTGCACAGCATGGTGCCGTAGCGGAAATTGGGCACGAAGCAGAAAAACAGCACGGCTATACTCTGGTTGGCAACCACGAGCAAGAACATCGCCGACAGCATGTTCCACGGGTTGCAGTTGAGCGGGAAGTCATAGCAGCTAAACATCATCCACTGGATAAACCAGCCCACGACAGTGAAGAGCACCGTTTGCGGCACCAGTTTACCCACCAGGGCTAGGAACATGCTGTCACCAGCCGTTTTGAGCCATTGCCGGCTCAAGCCCGACTTCAACTCCAAGCCCAGCGAGAATGCGGTCACCAGCAGGATGAACAGCGACAAGAAACAAGGCACAAACGTCGAGTTCAGGTAGAAGTTGTAATTGGTGAACGGGTTGTTGAGTGCGTGGACGTGAGTTTGATAGGGTTGCAGCGTGGCTGCGATGACCTCGTTGGGCAAGCCCACTGTGCGCAGGGCCGTCTGCACGATGGCGCCATTGGCCAGCAGTGACATGGTCTTGAAACCCTTGTACTGCATCGACGCCGGTGCATAATAAGCGTAGTTCACATAGTAGCTCACCACAGGTTGACGTCCACCCAGAGCATGCTCCTCGAGATTCTCGGGGATGAGGAAGAAACCCAACACCTCGCCACGTTGCACGGCGTCGCGCGCCTCGGCATAGTTAGCATAATGGTGACGGATATTCACCTGCTGCAATCCGTTCAAGGTGCGTGACACCTGACGGGAAAGAATGCTGTTGTCCAGGTCAACGATGCCGACGGGCACACGCTGCACGGATCCGCCTTTAACGAGATCCATGAGGAACCAACAACACAGGATTGGCATGATGACTATCAGCAAGAAATACATGGGGCGCCGCACGAGTTGCACACACCCGCGCTTGAATGAACGACCTATGTATTTTGTGATCATAGTCCTTTAGTCTTTAGCCCTTAGTTATTTCTCGAGGATGACTGACATGCCGGGGCGCAGGTTGGGCACCTTGCTCACGGGACGCATCTTCACCTCGAAGGTCTTGCTGTCATACTGGCCTTGAGCCTTGGCTGCCTGCCACACGGCATAGCTGCCCATGTCGTGGATGTAATAGACCGACATTTTGGTCATCAGGTTGTTCAGTGCAGGGATGCGCACATTCACTTCCTTGCCCATGGGCAGGTCGTTGAGAATCTCCTCGCGCACGCTGAAGCTCACCCACATGTCATCCATCTTGGCAATTGACATGATGGGAGTGCCCATCGCCACGAGTTCGCCCTCCTGGGGATAGATTTCGCTCACCTCGCCGTCACACGGTGCCACGAGCACTTGGTCCTCGAGCAGGCTCTCGACCTCCATGACCGATCCGCGAGCGGCATTGGCCATGCTGCGCGCGGCGTTCTTGTCTTCTTGTTGTGCACCCTTCACCGCCATGTCATACTGAGCCTTAGCGGCTTTGACCTGAGCCGTGGCAGCATCATAGGCGGCCTTGGCCTCGTCACGCTTTTGCTGAGTTGCGACACCTTGTTTGTACAGGTTCTCCACACGTTGATAGGTCTTCTCGGCAATGGTCTGTGCCGCGATGGCCTGTTGCCACATGTTGTAGGCGCCCTGCTTGAGTTCCTCGCGGGTGCCACGCTCGGCCTTCTGGTTCTGCGATGCAGCAGCCTCTTGCATCTGCTTGGCCTGATAATACTTGGCATCAACAGTGCTGGAGTAGATGCTCACCAGCTTGTCACCCTTGTGCACTGTGTCACCCTCCTGGACATAGAAACGCACGATGCGTCCAGGGAGTTTTCCGCTCACGCGCACAGCGTCGCAGTCGGCCTGTCCTTGAATTGTCGCGTCGGCAGGACGGATGAGCAGGATGCCCACGATGGCAACGCCGGCCATTACCAGTGCAAACACGGCTAATGCCGCCAGCAACGCTTTGTCCTTCTTGCGGACTACAGTTCTCTGTTCGTCTTTTTCCATATTATTGTTGTCAGTTTTTAGTTGTCAGTTTTTTTGGGGCTGCGACAGGAGTCACGGCACAGATTGACCTTGACTACAGCGCCTAGTAGTTCATTGAGCCCATGACCTTTGAGAGGTACTCGTGGGTGAGCTGGACGTTGATTTCGGCGTCAATCTTCTCGCTGTTGGCCTTGAGCCACGCTGTTTGGGCAGCAAGCACCTCGTCAACGGTGCCCATTCCTTCCTTGAAGGCGATGCCCGCAATGCGCAAGTTCTCGTCGGCTTGGGCGAGGTTGGCCTTGGTCGCCTCGAAAGTCTTGAATGCCTCCTGATAGCTGAAGGCGGCTTGACTGATCTGCAAAGCGATTTTCTCCTTGGCATCATCAAGTTCCAGACGTTTGACGTCGGCCTCGACCTGCGCAGCCTTGACCTTGTTGCTCAAGCCGCCCCAGTGCCACAGGGGCACCCTGAGCGTCGCGCCCACACTGAAACCAGCCCCGAAACGGTTCTCGAAACCGTCATAGCTGTTGGGATTGGTGGCATGCAGTACGGCGACAGCTGCGAGCTTAGGCATCATCTCGCTGCGTGCAACCTTGACTTGCTGGTCATAGATTTTAGTTGCCAATTCCAGCGAGCGCACGTCATGTCGCTTGTCATATACCTCGTCGAGATTGAAATTGGACGGTGCGAGACTCAGGTTCAAGTCTTCACGGCCTTCATCGGCGAGCGTCATCATGGTGTTCACGGGCAATCCACACAACTGGGCCAGCAGCATGCGCGACAGGGTCACACCGTTATCGACCTTGGTCAAATCGACGTTAGCCTCATTGAGCTTCACATCCACAGCAAGCTGGTTGGCGCGGGTGGCCACACCCTCACTGACCATCGCCTTGACGTCATTGTCAAGGGTCTGAACCAGGTTGACATAACTGCGAGCAAGCTTTTGCTTGGCACACAACGAAACAACTTGCCAGTAGGCAGCATCGACATTATAAATCACGTCCTCGACCTTGCTGTCGTGCATCTCTCGAGCGAGTTGCTGGGCAAGTTCGGTAATCTGATTCATTGCGGTGATTTTGCCACCCATGTAGATGGGTTGTGTCACTGTGAGCGCTCCACCCATCAGATTGTGAATGTTGTAGGTCAAACCACTCTTTGGCAACAAGGCGATTGTCGATGGCACATACTGCCCGTTAACCTGCAAGGGGTAACCCGTCGTGGGGTCAATAACCAGGTTGTAGTCATATTGACCCGTCTGCAAGTTAAATGACTTGGTGGGCAACATCTGGTCCTCCTTTACGAGCGAGACTTTGCGAGAATTGTAGATATAACCGCCGGTGAGGTCAAATTGGGGCAGATAGGCCGCCGCAGCCTCCTTGCGCTGGTAGCCGGCCTTCTCGATACCCAAAGTTGCCTGCTGGATTTCCTTGTTATTGCGCAATGCCATGTGCCTGCAGGAATCAAGCGTCACCACTTGCCCCGAGACGGCTAACGAGATGGCGCATAACGCCATAAGAACGATGTTTCGCATAATTGCAATCAGAGTATTAGGTCTGTTTTATGGGTGCAAAGATAGCTCAAAAAATTATTCCCGAAAACAATTATTCCAAATATCACACTATTGGTGAAATTTGGAACAATTCAAACTATTTATATATTTATGAGGATGAGGCCTTTAACCCTTGTAGTAGCACTTGACCTCGCCAACGGGGAGTTTGCCCACCAGGAGCAAGGGAATGCGGCTGGCGTCGGTCGACATCCACACATTAATGTCATCGCTGGACTGCTTGCCACCCTTCTGCGTGAACTTGAAGGAGATGCGATGGGCCTGGCGCTTGCTGCCGTCCCTCATTTTGATGGACTCAACGCCCTTGTAGTTGATGGTGAGGTACTCCTTTAACTTGCCCGAGAAGACCACCGTGGTGTAGTTCTTGTTGCGGGTCAACTCGTCATAGTCCAGATTGCGCAGCATGTAGAAGACGCTCAGCATGTCATAGGCCTGAGCCTTGGCGCTCAAATCGATGCTCGTCGTTCCGCTTTTGCGGTAACGCGTGCAGTGCGCATTGGTGTGGCTGTAATTGTAGGAGAACTTGATCACATCACGGGCATAGTAATCTTTCTCGTGGGTGAGTTTCTCGTAGCGCAAAGGCCTGAGGTTCTTATCCATGGTGCACTTGAGGGTATCGCGCACGGGATAGACCTTATCGGCCCACGAGCGCGTCTTTCCCGAGAGTTGCGAGAAGTACCCGTCACTGGTTTTGCGGATGCTCAATTTGGCATCAGCAGCATGTTTCCAGATCATGCCCCAATGATAAACAATCTCATAGTTGAGGGTCTCGTTGCTGAAATCCCTTGCCAACATCTGCTGCGGCAGCACCATCGCCACCGCGAGCAATACCGCGTATAAAACTCGTTTCATCATCGTCTAAAAATTTTGTTCCTCTTTTAGACCTCAGACAGTAAGATAAGTTTAATTACCCACCGGTGCGGTGTCCAAAAAGGAGCCCCCCTGTGCCGCCATCGGCACAGAAACCGTCGTTGTGCTGTCGTCGATGTAAATCGTCTGGTTGGTCATGGTCGCCCCACGGCATTTCCACACCGAGACCTTGCCACCTGAAAAAGTCTCATCGGCTTGCAGTGTCATCTCGACAACCGCCTTGTCACCAGGAGGGAAAAATGCCTGCCCCACATGATAGACCATCATGCGGTTGCTGCCATCCTTGAGCGTATTGTTGAGGACGAAGCCCTTGCGTTCGGCATACTGCGACAAGTTCACCTCCACGCATTGCAGTCCTTTGGGGAGCGTTAGCCTGAACTGCACGCCCCGTGTGGAGTCTTGATTAGCCAGCATGACAGGGACCTCGAGCGTCGAGCCCGGTGCGATTTCAAAGTCATTGATATAGACGCGGTTGGTCTGCGCAACAGCACACAGAGTTGCACACACCGCAAGAAGAGTCATCAAACCGTGTTTCATCGTCTCAAAATTGATTCATTTCACTGGGTGCAAAGTTACAACAACCTTTTCACAGTCACAAATGGAGAACGGAATGCAAGAACGAATTTTGTGCTTCAAACACCCAATTCAACATTTTGCGTAA
>CACZVR010000018.1 GCA_902784675.1 uncultured Bacteroidales bacterium | reverse complement strand
CACGAGACGTGCTTTGTCGTCTGGACGTGCACGCGCCATGATTTTGATACTAGCGGCACGCTTGGCAGCCTCATCATCGGTCAATGCAGCAAAATCTGGTCCTGTAATAATCTTGTCATCACCACACTTATCGTCATCTTCGGTCCATAGGCCCACCTGACGACCGATTTCCTTGGCCGTCGCTCCGGTGTCTCCAGTGACAATTTTCACCTTCACTCCTGCTTGGCGGCTGTCGGTGATGGCAGCAGGCACATCGGGACGCACAGGGTCACTGATAGCAACAATACCCAGCAGCGTTAAGCCGCTGGCTGCACCAGATTTCAAAGACTGAATGGCTTGCTCAGGAGAAACACCTTCTGGCACAAGTTGATAAGCAAAAGCTAGGGTGCGCATGGCCTTGGACTGATAACCGGCCAGTTCATCGTTAATCAGGCCGAACGTGACACCACCGTCAACATGGTCACACAAACCAGGGTGCGCATGGCCTTGGACTGATAACCGGCCAGTTCATCGTTAATCAGGCCGAACGTGACACCACCGTCAACATGGTCACACAAACCCATGACAATTTCAGGAGCGCCTTTGACCAAGAGCACACGCTTGCCCGTCGAGCTGTTGATGACTGTTGCCATCATCTTTGTCATTGTCGAGAACGGCATTTGCGCCAAGGCTTTTTCCTCATGGCGCAACTCCATATATTCAGTGCCTGCGTCATGCAACCACAACAACAGGGCGCCCTCGGTGGGGTTTCCCAGTGCCACGACATGGTCAGGGTCACTATCGTCAAGAAATGCGGTGCTGTTGCAGGCTATACTCTCACGCACAATCGTGCTTGTATCATCATTCACAAGGCGATCGCCATTCTCCAAGCCGTAGAAATGCGCCTGATAGACCTGCATTTTGTTTTGAGTCAGCGTGCCTGTCTTGTCGGTGCAGATGACCGTGGCAGCGCCCATGGTCTCGCAGGCATGCATGCGGCGTACCAGATTGTTGTGCTTCAACATCTTGCGCATACTCAATGCCAGCGATAAGGTCACACTCATGGGCAAGCCCTCAGGTACCGAGACAACAATCAACGTGACAGCAAGCATCACAGTCTCGATAAAGTACTGAACATCGGCGACCAGTCCTTCGCTTCCCTGCCAGAAGAAAGCGACAACACGCCCCAGCACCAACAAGCCTGCCATAATATAACTGCCGTTCGCAATCGTGCGGCCCAAGCGGTCGAGCTGCTGTGTGAGCGGAGTTTTGATATCATTGTCAATCTGTGCGTCGCGGTACACCTTGCCAAACTCGGTCATGTCACCCACACGTTCCACGCGCATGGTGGCACTGCCTTCCATAATGGTACTGCCTCGCAACAGGGTGGTCGCGGGATAGGTCGCCTCGGTCGCCGCTGCTGCAGCAACCGGGTCATGCGTTTTCCATGCCGACGGTTCACCTGTGAACGAACTCTCGTCAACAGTGAGGTTGATACTGTCGATGACAGTGCCATCGGCGGGCACTTTCTCCCCCACTTCCAGAATAACGATATCGCCCACAACAATGTCACATCGCGGAACCTGAGTCACATGACCGCCACGCAGCACCTTTACCTTGACATGGTCATCGGTTTGATTAAGAAGACGAAATTTCTTGTTGGCATTCACTTCCACCAGAAAGCCAATCAGTGTGGCTAATACCACTGCCAAAAGGATACCAATCGGCTCAAAAAAGATTTTCGCACCCTGGTGGAGCCAGAAAAATTCATAGATTGATAAACCTATTGATAAACCTAGCGCCACCAACAAGATTTTGATGAGTGGATCGTTGAATTTTTCAAGAAATTGTTTCCACAACGGAACCTGCGCTGGCGGTGTAAGCACATTGTCTCCATATTCCTGGCGGCTGGCTATTACCTGCTCGGCAGTCAGTCCTTTATCATATTTCGTCTCAATCATGATGAATAATAATCACATTTCACAATGTCATGGGAAAACGCAAAAACCATGCCAAAAACGATAACGTCCGCCCGAACGCAACGGATGAGCCAAACGGGCGACCCGATTGACATCAAGCAGTGATCTGCTTGGGCAAAGGACGACGGGCGAAACGTGCCTTGTTGAAAATCGAGTCCCAACGCAACTTGATTACGCCCCACAATGCCTCAAAAAAGATACTGCTGTTCATCTTGCTCGTGCCCAACACACGGTTCACGAACACAATAGGCACCTCCTTGATGATGAAGCCCATGCAGTGAGCAGTGAATTTCATCTCGATTTGGAAAGCATAGCCCTTGAACTCGATGCCATCCAGGTTGATGGACTGCAGCACCTCGCGGCGATAGCAGACATAACCAGCGGTGGCGTCCTTCACCTTCATGCCAGTGACCAAGCGGACATAGGCCGACGCATAGTAACTCATCAGCATCCTGCCCATGGGCCAATTAACGACATTCACACCCGAGATGTATCGAGAGCCAACAGCGACATCAGCACCACCCGTGGCACAAGTAGCCTGCAACTCGGGCAGCTTATCCACGGGGTGAGAAAAGTCGGCATCCATCTCAATGATGTATTCATAGTGACGTTCCAGCGCCCACTTGAAGCCGGCGATGTAAGCGGTGCCCAGGCCTAACTTGCCTGCACGCTTGAGCAGATGGATGCGCTCGGGACACTCAGCCATCATCGCCTCGACGATGGCAGCAGTGCCATCGGGCGAATTATCGTCAACGATGAGCACATCAAACTGATGAGCGGCAACATCAAGCACGGCATGAATGATGGCCGAGATGTTTTCCCTCTCGTTGTAGGTCGGTATGATAACTAAACTGTCTGAGTTCATCGGTGCTTAATATTTTGGTTGCTTGAATGAACTGACAAAGATACAGCTTTTTCTCAAATCATGGGACATCAAGCAATCATAATCTGTTTTTTTACTCTTTTTTTTCATTTTAACCATCATTCATACACTTACAACATTTTACCCCTGCACAAAACATGCCAAAATTGTCGTCTGGCTCCAACTCATAAAAAACAGGCAAGACAACATACGAATGCAATCGTTTGCACAAAAAAACATGCACATTAGTCGCCCAATTAACACATTATATAAATTAACAAACCTATTTTTGTTGGCTTTTGTCCGCCTAAGTGACTAAAATTCAAGACAATTGATGCAAATTTTGATTGGTTGAAACATGCGTTGCCGACAGACAAAAAAAGGGGTGACCCTTAACCATTACATCCTGCAGAACATACAATTTTATATATAACATTAATCGTTAACGAGATGAAAAAATTCAAATCAACCAAACTAAAAGTTTTTAGACTTTTAGCACTACTGTTATGCCTCACGGCAACAGTACCGCAGTTGCGGGCACAGACTTGGACTGTCGCCGGAGCCAATAATGGCTTCCTGGGTTCCAATTGGAACACCAACGACACCAACAATGATATGGTGCCTGCCGACGGAACGACCTATTATTATTTAGCTAAAACTGCCAATGTCAATGCAGGTAGTTATGCTTTCAAGGTGGTAAAGAATCACTCATGGGACGTAGCTTACCCAAGCAACGACTACGGTTACGATGTCAGTTCTACAGGCATGTGGAGCATCGTGTACCTCTTCAACACGAATGGCAATGCTGTATCCCTGTTCGGTCCGTTTAAGACACTGACCGTTGCTGGCAGCCAGACCGAATTGCTCGGTTCCAACTGGAGTCAAACAGACAGCAATAACGACATGACATCCAGTGATGGCATCAATTACAAGTTGACTTTCACCGACGTGAACGTCACAGCCGGCAATTATGCATTCAAGGTTGTCCAAGACCATGCATGGACTTACGCCTGGCCCAGTTCTGACAAATATTATACAATCTCTTTCACAGGCGTAGCAGATGTTGAATACAACTTCAACATCATCACCAAGGAGGTCACAGTAACCGTGACTGAAAAATCAGTCACTCCAGTTACTCCCGACTATTACATCACTGGTGACAACGGCCTTGACCTGGGCGGATGGACTTATACTCCGACAATCAAGATGACCAAGGACGCCAACCTTGACATTTACACCTACAGTTCCAACGTCACAACAGCAGGCACCTACTACTTTGCATTTGCCGACGGTGTGGGAAGCAGTTGGGATAACTTTAACGGCAACCACCGCATTGCCCCCACCAGCGGCAACGAAACCGTGACTTTAGGCAGCTGGGCCAACACCCAAAAAGGCAGCGGCAGCTATGCCGTTACCGTCGATGCCGGTCAAGTAACCTTTACCCTCGATGTTACCGACGTTGACAACATGAGGTTTAAGGTTGAGGGCACTGAGCTTGTCATCACACCCGACTATTACGTTAAGGGTGAAGACACCAACATTTTCCCTGATGGCTGGAGCACCAGTTCCAACACGACTCAGATGACCGATAATGGAAACGGCACCTACACCTGGACTTCAGGACAATTCCATCTCACGGCAGGTACCAACTATCTTTACAAGATCTATGCTTCTGACGGCAACTGGCACCCGAGTAGCAACCAGTCCTTCAGTTCCAATGTTCCTGGCACCTACACCGTGACTATCACCTACGATAGCAACAACGAGACAGCAAACGCTGTGTTGAACCTCGTTCAGCCCGACCCGAGCTACGACTACGACATCTACGTGCGCTACACTGGTGAGGAGCCCATCCAGAATGTCTTCATCTACGCATGGGACGCTGCTGGCAACTTGTCTGATGCATGGGACGGCAGCACAGGCGGCACCCCGCTGTCCAGCCTGACCACACAGGAGATCAACGGCCACACCTACTACAAGGTGAGCTACAACTCCTATTCCTCGACCATCAATGCCATCTTCAACGAGAATGGCTCGTCATCGACGCAAACCGCTAACTTGACAGCCAATCCTGGTGACAACTATTTCACCTACAATGGCGGCGCAAGCGTTATAGGCCCGAGCACTGAGCCCGACGAGGAAATCATCATTACCTATTATGTCAAGGGCGATAACACCACCATCTTCCCCAATGGTTGGAACGAGGGTGAAAGCACTGCCATGACTGACAACGAGGATGGCACCTACACTTGGACTTCAGGTCAGTTCCATCTTGACATGGGCACCGAATATGCCTACAAGGTGTATGGCGATGACAACACCTGGCACCCCAGCGACGTCAGCGGTAACTTGAACTTCAGTTCCAATGTTCCCGGCACCTACACCGTGACCATCACCTACGACAAGAACAACGAAACAGTTAATGCTCAGTTGAATCCCATTCAGCTTGACCAGCAAAACACCTACGACATCTACGTGCGCTACACTGGTGAGGAACCCATTGCCAACGTCTACATCTACGCCTGGGACGCTGCTAGCACATTGTCAGATGCATGGGACGGCAGCACAGGCGGCACCGCACTGTCCAGCCTGACTACACAGGAGATCAACGGCTACACCTACTACAAGGTGAGCTACACCTCCTATTCCTCAGCCATCAATGTTATCTTCAACGAGAATGGCTCGTCATCGACGCAGACCGCTAACCTGACCGCTAATCCTGGTGACAACTACTTCACCTATGGCGGCGGCAACACCGTCGATGGTCCCAACAACGAGGCCGATGCAGCCCTCGCCTATTACGCTGTCGGTGCGAACACAGACATCTTCCCCAACGGTTGGAATTTGGGTGACGGCACCGTGATGACCGACAATGGCGACGGAACCTACAGCTGGACATCAAGCAATGTTCATCTTACTCCTAACGTAGACTACGAATACAAAGTTCGCGACAATCAGGACAACTGGTATCCCAGTGGTAATGACAACCAGACCTTCAACGTCAACACACCCGGCACTTACACCGTGACTGTGACCATCGACAGCAACACGGGCATCGTGACTGCCACGACAACGCTCATTGCTGCCGATCCCGTCAACGCAATGTATGTCATCGGTAATGCCGGCTCACAGCAGTGGGCAGCCAACGCTGGTATCCCGATGGAATATAATGACGAAACTGGTTATTACGAGCTGCACAGCATCGTTCTCACCGCTAACAGTTACTTCGCCTTTGCTTCAGCACTGGGAAGCAACAGCGACGACTGGACCACGCTCAACGCCAACCGCTTTAACTCAACCGGCGATTCTAACTGGGCGATTAATGACGGCTGGCTCAACCAATGGATGGGCACTCAAAACTACCAAGACGACGACCACAACTGGTATGTTGAGCAGTCGGGTGCCTATGACATCGACTTTAACCCCAACACCCATGAAGTCAGGGTTAAACGCAGCTATGCTGACTTGTACATCTCTTATGGTGTCAATTGGACCTATGAGAACAACAGCATGAAGATGACAACCGTGGATGGCAATCTCTTCCAATCCACCATCACACTCAATGAGGGTGACTTCTTCCTGTTCTCAACCGGACTCTCTGACGAGACCGCATTGGGTGCTACCCATCCGATGTACAACATCACCAACGTGATGATCGGCTTTGCACAAAGGTTGCAGAGCGGCACCAACAACTTCCATTTCATCGGTGCATCAGGCAAGTACATTGTTGTGGTGAACTTGGAGAAGAATACCGTCACGCTGCGCAAGACTGCCGATGCAACGGTAACCAAGATTTATTTGCAGAAAACCGGCTACACCGTGCTTGACCCTGCCGGCGGCACCTATAACGGCCAGACTCTCCCGGGCAAGCGTGGTGGCATCTATGCCTGGAACAAACTCAACCTGCAAGACGCTGGAGATACCTACCAGATGACAAAAGACGGTCCCACCAACTACACCTACGAGGGCGAAGTTGAAAACTATGGCGGCAACAACTACCTGAAGGACTTACCCGACACAACGACCGCCGATGGCAAAGTATGGCACGCCTGGAGCGTGAGCAACTCAATCTGCGAGTTCTACTTCATTCGTCAGGAATATGACGATTACAAGTCACAGAAGGTAATGCGCCGTGCTGGTGAAGTGTGGCTCATTTGGACTGAATTGGATGCTACCCACAACCGTCAAGATGATGCCGTGGCGTGCGACAGTCTGATGGACGTGACCAGCTACTATTATGACGTGACTGCCAGTGGCGTGAGTGACTGCTCCACCATGCTCGAGGACCACTATTACGTCTATTACACCAACACCACCGGGTGGGACCAGGTTTACTGCTATGCATGGAATGAGGTTGACTCCCTCATCCGGTTCACCGATGTGTATCCCGGCAACAAGTGCACTTTTGTCGGTTATGATGACGATGGATACGAGGTTTGGTGCTATGACTTCGGCCTGATGGAAGATTTCCACAGGATATACGGAACAGATGATAACGGTGATTACATCATTCCCACTGGAGTCATCTTCAACAACGGCATGAACGAGGACCACACCCGTCAACAGACTGGAGACTTGCCCTTCGACAACGGAGCCTGCTACGATTATCTGGGCATGGTTTATCTCGGCAACTCGCTCGGCGGCATTATCAATAACGGTATTGTCAACGGCCCCAGATACACGGTTGAGGATGACCTGATCGGCGTTTACTATGATGAAAACGCCATCACCAGGATCTACGAGACCGACATGGAGGGCAACCCGATTCTTGACGAACAAGGAAAGCCCAAGTACATTGACGTCAAGGGCGCACTTTATGCCAAAGATTTTGACAAATACACCGCTAAATCCAAGGCGTTTGAAGGTACGACCGACTACGTGTATGACATCTGCGCCCACATGGCGACCGAAACCTATCCCGGTGGATCGCAGATTCAGATTATGCGAGATTTCTACGACCAGAGCAACTGGGTGAAGATTGTGCTGTCACCCAACTTCGACAATGTTCATCTGCAGAACACCGACGTGACCTACGACAGAGATCGGTTTGACGAAGAAGACTTCGAATCGGCTACTGACGAATTCCGTCCCGAGCCCTATCTCATGCAATATGTCGACAAGATCATCCCCGGTGGTTCCATGTCGGGTAATCTCGTGAACAACGTTAACCCGCAGATGCACATCACCAACATCGCTATGCCCATTGAAATGGAGACCCCCTATGAGAAGAACGTGTATGTCACAGGGCACTTCAACGACACGGTGGTCTTCAGCTATGTTCATCAAGACTGGAATCCTGGCACCTATAATGGAGTTTACAGGACGGTGCCCCACTTGGAGACCGATCCGCTGACCAACCAGACCTACGTTGACTCCGTCTCAGTAGATTACTCTCGTCTTTACAAGATGTTCTATGTGGCACCCAAGCCTCAAGAGATTGCCTATATCACATGGGCAGTGTTTGATCATCCCAACCTTGACGGTACTGTCGGCACTATGGATTGCAACCGTGAGCCTTTAGAGCCCGGTGCATTCTATGCGCCCATGAACTGGAACCGCACTGGCCAATTGTGGGATGGCCTCAACCCCGACGATGAATTTGCTCCATGGGGTACTACCTATGGCCCTTACAGTAATGGTTTCATGCAGTATGGCGCATTCCAAGTCAATTGGTCACTGTTCGAGGGCATGGAGATTCCCCCATACGATTCCAATCGTCCGCAGAAGCCTTGGTATCAAACCTTCAAGCCCGGACAAGCCTACAAGATTTTGGCTCTTATCCGTTATGCTTATGGCGAGGATATCTACGATGTACAATACCAAGCTGGTGTCTATAGCACAACAGATATCGACGTCAATAACTATAACGACGGGACTCATAGTGGGAACCACGTCTGGAACGCTCCTCAGCGCAGCAACGACACCTGGGCCGACATGGAGAGGGTTCCCTATGATAACCTGAACATGAGCAAATTCATCGTCTTCCCGTTATTGGGTAGCGATGAGGATTCAAATGGTAACGATCTCGGTAACGTGACAGCAGTCAACGAGGTGGTAACACAACGCACTGTCATCGGCACGCGCTATTACAACCTCATGGGTGTGAGCAGCGACAAGCCTTTTGACGGCATCAACATCGTTGTCACCACCTACAGCGACGGCAGTCGCACTTCCAAGAAGATTCTGCGCTGACGCGACACGACATCATCTTAACAGGCAGCCGCATCCTTCATCGGGTGCGGCTGTTGTATATCACCATTTTTTTGACTCGAGCTTCAACAAAAAAGGTTAAATCCTTTTATATGTGTCGGGCTTGCTGTACCTTTGTAGTTTAAAAACGATAGATTGTGACTACTATGCAACACGATACCAGCAAGCAATATGACGAGGCCGTTGCCCAGTGCCGTGAACTGTTCATCAACAAGATGAAAGACTACGGCCCCTCGTGGCGCATCCTCAGGCCTCGCTCGGTGACCGACCAGATTTTCATCAAGGCTAAGCGCATCCGCACCCTGGAACTCAACGGCGAGACCAAGGTAGGCGAAGGCATCTGGCCCGAGTTTATCGGCATCGTCAATTATGGCATTATCGGGCTCATCCAGTTGCGCCTGGGCTACAGCGACACGGTAGATATCGACAAGAACCGTGCCTTGCAACTGTATGATGAGTTCATCAGCGCCACCAAGGAGCTGATGATGGCCAAGAATACCGACTACGGCGAGGCTTGGCGCGACATGCGCATCTCAAGCTACACCGACCTGATTCTGACCAAGATTCAGCGCACCAAGGAGATTGAGAACCATGATGGTGCTACACTGGTGAGCGAGGGCATCGACGCCAACTATCAGGACATGATCAACTACAGTGTGTTTGCCCTCATCAAGCACAACGAACAACAGAACAATTAGTTGGCAGCAATCAATTTCTAACTCCTAATTTCTAACTAGAATGACCATCAAGGCTTTCGTCAATGCAGTAAAGGGAGAGAAGTGGTGCCGATGGCTCACTGTGCTCATGCGGCTCACCGTGGGCGGTGTGTTCATCTTCTCGGGCATTACCAAGGGGGTGGATCCTTGGGGTACCTATTACAAGATCACCGACTACCTCATGGCTATGGGGCTGGACAGCTGGGCTGGGACAGCCTTGTTCATCGCCGTGGCACTTGCAGCCCTTGAGTTCATGTTGGGTGTTGCCATCGCTGTGGGTGCCTACCGTCGCAGCAGCCTGTTGTTGGCGTTGCTCCTGATGCTGGTGATGACTCCTGTCACCCTGTGGCTCGCTGTAACGAATGCCGTCCCCGACTGCGGTTGCTTTGGCGACGCGCTGCACCTTTCTAACTGGGCGACCTTCGGCAAGAATTTATTGCTTGTGCTTGGCATCATCTATCTGCTGATGTTCAACAAATCGTTGCGCGGTGTGTATGGGCCTGCCGTTCACTGGATGGTGATGGCCGTGTCGTTCGCATTCATCATGGCCGTAGCCTACTATGGCTACTTCGTCCAGCCGCTCATTGACTATCGCCCATACCCTGTCGGCACACCACTCGTGTCTCAAGCCGCCGAAGAGTTCGACGAGCAAGGAGAAGATGACTTCATCTTCGTCTACAGCCGTGATGGACAAGAACAGGAGTTTTCCATCGACAGCCTGCCCAATGAGGATGATGGTTGGGAATATGTGACCCGTTACCATGCCCGCCGTCCCAAGGGCCGAGTCATCTATCAAGGCGCTGATGATCATGGCATCGCAATCATCGGTCAGGATGGTGAAAACGTCACCGACGAGCTCCTGGCCGATAGCCACCGCACCTTGCTGTTGCTGTTCCCCGACCTGCCCCAAGTGAGCGGTGCCGAGTCATTCACCATGAATGAGATTGCCGATGCTGCTTTTGTCAACGGCACAAGCATCATCGGATTGACTCCAGCCACAGCCCAAGAAATTGAGCATTGGAAAGACTATTCGATGGCCACCTATCCCATCTACAATATGGATGACAGCGAGCTCAAGATGATTGCCCGCGGCAACCCCGCGGTGGTCTACCTCAGGGATGGTGTCATCAGTTGGAAACGCACCCTCTCCTCGCTCAATGACGTGGAGATGCCCAACAACTTCGGGGAGCTGGAGACAGACTATGACCCCGACGCCATCATGACCACTCTGCTGCTCATCTATCTTGCCGCATTGCTGGGTGTGCTCGTGCTCAACCGTTCCCACCTGGTGTTCAAGCGTCTTTTCATTAATAAGAGACAAAAATCTGAAAACTGACAACTGAAAAACTGAAATATGATACTCAAAGAAGGACAAATCATTGACAACCGATGGCATGTGGTATACCTCATCAAGGAGAGTCCCTATGCCGAGAGCTACCGTGTGGAAGATGAGAGCGGAAACCCTTACTACATGAAGATTTACCGCCTCAAAAATACGCCCGAGAAACTCATCACCGACGGTCAGGTGAACGAAATCGCTATGTGCCGCATCGTCAACCACAAGAACATCATCAGCTATATTGCCGATGGCACTTATAACGACGATGCAGGTGAATGTCGCTATCTTGTCGCCAATTACTTCAGTGGCGAACTGCTCAGCGAGATGCTGCAGCGCGAGGGAAAACTTGACAAGGAGACTGCAGTGAAAATATTCCTCGAGATGCTGCAAGGTCTGCAATATCTGCACGAGATGCCGGGTGTACTGCTGCACAACGACATCAACCCCACCAATGTCATGCTCAGCAGCAAGACCGGAGGCACTGCGGAGCTGATCGACATGGGACACATCTCTAATTGCTTCATGGGTAATGCACCGTTTGACACGGCCGACCTTGACCCTCGCTATGCCAGTGGTCAATCACTCATGGGAAAATATGACGAGCGCAACGACATCTTTGCAGCCACAGGCGTGTTCTATGCCATGCTCACCGGACACGCGCCCTGGGATGTGGAATTCACACCCGAGATGACACGCAAGGAGAAAATCAAACTCGTGCAGAAGGCTCGCAGCAAACAAGGCGAAATCAATGTTGACGAATTTGAGGACGAAAAAATCAAGAAAGTCCTCACCAACGGTTTGGCACTGGGATACAACGATCGCTATGGCAGTGTCGTGGAATTGCTCTCCGACTTGATTGAGGACGATGATAGCGAAATTGCCCAGGAAGTGAGAGCAAAACTCGCCAGCCGCCAGGAGGAGGATGATTTGGACGATGGCTCCACTTTTGACGAACCCTTTAACTGGGAAAGACCTGGCTCGGCATCCAAACAGGCGACCGAAACCAGCGTCGACGTCGAGGTCAAACGCGGTGGCGGAAACGGCTTTGCCGACATCGCCGGAATGGATGAATTGAAGGAAATGCTGCGCAAGCGCGTCATCCTCATCCTGCAGGATAAGGAGTTGGCCGAGAAGTATAAACTCACCCCGCCCAACGGCATGTTGCTATACGGTCCTCCGGGATGCGGCAAGAGTTTCTTCGCCGAGAAGTTTGCCGAGGAGACTGGTTTCAACTTTATTCTGGTCAAGGCCAGTGACCTGGGCTCCATCTACATCCACGGCTCACAGGGCAAAATCGCCGACCTCTTCAAGAAGGCCGAAGAGAATGCCCCGTCGGTGCTCTGCTTCGACGAGTTTGATGCCTTTGTCCCCAGCCGTTCGGGTGATCTGGGCAGCAATCAGGCCGGTGAGGTTAATGAATTCCTCACCCAGCTCAATAACTGCTCCAAGCGTGGCATCTTTGTCATCGCCACCAGCAACAGGCCCGACAAGGTTGATCCCGCCGTGCTGCGCACAGGACGCATCGACAAGCAGGTCTATGTGCCCATGCCCGACGAGACCGCACGCAAACTCATGTTTGAGCTCTACCTCAAGGACCGCCCCTGCGAAGGCATCGACAGCGAAGCCCTGGCCAAGAAGGCTGACGGATACGTTGCCAGCGACATTGCCTACGTCGTGAACGAGGCCGCCACCATCGCTGCCTTCAATCACGAGACCATCACCCAGGAATTGCTCATCAAGACCATTGAGGGCATCAAGCCGTCTATCAGTAAGGATCTGCTCAAGGAGTACGAGAACATGCGCGAAAGCATGGAAGGCATCTCTCGCACCAATGCACTGCCACACGTGGGCTTCAATACAACACAAAAAAAGTAACCAACTAAAAATTCAAACCGATATGGACTTAAACAAACTGATGTTCGACTTTCTGGCCGAGGAAGGATTCCGCCCGCACGAGACACCCTTCGGCATCGCCTTCAAGAATGAGGGCTTCAATTTCCTTTACTTCAAGGACGAGGACGACGAGCTGTACTTCCGTCTGATGATGCCGGCCATCTTTGTGGTCACCGAGGACAATGAGGACACCATCATGCGCGTGATGAACGACGTTAACGGCAACATCAAGGTGATCAAGCTCTACACCATGGACATTGACGATGAAGAAGGCAAGACCGAGCGCAGCGTATGGGCCGCCTTTGAAATCCTTGCCGACACGACGCCCGAGCTCAAGGACTTCGTGCCCCGCGCAATGGCACTGTTGCAAGGTGCACGCGTCGCATTTCTCTCCAAACTCGAGGAAGTCGCCGACCATTAAACAGTCATAGCATTCAACCAACAAAGAGGGCAAGCTATCAAATGC
The DNA here is from genome assembly GCA_902784675.1 of uncultured Bacteroidales bacterium. Taxonomy (GTDB): domain Bacteria; phylum Bacteroidota; class Bacteroidia; order Bacteroidales; family Muribaculaceae; genus Sodaliphilus. The sequence continues at coordinate 11,714 of CACZVR010000018.1, read as the reverse complement.
TCGCCCTCTTTGTTGGTCATCGTGACGGGATGATGCTTACCCTGAAATCATGAATTGAGAATCGCCTCGATGACGGCGTTGACGTCAGCGATATTGACCTCGGCGTCATTATTGACGTCACCAGCAATGTTGCCTTCCATGATGGCAGTGATGACGGTATTCACATCGGCAATGTTTACCTCGCCGTCATGGTTTACATCTGCGCGATTGATCTCCACGTCAATTCCCACCACGTTCTCAAAACGATCCCATCGTTCACAGAACATGTAATCCTCGACACTGATTTCAGGCACATAGAGCGTTGCTTGGCTATAAGCCATGTCCGAGAAGCAAGTCTCATCAACGAGATAAGGCGGCAACTCGGGCATCACTGTAATCGACGTGAGAGAGTTGCAGTTCTCAAAGGCCCTCGCCTCAATCAACTCAAGGCTCAAACCCATTGTCACGTTCGACAAGAAACGACAGTCGCTGAAAGCCCCCTCGCACAAGGTTGTCACAGCATTGCCCAGGACGACTGTCTTGAGCGATGTGCAACGGGCAAACGCGTCTTGACCCACCTCGGTCACTCCCGATCCAGTGTTCATGCTGGTGAGCGAAGTGCAGCCCATGAAGGCACCGTCACCGATGGAGTGTACGCTTCCGGGCAATGACTTGATCGACAGCTTGGTGCAACCCTTGAAGGCATAGTAGCCCAAATCTCTGAGATTTCCCAGCGAGATTTGACGCAATGACGTACAGCCTGCAAAAGCCGCATAGCCCAACGATGTGACACTCGTCGGCAAGTTCACACTGGTCAGTTTGGTGCAGCCCATGAAGGCATAGTTATCGATGGTTTTTACACCCTGCGGAATCACTACACTGGTCAAGCCGCTGCAGCGGTTAAAGGCATTAGGACCGATAGCTGTGACAGGCAAGGTCACTCCGTCGTGAGTCACCGTGGCAGGAATGACGACCTGGCCGCTATAGGAATTGTAGCTGTACTCCCTGCTGGCTACACTGGCCTCGTTGCCGTGCACCTTGTAACACAAACCGTCCTGTTCAAAATCATAGGGCAATGACGAGACGCCATACACACTGGGGTACACGTTATGCAGCATCTGTTGTCCACTGGTGTAATCCATGAAATAATCGAGCATGAAATAGCCGTCGGCAACACCTTCCCAACCCCAGTTGATGTGGTAGAAGTAGCCGTTATAACCGTCCACTACAAAGGCATGCCCGCTTTCTTCACTGTTGCCCGTGTAGAGCACAGGACGTCCTGCGCGAAGATCCTCAAGCATCAGACTCTCCCACTCATCCATAGTATACTCGTTGCGCTTGAGACAGCGCGCGCCCAGATAGTAGCCCATCAGACGCAAGCCTGTCAACTGCAGCGAGCTGAACGATCCGCTGGCGTAGGGCGTATAGTCCATCTTCACCGACTGACCGCAGTAGCGCATCAACAGCGCCACAGCATCGCCTTGGACAGGCGTGTAGTTCTGCTCATAGCCCTCAAGCATGTTGTCCCAATCGGCCTCGGCGGGAGGCAGATCTGGGAGCGTGATGCCTAAACTTGCCGTTGTGTAGCCGGGCAGGTCCGATAACACGGCAGGGAATTTCCAGTAATACATCACCTGGGCCATCGCTGTGGCCACGCAACCTGTCAAGCACAAGTGGCCACGATAGTCAGGGCACTGATTATAGTAAGGTTCACTCTGACTCCAGGTGCTCACCAGCAACGGTTCAACCTTTGCACCCGACCTGGCAGCACGTTTGGGGAGCACAGCACCAGGATGAGCATGCAACCATTCTATCTGTTCCTTCTGGCTATCGAACCACCACTGCAGTCCACATGGCAGATTAGCCATATCAAGTGAACTCTCGCCATGCGCCAACACGCCCTCCAGTCGGTCATCGCCTGCAACGACGACAAATGCACTGCCATCGCTGCCGTCGGCCGTGAACACATAATAGTCCACCAAACTGGCATCAGCTGTCGACGGCTCGGCATGAATCAGTCGCAAGGCAGAACGGCCCGTGATTTTTGGGGAAGCCTCGCTAGAGTCCAAGAACTTGGCAGCCCTGTCATAAGCCGAAGCCATATCTACAGGGGCAGCATACATCAGCATTGTCATCGTGGCAAGCATTGCCGTGATCAAACTCTTGCAGTATCTCATGATTTCATTTTTTAGACGATTTCTGTAATCATGTTGCAAAAATACAATATATTCTGCTAAAACACAATATTTATTTAGATTTTTGCAAACAATTGTAAAAGCATTGCAATCTGTAGCTTGAATCCATGAGTGCGAATGCATTTCAAACAATCAAATTCATTCACCGAAAAAATAAAACGCTGATTGCGCTGATTTGATCAAGAAATAATCAGCGCAATCAGAATTCAAAAAGTCAGAGTATGAGGCTATCAGTTAGCCAATAGATTGACTTCACTGTTTCTCATGCAGAATGATGCGGATGACAGCATTCACGTCACCAATGTTTACCTCGCCGTCATCGTTCACGTCACAAGCGTTATCGTTCTGCTCCTTCATGATGGCATTGATAATGGCGTTGATGTCGGCAATGTTCACCTCACCGTCGCCGTTTACATCGCCAGGCTTGGGTTTAGAAGGGGCCATATACCAGAAAGATGCGAAGCCAGCCTCTTTATCCACCGTCATTCCAGTAATGGGCTTGTTCATATAACCACCTGTATAGATCTCGGCTGCAGGAACTGAATTGTTGGTCAACGAATCCAACTCACCCAGCGGCCACAAGTCGGTCGAATTAGAGTAGCTCGAGAGCATATTGTCAGCGGGAATCAGCGTCATGCGAGGATGATAGTAATCGTTGTTGGGCGTGTTGTTGAACCATGCTTCCTCGTCATAGTCCACATGCAACACCATGATGCCCTCGCCGGCAATATACGCATCCCAACCCGTCTTGGTGCGGTACTCCAGCAAATAGTACTCGTCGGGATTGGCATCGTTAGTAACCTTGACGGCTGTTCCGTCAACGGTGTTGAGCGGCGCCATCGTGTATTGGGTATTCTCCACCGGGTCAATCAGGTCCATCCAGCCCATGAAGTGGCGCTCATAGGAGGTGTAGCCCACCGGCGTGTAGCCGTTATTCAGGTAACAACCATGGTCCATCAGGTCCCAAGAACTCATGCCGTACACACTGCCGTAGTCCGTTTTATAGAAGTCGGGCAATCCCAGGCAATGGCTGAACTCGTGACAGAAGGTGCCCACACCGTCAATGTTGGTGCTGGAATTGTTGACACCCTCCAGCTCGTTGAACACGGCAAACTTGTCAATGGTGACACCGTTCAACTGAAACGGGCCACACACACTGTAGCCCCAATCATAGCACTCCTGCATATCCCACTGGCAGGGCCACACCGACTCGGGCACCTGATACCATGCCTGCGCTTCACCCACGCCGGCGTACAGCACAACCACCACATCGACATAGCCATCGCCGTCATTGTCATAAATCGAGAAGTCCACATCATCGGCAATGCCCTGGCAAGCCTCATAAATCATCGTTCCCAACTGGGCATCATAGCCTCCGACATTGGCACCATAGTAGGCTCGGTTGTTGGGCAAGTCCACAGGCCCCAATATATCAAACACCGGGGAAAATTTGCCACGGGACTGGTCCTCGAAATAATGCAGGCAGCTGTAATCCATCTCATTGAACTGGTTTTCAAAAGTTGATAAAGGATCCTCGTCAACGAAATGCACGTCGCTGTAATTCACCAGGATGATGGGGATGCGCGGTGAACCCATAGTGGGCACCTGGGTGGCTGCAGCACCATCCTCACGACGAGGAACGCGGCGAGGCAAAGCCTGCTGAGACATCTGGTCGCGATAAGCCGAAATGAATGCCATCTCCTCAAGGCCCCTATTGCCTGCATCATGCGCACGCACATTACTCTGCATGTCGCCAGCCAGATAGCAGTAATCGCCACGCTCGTCCTGTGCAACGGGCAGACCATCCATGGTCAAGATGCGGTGATTAAACTCGTCGCCCTGCATCATCAATGTCACAGTCGAGCCATCACTCTGCACATGGACAATGGGCTGGAGCTTGGCAGGGACGGCCTGCACCTCGATGCAGCACACCATCGCCATCACAGCCACTAAAATCGATTTCAAAATATCTTTCTTCATGAATCTATGTTTCTTTGTTCTATATATGACTTCTTTTAAACGCAAAGGTAATAATATGACACCACTCGGCAAAAAAAGATTAGCAACGATGACTGTTAACAAACATCAAATCCAACAATCAGAACTCTTTTGCGTCAAACACCAAGGACAATAGATGGACTTATGTCAAGTTTCTGGCTGATGAGCCGGGCAACTTTCAAAGTGGGTTCGCACTTGCCTGTCATGATTTCGCTCACACGGGCTGGGCTGATGCCAAGCATTTCGGCCAACTTGTTTTGAGTAATACCCTTTTCATAAAGGCGGAGTCTAATGGTATCCACCAGTGACGGTTTGCCGATAGGATAGTGGATATCCTCATATTCTGCTACCAAGCCCGAAATGATGTCCAACTCAACATATTCTTTGCTGTCCTTGGGAGTATCATCATCCACCACCTCTACCAATTCGTCAATGCGTCGCATCAGCGAGCGGTATTCCTGTTCTGTCTTGATTTGTGCCATAGTTATTATAGTGTTTGAATGTCTTTAATTCTGTCATAATCAGCATGAGTGCCGACAAAACGAATGTAAACCGTTTGAGGGGTGAACAGTATTAACACCACTAAACGATAATCGTTGCCCTTGATGTTGAAAACATACCTTTTATTGCCGACACTGTCAACGCTATTAAAGGTACGCTTTATATCGGCAAAGCATTTCCACTCGGCTTCGCTCGTCTTTTGATACCAATCCTCAAGAGCAGTTTTCGCTTGCGGGTTCTTGGTATAATAGTCCACCAAAGTGCTCTTCGCAATAATTCTCATTCTATTTCATATTTTGGCCGCAAAGATACACGATTTTTTTTGATTTTCAAAATAAATTTTTGAAAATCAAAAAAAACACTTCAAAAAGGCAGAAGTCAATTGAAGATTTCACGCTGCCTAATGAGTTGGGAGCAAAGAAGCCTCTATTGAAGATTATCTCTTTTGTTACTGCTCGACCGGCACGTCCTTGTTGTTGGACATAACCAGGTCATGGGTACGTTGCATGAAGCGGGTGAATTCGCCCTTGGCATCGGCACGGAGCAAGTCGGGACGTGCCTCGGGGATGAGGACATAATTCTCGCCTGCCCCACGGGGTTTCTGGACGAAGAAGAGTTTGTAACGCGGCTCGACAATGACAGCACGGCCGTTCATCATCTTGAGCGAAACTTTGACCATCGCACCGCCACGGGTGTCGATATCACTCTGATTGCTGATGAAATTGCCCATGCTGTAAACCAGCAGCACGTTCTTGTCATGCTCCTCGCTGTAGCGCACCTCCATGGGTTCAACAACATGAGGATGACCGCCGATGATGAGATCGACACCCTGCGTGACAAGCCAATCGGCAAGGGTGCGCTGCGCGGCAACTGGCTTGAGTTGATATTCAATGCCCCAATGCAGATTCACGCAGATGGCATGTGCACCCCTCTCCCTTGCTTTAGCGATATCGGCCGCAATGAGTTCCTGATCGATGAAATCGACCACAACATCGCCTTGAATGGGGATGCCGTTGGTGCCATAGGTATAGTCCAGAAAAGCGATTTTCATGTCCTTGACGGTGACGATGTGCGGGATGATTTTGTCACGCTCTTGCTGGTCACGATAGGTGCCGATGTGAGAAATCCCCATCGAATCAAGCGCCTGGCAAGTGCGCATCAGTCCCTTGTCGCGGCGGTCCAGACAATGATTGTTGGCTGTGAGGAAAAGATCAAAGCCCACGTCACGCAACTGCTGGGCATAGCTGTCGGGGGCACTGAAGCACGGATAACCCGTGTAAGGCTTGCCGCCCAACGGGCACTCCAGGTTAACCACAGCGAGGTCAGCCCAACGGATGTCATCCTCAAGGTACTGAAAACAGGGACTGTAGTCATAGGTGCCGTCGGGTTGCTGCGCTGCCGTGATCTGCGGTGCATGCTGCATCGCATCACCCACGAAGGTCAGGTTCACCGTGTGATTGCCCTGCAGCAACGATATCACCGAGAGCATCAATATGGATAGCAGTTTCATCTGATTTTATGTTTTTGGTCATTTTTAAGCTGTCTCTTCCTCTGCACACGCAACGTATTGCGCTCCCAGAAAATGCCGTCACGATAACCTTGAATCGTCTTGTCCTTGTGAACCATTCTTAACCGCTTGGCAGCAAGCAGGCAATATTCTTCATTGATTTCCACTCCGCAGTAAATACGGCCCAATTTCTTGGCCACGACACTGGTTGTGCCACTGCCCAGGAACGGGTCGAACACCACATCACCACGTTTGGAAGAGGCCAAAATGAGTTTAGCCATCAGTTTCTCGGGCTTCTGCGTCGGGTGGTCAGTATTCTCGGGCATGGACCAGAAGGGGATGCTGATGTCATCCCAAAAGTTGGAAGGATAAGTGATTCTGAAATTACCGTCTTCGGTCTCCACCCAGTCCTTGGCGACACCGTTGACCCGATAGGGTGCGATGACCTTGCGCTTCATCTTCACTGCCTCGACATTGAAGTAGTAGTTTTTGGGGTCCTTGACCGCAAACCAGATATCTTCCATGCCGTTTTTCCAGTTCATCTTCGCTCCCCTGCCCTTCTCACGTTGCCAGGTGATGCGGTTGAGGACGGTCAGCCCCGACTGCTCGATGACACGCTGCAAAACGGCTGTTGACTTCCAGTCACCGCAGATGTAGAGCGAACCCGTCGGCTTGAGTTTCCTGCACACTAAACCAAACCATGAGCACAGATAATCCTCATAATTATCGTTGCTCATGGCTGTGAATCGGGTGCCGTTATATTCTTTGGTCAGATTATACGGCGGGTCAATGATGACCAGGTCGGCAAAGTCATCGGGCATGAGGGGCAAGACATCATTCAGGTCGGCTTGTATCGTCGTGTTGTCAAAGCCGGAGCCCTCATTGATGTGGTCGAGAGTGACGATGTCCGCTTTCAGATTCTCGCGTTCCTCGTCCGACAAAGTGATTGTCTTGTTCCTCTCGGCCCTCATGACGGGTGACAGGGTTATCTTCCGCGCTTGGCGGCTTTAGCGTTTGCCTTGGCGCTGCGCATCATCTGCATGGGATTGGTCGAAACCTGGTGCATCACCTTGCGCATCGACAAGAACTGTTTCAACAGGCGGTTGACCTCCTCGACACTGGTACCGCTACCGGCAGCGATGCGCTTGCGGCGGCTGGCGTCAATGATGTCAGGGTTAGAACGCTCTTGAGGTGTCATTGAGCCGATGATGGCCTCCACGCCCTTGAAGGCATCGTCGGGGATATCAATGTCCTTGAGGGCCTTGCCCACACCGGGAATCATCGAAGCCAGACTCTTGAGGTTACCCATCTTCTTAATCTGTTTGATCTGCTTGATGAAGTCGTCGAAGTCAAACTTGTTCTGCTTGATCTTCTTCTCCAACCTCTCGGCCTCTTCCTCGTCATACTGCTGCTGCATGCGGTCCACAAACGACACAATGTCGCCCATGCCCAGGATGCGGTCGGCCATACCGGCGGGACGGAAGGGATCCAGGTCGGTCATCTTCTCACCGATACCCACAAACTTGATGGGCTTGTCCACCACGGCGCGGATTGACAGGGCGGCACCACCACGGGTGTCACCGTCGAGCTTGGTGAGCACGACGCCGTCAAAGTCAAGGCGCTCGTTGAAGGCCTTGGCGGTGTTGACAGCATCTTGACCGGTCATCGAGTCAACGACAAACAGGGTCTCGTTGGGATGGATCGCATCCTTGATGGCCTTGATTTCGACCATCATCGCCTCATCAACGGCGAGACGACCGGCGGTATCGACAATCACCAAGTCAAAACCGTTAGCCTTGGCATGGTCGATGGCGTGCAAAGCGATAGCAACAGGGTCTTTGCTCTCGGGCTCGCTATACACAGGCACCTCGATCTGCTCGGCGATGGTCTTCAACTGGTCGATAGCAGCGGGACGGTAAACGTCGCAAGCCACGAGCAGCGGTTTGCGTTTTTCCTTGCCGTTTTTCAGGCGGTTAGCGAGTTTGCCGGTGAAAGTGGTTTTACCTGAACCCTGCAGACCCGACATCAGGATGACGGCAGGATTACCCTCGATCGAGAACGTTGCCTCCTCGCCACCCATGAGGGCAGCCAGTTCATCATGCACAATCTTGACCATCAACTGACTGGGATTGACAGCATTGATAACGTTCTGACCCAAAGCCTTGGCCTTCACGTCATCGACAAACTTCTTGGCAACGGGATAGCTGACGTCGGCGTCAACAAGTGCACGGCGCACCTCCTTGAGGGTTGATGCCACATTGATTTCGGTAATACGGCCTTGTCCTTTCAGGACCTTGAAAGATCTTTCAAGTTTCTCTGATAAATTTTCAAACATATTGTGATTGAGGTTTTTATAATTTTGCGAATGACATCCCGAGGTGGGGCGGGAATGTTAAAAGTTGTTATTTCTTTTTCTTGATGAGGCGGTTGGTCGCCGTGTCGGGGAAGACGATTTGCGGTTTGAACTCGCGTCCTTCCTCGGGCGTGACGATGGCATAAGCCATGATGATGACAATATCACCCACTTCGACCTTGCGCGCTGCCGCACCGTTCAAGCAGATGGTGCCGCTGCCGCGTTCGCCAGCGATGGTGTAGGTGTCCAGACGCTCACCGTTGTTCACGTCAACGATATACACGCGCTCGCCCTCGATGATGCCGGCGGCATCCATGAGGTCCTGGTCAATAGTGATGCTACCGATGTAGTTGAGGTTAGCATCGGTGACCGTCACGCGGTGAATCTTGGATTTCATGACCTGGATATACATATCTTCAGTTTTTTAGTTGTCAGTTGTCAATTATAAGTAGGATTACTACTATCGCCTAATACCTAAAGCCTAAAACCTAATACCTAAAGCCTCTTATAGGTGATGTTGTCAATCTCACGCACATCGCCGCAATAGACGGTGATGCAACCCACGATGTAGTCACTCTCGTCCCAGTCGGTAACGGGCTGCAACGTGATGCCGTCGCAAATCGAGAAATATTCGGTCTCCATCTCGGGCCATGCGTCGATGGTAGCAACCACCCAGTCATGAGTCTGCTCCACGGTGTGATCTTTGGCAAACTCCAAGCTGCGCTGCAGCGTAGCATAGATCTGCGGGGCGACCTTGCGCACCTCGGGGGTGAGGCGCACGTTGCGGCTGCTCTTGGCCAAGCCGTCCTCCTCGCGCACGCACGGGCATTGCACGATGTTGATGTCAAAGCCCAGTTGCTTGATCATTGCACGGATGACAGCAATCTGCTGGAAATCTTTCTCGCCGAAGTAGGCACGGTCGGGCATCACCCATGAGAACAGCTTGCTCACGATTTGGCACACGCCGTTGAAATGGCCGGGGCGCATAGCGCCTTCCATCACCTGCTGGACGGGACCGAGGTCAAACACACGGGTGTCGGGTTCAGGATAAATCTCCTCGACGGTGGGCATGAAAGCCACATCCACACCACAAGCCTCAAGCATCGCAGCATCGCGCTCGGCGGTGCGGGGATAGGTGCGCAGGTCCTCTTTATTGTTGAACTGCGTGGGGTTGAGGAAACAACTCACCACAACGGCATCGTTCTCGTTGCGGGCACGCTCAACGAGCGACTTGTGACCCTCGTGCAAGGCGCCCATCGTGGGCACCAGACCTACTGACTTACCTGCCTGACGAAAAGCCTCGACGGCCTCGCGCAACTCATTGACCTTGCTGATAATCTTCATTCTTCTTTAATTATAAGATGTGAATTCAAACTGCAAAATTACTATTCTTGACGCACATCGGCAAATTAAGTAACCTTTTTTGCCGAGTGGCAGCCAATATTTTGCAAATTACGTGCCAACCGTTTCCCTAAAACCAATTATTTTGGCAATTTGCCAGACATTCTAATAGAACACTTAATTCATAAAAACCTGTTTGCTTCTGTTGCAGAGCACCTCGAAGAGGTCAAACGGGTCGAAGACCCGATTTCAATGAGAAACACCATGCAAGCGCATCGCAGATGTGCGCAGCTTGGTGACAATGACAACCGACGAAGTGCGTCGAAGACGAACTTCAGCCACACGATTTTTGCTTTTTCAGATGATTTGAAATAACTTTGCAATCTAAACAAATCCTATCAGTCATCATGAGTGCTGTCAGTTCATTACATCATGTGGTCATTAACACCTATCGTCGTGAAATGACTATACCAAATGAGACGAGCGAACACCTGTATCGTTACATTTGGTCAATTGTAAAGAGCCGCGGATGCCGACTCTACCGCATCAACGGCATCGGCAACCATGTTCACATGCTCATCGAGTTGGCCCCGACCGTTTCATTAAGCGACCTTGTGCGTGACATCAAGCAAGGCAGCAGCAAATGGGCAAAACAACAAGTGTATTTCCCGCAATTCAGCGGTTGGGGAAAAGAATACGGGGCTTTCTCCTGCAGTTCTCGTGATAAAGAAGCTATTATCAATTATATCATCAATCAGCGGGAACATCACAAGATAAAATCGTTTGAGGACGAATACAAGGGTATGGTAGAAATGTCGGGGCTGGAATGGAATGAGCATCGCCTGACATGAAGTTCCTCTTCGAGGCACTTCCATTGTCACTTGCTGACCACCAAGCTGCGTGGGCCTTCGACCCACTTGCATGGTGTTTTCCAACAAAGCCGGGTCTCCGACCCGTCAGACCTCTACGAGGTCAACTACACAATTTTGCCATGCCAATCTGTTGAAAATAAATGATAAAGAACTAATTCAAAAAAAAATCTCATCTTTGTGCAACTTTTTGGGGAAGGTGTTGCGTCTAATGCATGAAAGCGGCAACAAAATGGCGCCACGCTTCATTAGAAACAAACATAAAACAACTCAAAAAAAAACAATAAGACAATGAAAAAGACGATTCTATCATTCGTGATGATGCTGACAATGGTCGCTGCAATGGCAGGACCGGCCATTACCGCTCACCCAGCAGGCAAAGCCACACCCACCGGCAAGCCCAGCGTTGAATTCAAGGGCGACACCCTCGTTGTTAATGACGGCGACGAACAGGTGACCGTGAGCGGCATTCCCGCACTGCAAAAGGTGCGTGACAAAATCGACCAGGCACTTGACGACACCCTGGCCACAGGCAGTGGCACCACAGTGGAAATCGGCAACCACCAGGGCGACCTGTCACCCGAGGACATCAAGGAACTCAGTAACCAGTGGGCTAGTGTGGCCAAACAATGGGCCATCAGCGGCTCCTTCTGTTTACTTGGACTAGTGGCTCTGGTACTGTTCTTCCGCTTCCTGAACCGCCGCAACAAATACCGCGTCATTGAAAAAGCTATCGAAAACAACTACCCGCTCAATGAGCTCTCGTTGAATGACGTGAAGCGCAGCGCTATCTATGTGCAGCAGCCCGTTGTGACCGCCGCTCCACCGATGCCTGGTGCTCCAGCTGCAGCGGCACCCAATACAGGAGGTGTGCCCGTGGGCACTCCCATTCAAGGCCAAACTGCCGCCAATCCCATCGTGATGACCGACATGGTCAACTGGCGTGCCATGATGCCGGCTGTCAAGTGGAT
>CACZVR010000017.1 GCA_902784675.1 uncultured Bacteroidales bacterium | reverse complement strand
TTTGCCCGCATCGTCGCCGTGACCAGCATCACCTATCTCGCCTTGCAGAACTACCTCATCGGCATCATCAAGATGGTGCTTGCAAGGCTGCTGGGCGAGACCGTCTTTGACGACAACATCCTCTTGAAGATTCTCGTCGCCCTTGCCGTGATGGCAATCCTGTGCCTCATCGCCATCTTCGTCGACCGCTACCTCCCCTTCCTGCTCGGCAAACGCTCTTCGAGACTTTAGACCTTATTTAGACCTTAGACTTTAGGGGGAGGTATCCACAACACGCTGCATTCCATCCGTTTCATCCGTTCCGTCCATTCCATCCATTCCATCCAATAACCGTCCTCAAAACACCTCATTGCTTTTTGACGAAAGCATGCGGGCGAGAACACATGGTTTTTGAATAATAAATAATGAATTGTCTTTCTAGTCCTTCTTGTCTTCAACTTGTGCATGAGCGGCCATGCCAAGGTGGAGCCTGCAGAGCGCACCAATGAAAACACACAAAAATTTTAAAAATGGTGGGAGGGTTTGCAAGTGTCGGCATTTTTTGTTATATTTGCATGAAGAGAAATAAGTATGAAATAATGTGTGCAACTTTCTAATCTTTACTCATCGATGTTGAAACTGATACATACGAGCGACTGGCATTTGGGCCAGAACTTCTACGGCTATGACCGTAGTGAGGAACAGAAGGATTTCCTCGACCAATTGACTGATATCGTGCGAAAGCACACCCCCGACGCGCTGCTGGTGAGCGGCGACATTTTCCATACCCCGGCTCCCTCGAATGCTGCGGTGAACCTGTATGTGAATGCGATGCTCGACATCCACAAGGCTTGCCCGTCGATGGTGATTGTGGTGATTGCAGGCAACCACGACAGCGCTTCGCGTCTTGACAGCGACAAGCGGCTGTGGCAACTGGCTGGTGTGAGGGTGCTGGGCAGCATCGGGCGTGACAAGGACGGTAAGGCTGACTTGGGCAGTCACCTCGTCAAGATTGACGGCAAGGGTGTTGTTGCCGCTGTGCCGTTTGCTTACCCCGCCAGTTTCCCGCTGCTCCCAGGTGTTGATGAGATGGGACGCGGCGAGCGCCAGCAGGCCTATTTCCAGGCGTTGCTTGACCACGCTGTTGCGCAAGGCCATGACGAGCTGCCCGTGGTGCTGATGGCGCACCTGGCGATAGCCGACAGCGACTTCATGGGGCATGACCGTGACATGAAGATGGAGTGGGTGGACCTGGGCACGCTGGGCACGGGCTATGACTATGCGGCATTGGGTCACATCCACCGCCCGCAGGACGTGAGCGAGCGGGTGCGCTATTGCGGTACGCCGGTGCCCGTGAGCTTTGACGAACAATGCGAGCACTCGGTGAGCATCGTCGAGATTGACGGCCACGGTGCGTTGCCGCGTGTCGAGACCCGGGTCATCAAGAACCTGAAGCCGTTGCACACCCTTCCCCCGCACGAGGCTGTGGATTTTGAGACGGCCTTACAGCAGTTGCAGGCACTCAACCCCAACGACCGTTCCTACATCAGGCTCAACGTCAAGGTGGACCAGTTCCTGCCAACGGGTGCTCAGGAACAGGCGGCTCAGGCCGTGAAAGACAAGCAGTGCCGTTTCTGCGAAATCAAGAAGACGGCGACCATGCCCACCGCCCGCGCTGCTGCGGTGATGACCGTCGAGGAGTTCAACCGGAAAACGCCGTTGGATATCGCCAAGCAGTATTTCATCAACAAATACGGGCTGCCGATGGACGAGCAGCTGCAAGAGATGTTTACCCAGGTTTATGAATCAGTAAAGGAAGAAATCAGAAAATGAAACTCAAGAAACTCTCCATTGATAATATCGCCTCGATTGAGCACGCCGAGATTGACTTTGACGCATCGCCCCTGGCTGGCGAGCACCTGTTCTTGATCTCGGGCGAGACGGGCGCGGGCAAATCCACCATCATCGATTGCATCTGCCTGGCTCTGTATGGCACCACACCGCGACTGAACAGCGCCACGCGAGGCGAGTATGAGGCGGGCAACAGCCAGGACGTGATTCGCACCCAGGAACCCAGGCAGCTGTTGCGCCGCGGGGCCGTGAGCGCCGACATCAGCCTCACGTTTGATGACAACGAGGGCATCCCCTATACCGCCACTTGGCATGTGCACAGGAAACACCGCAAGATCGAGAACAAAATCATGACGCCCGAGCGCACCTTGCATTCTGACGATCCCCGCAATGCTGTGCACAAGGAGAACACGAGTGAAATCACCGAGTATATCACCGAACTGCTGGGACTGGACATGAGCCAGTTCTTCCGCACCGTTGTGCTGGCGCAGGGCAAATTTGCCGAGTTTCTCAACAGCAACGAGAATGAGAAGGCCACCTTGCTCGAGAAGATGACCGGCACCGAGATCTATGCCCAGGTGAGCAAGAGAATCTTTGAGGTGTGGCGCGACAAGGAGAACGAGCGCAACAACCTGGTGTCGCAACTGCAGAGCATCACATTGCTGGGCGAGGACGAGAAGGCCGAAATCAACCAGGAGATTGAGCAGCAGGTCAAGCAGCAGGAAGAGGCGCTGAAGAAAAGAGAAGGCGCACAGAAGATGTTGCTGTGGATGGACGACAAGGCCAACAATGAGCGTGACCTTGCTCTCAAACGCCAGGACCTGGAGCAGAAACAGGCCGTGACGCAACAAGCCGAGTTTGCGGCCCACAGGCAACTGGTGGCCGATTGGGACGCGACAGTTGAGCCGCGCCGTGAGCTGAAAGACAATCATGACGCGCAACACCAAATCGAGTCGCTGGCAGCGCAAAAGCCCGCCATGCAAGAGGAGTATGACCGCTTGTGCGCCGCCTTGCGGGCCACCGTCAGCAACCTGGAGGCACAGCGACGGCAACTTGCCGAAATCAATGACTATTTCGAGCGTGAGTCGCCCAACAGCGACATGTATAAGGGCATCAAGACCATCAGGACCTTGCTGAAACAGCGCCAAGCCGAGCAAGACAATATTGTGGAGTTTACCCGGGCCTTGCAACAAGAGACCGAGCGCAAGCCCAAGGTGGAGGCCCAGGTGCGAGAGGCCGATGTCGCAAGACAGCAGCAGGAAAAACTGGTCGGAGAACTGGAGACCAGCTATGAGAATATGGATGTCGCCGGCATCAACCGGGGGAAAGACGCCTTGACAACGGCCAAGCAGAGCCTCGCCTCGCTCAAGGCGAGCAACGATGCGGTAACGCAAGCGGCAGGAGCGTTGAAAGGTTTAGAGGACGATTCAAGCAAGGAGCAGCAGGAACTCGAGAAGCTGCAGGCCACACTCGAGCCCAAGCGGGCGCTCAAGGAACAGGCCCGCATCGCTGTCGAACGCGAGAGAGACTGGAGCAATCTGCTGGAGCAGGCCCACAAGTCGCTGCATCAGGGCGACTGCTGCCCCGTGTGCGGCAACGTCATCACCCGCTTGCAGGAACCCAAAGGCGAGAACGTGCTGGAGGACTTGAGAAAACAGCAACAGGCTGCCGAGGATGACCTGAAAAAGACCGAGACCGACATCGCTGCCTCGCTCAAGGCCATCGAGAGGCTGAAGAAGCAAATCGCCGATGCGAAGGCCGACCTGAAAAAGAAGAACGATGACCGCGACAGCCAGTGGCAGCACACACGGCAATGCCTGGAGAAATGCGGCGAAGAGGTCGGGACAGCCGTGAACAACGACCAGGCCGACGCCCTCATCAGCACGATTGACCTGAAAGTGGAAACGCTGAACAAGACCTTGCAACAGGCCACGGAACTCAATGCCAAAATCACGGCCGAGCGCAAACGGCTCGCGACACTTGCCGAGGCTCACAGCAAGGCTAAAATCGACCTGAACAACGTGTCGGAAAGCATCAAGCGGCAACAAGACGCCATCGGGGCAAGTACCAATCGTGTGGTGTCGTTGACCAACGAGCTCAACGGCC
Source organism: uncultured Bacteroidales bacterium (assembly GCA_902784675.1). Taxonomy (GTDB): domain Bacteria; phylum Bacteroidota; class Bacteroidia; order Bacteroidales; family Muribaculaceae; genus Sodaliphilus. Next base: position 24,331 of record CACZVR010000017.1, on the reverse strand, counting down.
TGTTCACGATGCCCGACTGGCAACAGCAGCTCGAATCCGATGACGGGTTCATGGCCGAGTTAGAGCGCAAGGCTGCCGCATACCACGACAAGGAAACCGAGAAACAGCGCCTTGCTGTCGCCATCGGCCGAGCCGAATCCATCATCCCCGCCATGCAGGACAACAAACTGAACATCGTGGGGCTGGAAGAGCATGAATTGCCTTGTGACAAGGTGCCCGACAACCTGGATGAACAGTGGCGATTGTTCGAGAACAAAAACATCAACTGGAACAACAGGTTGAGCAATGAACGGGACAAGGCCCAGAAGAGCCGCCTGAAAGTGGAGCACTACCTGGCAGAGCACACGCAAATGACCATGGAACGCCTTGTCGAGGTGGGAGGACACAACCAGGTTGAGATTGACGGCATCAGGACGACGCAAAAGGAACTTGCCGACAGCATCACCCATGTGCAAGGTGCAATCAGCGCCCTGGTCAAGCGGCAAGAGGAACTGGCAGGCCAAAAGCCTGATTTCCCCGTGCAGGACCGCGAAGAGCTGGCCAAGATTCACCAGGAGAGCAAAGACTCGCACGAGACCCTCACCACCAAAATCGCCGAACTCAAGGCAAGACTCAAGGGCGACGAAGACAACCAGCGGCTTATAGGAGAGAAAAAGCAGCTCCTTGACAAAGCCGAGGCCGTTTTCCAGCAGTGGGACAAGTTGAACAGCGCACTGGGCAGTGCCGATGGAAAACTGTTCCGCAGGATTGCCCAGAGCTATATCTTGGGCGAACTGCTGAACAGCGCCAACGGCTATCTGCGGCAATTCAACGACCGCTATGAGCTTGAGGCCAATCCAGGCACGCTGGTCATCCTGGTGCGGGATCTGCTCCAGGGCGACCTCACGTCAATCAACACCCTGTCGGGAGGCGAGAGCTTCATGGTTTCGCTGGCGCTCGCATTGGCATTGTCAAGCACGTCGGGGCAAGTGTTCAGCGTGGACACCCTGTTCATTGACGAGGGTTTCGGGTCCTTGAGCGAGAATTATCTCGACAGTGTGATGGATACCCTCAACCGCCTTTACGAGATGGGCGGTCGCCGCGTGGGCATCATCAGCCATGTGGAACTGCTCAAGGAGCGGGTCTCAACGCAGATCCAGGTTGAACGCGACCCGGGCAACAACACCGTGAGCCGCGTCAACGTGGTGACAGTGTGAAAATTCAAGGGGCGGTATCATGATTGGTGATGCCGCCCCTGTTGATTGATTTCCTTTAGATTGTTACAGTATGTCCAGGCCGTGAATCATGCCGCTGTAGGAGATGCCGTCACGTCCTTGCGGGTCAACATCAATCGTTGTCTTGCCGTTCATGAACACCTCGACGTGGAAACGATAATGGTCATCGCCGTTGTTCACCTTGAATGTCACGACAGCACGGTCCTCCTTGGGATAGTTCACCTTATAGTCCACGATGGGGCTTGAGAAATTGAGCGCCTTGTAGCCGCTGGCGCCATAGCCCACATTCTGACCCGAGCCGGCATAGGGGAGGTTGCAGGTCACTGTGCCGTTGCGCACAATCATCTTCTGCCCTTGGCTCACACTCACAGTGGGGGCTGTCAAGGGGCGCATCGACCCCACCATCACCACATATTCCTGTTGTTCAAGAATGGCCTTGATGGCGTTGGCTCGCGCCGGATCCACTGCAGTCTTGCTGGTGCCGCATGCCATGCAAATGATGGCTAAAGCGATGAGATAGAAATACTTTTGCATATTCTTCTGGTTTTTTAGTTGTGATTAAACAAATGAAATGAGGACACTTGGCCTGCTGTTGATTAGACATCATCAACGCACAATGGTTTAACAGGCCAGCGACAAAAGGACGGTTTGATTCGTCTTTGCCGATGGCCGCAAAGTGCCGTTGGATGACTAAAACACCATCTCGCCCTCGAATGAGATGGCATCACGCTCACGAGGGATGATGTCGATAAACGCTTTGCCGTTACTGAACATGTCGATGCGGAAGAAGTAGGAGTCCTCCACATTGGTCACCGTGAACTCGATGTGCGACCGGTTGCTCGTGGGATAGGTGATGCTGTAGTTCTTGATGGTGCCTTTGAAATTCAAGGCTTTGCCGCCGCCGTAGGGCAGGTTGTGGCCTTCGCCGATGTAGGGCAGATAGCTGTCCACTTCATCACCGTTCACCTTGAGCTCATAGTTTGAGGTCACATGACGAGGCCTCAAGCCCAACGGCCTCATCCAGTCCACAGCGATCGTGTAGTGGCGGGTATCCAGCCCCTCTTGAACTTGCCGTGTCACCAGAGCTTCGCGCTCGGCTTTGGTCAAACCGTCGTTGGTGCGGCAAGAAGTTGCCATCAGCACAACGGCCATCATCAGGAAAATTATTTTTCGTCCCATAACAGTTAGATTTTGATGTGATGCCTCCAGGCAGCCTTCAAAATAGAAGACAGCCACAAATTAACGAAGAAAAAACATAAACTGCAAACAATCAAGCAAAAAACACACACCCACCGACGAAACGTAGGCTTTAGGTATTAGGCGTTAGGCATTAGGCATTAGGCGTTAGGCGTTAGGTATTAGGTGTTAGGCATTAGGCGTTAGTTGGCGGATGCCCCCCTAAAGCCTAAATCCTAAAACCTAAAGCCTAAAGCCTAATTACCGGATAACGGCAATCTTGGAGACGACAGCCTCGCCGCTGCCGTTGGCTCGTGAACACAGCACGAAATAGACGCCCGACTTGACAGCGTTGCCGTACTGGTCACAGCAGTCCCAGGTGGTCATGCCGCCGGTGGACTTGAGTTGCCTGATGACGTTGCCGCTGGCATCGGCAATCTTGACCAGCGAGTTCTCCATCAGTCCCACGATGGTCACGTCGCCCAGATAGTCGGGACGCACGGGGTTGGGATAGGCGTAGATGTTGTCATAGGTGCTCTCGGCGGGGCTGCTGTCACTGAAGTATTCATACAGGCCTGCCGGGGTGGTGACATAGACCGAATTGCTGTTGGGGTTGCAGCACACCTGATTGATGGTGTTCGAGGCAAGCGGACTGTTGGTGGTGTTGAACTTGCGGATGATCTGGTCGCCGTTGGGGCTGACGAGGAACAGGCCGCTGGTGTTCGTGCCGATCCACTTGCGGTTGGCACCGTCGACGGCCACGCAGTTGACCTGGATGCCGTCCATCAGGCGGTCGGCATAGCCGGTGCCGTCGTTGCGAGGAATCTTGGGGCGGGTGACATAGAATGTGCTGCCCTCCTTGAAGGCCAGGGCGGGGTTGAAGACGCAGATGCCCTCGGTGGAACCCATCCACACGTTGCCGTTCAAGTCCTCGGTGAGGCATTTGATGTTGGTCCACGAGACAATCTCGCCGTCCTGGTCGCTGAAGGAATCAAAAGACAGTGGCTTGGTGCTTTGAATCTCCCCGTTGCTGTTCCACATGTACAATGGTGTCATCTGGTTACCATCAGTGTAGATCTTGATGTCATAGTTGCTGTTTTTTGTCGATAAGAAACGGGCCTGCTGCTCGTCGGTTGAGCGACCCACATCAATCGTCGGTGTAATCCAGTCGCTTGCCGTGACTTGATTAAGCTTTGTTTTGTCGGCTGGTAACACCATGACAGTGTGCTCGATGGGAGGGTCATTCTTCTTGTAGGTCTGAATCAACCACAAGTTGCCCTTGCGGTCAATGCTGGTGATGGGGTGCATTACAACATAATTGGTCGTTTGCTGATTGACCATAGGGCTGTTTGAGCTGTTATAGGTCAGCGCAATTTGATTGTCCACCACCTTGAGCAGTCCGTATTGCCACGTGCTGATGAAGTAGGTGCTCGGGTCATCGGGCATGAATTCAATCCAGAATAAGCCCGACCGAGGTGCGCCCTCGGGGGTCACGTCGCTCCACTTGATGCCGTCATAGGTGTTGATGCCCGCAGTGGTGCTGGAAACATACAGCAGGTCACTCTGCTTGTTGTAGGTCACCCAGTAAGGGTTGGCGAAAGACAGTGCGTTGGGCTTGTAGTAACTCTCGCTGCCCGCTTTGTGCAAGCCGTTGAGACCAGCCGCCCAAATGGTGCCGTCGCCGTCGGGGTGGGCACTGCACATCTCATTGCCTGCTTCCTCGAGGATCGATAGATTATGGCCATGATCATCGGTTTTGAAGCATCTCTTATTGGGCACCATGAGCAAGTAACCGTCAACGGTCTTTTGAATCACAGTCACTTTGGCATCGATGAGCCTGTGGGGATTGAAGCTTGCTTGACCGTCGGCATCAATCGTCATGGTCACACGATAGGTCGTGTCTTCGGCGCAGAAGAAAGTGTTTTCGTCAATGGGTTTGATGCGGCAATTAGCCTTGAAGTCCTGTACGTCAAATGATGACAACATCTCATGATACTCGTCGGCACGTCCGCTATAGAAGTTGTCCTTCGAGGAAAGCAGCAGCATGTCGCCCACTTGGGCAACACTGGTGAGAGGCTTGTTATACAAGTGAGATTCCTTGACGACAAACTTGCTGTCGTCGATGGAAACATAACCGAAGTCGGTGGCTACATAGATCAAACCTGGTGCGAAGGTCACATCGTTGATGGCCTTGCTGGAGGTCAACACGGCATCCTTGATTTCGGGCATGTTGACGACACTGCCGTTGCTCTTGATGATATCGATATTGGAGTTGGTGTAGATGATGACCAGATAATCCTTGTCGCTGTTGTAGTGGATTTGGGAAATCACCATGTCGCTCAGGTCGTTGATGCGACTTAAGGCCTCGTTCTCCTCCGAGTCTTTGTCCAGCCTGAACAGGTCGGTCCCCGCCAGATAATAGACCCACTGGTCACTCTCGGCTACCGTGCCGATTTTGTTGCCGACGAACGAGGTGTGTATGTTCCAATCCCCGACAGCATGCTGTGCCGAAGCGCTCAAAGCGAGCATTGTCACTAACAGTGTGATGATTGTCTTTGCCATCTCAATCTCTTTTTATTTAAATGTGTAGTGATATAATAACGTAAAACACCGCTGCGAAATTGTGTGAGGGCAGGAGTTTGGCCAACGGGCCTTCAGTAGGTGAGCACCACTTGCTTGGGGGTGGTCGAGGACATGTCAAAGGTGAAAGTGGCCCACGCGCTGGTCAACTGGCTCTCGTAGCGCATGCGGTAACGGCACCCCGGGCGCAAGCAGGAGAGCATCGCCTGCCCGCTCACGGGCTGGCCGACACTGCGGCGCCGCTTGATGCCTTTTTTCTCGATGATGGAGCAGTGGTCTTCCTGGATGGTGATGACCAGATTGATGGTTTCCTCGTTGCCAAGCGACAAGCCCGTGCGCTGCAGCAACACACGGCCGTTGTCGGTGATTTCCATTGTCAGGGTGTCTTGGGCATCATCCTGGGCAGGAACGGTCTCCAATTGCACAATGTGGGTGCTGGGAGGCTTCTTCTCGCTGCGGCTCATGAGCCACCCGATGAGCGACATGGCCACGACAAAGGCGATTGTGTAAAATTCCACCGAGTTGATGTCCATGGCAGGCAGAAGAGGGGGTTGGCTATTTGAGCTTCTTGATGATTTCGGCAGCAATCACACGCGATGACGCGGGCGACCAGTGCGTGTCATTGAACAGGAACACGTCTTTCACACCTTGCTGGATGCGGGGCAGCAGCAGTGGCTTGGCATAGACGAAATGCTCGCGTTGAGGGGCTGTCCATTGCTCCACATCGTCGGCAAGGGTCTTTCGCGGATAGGTGTTGTCAACGATGAAGTCCTGATACAGGTCATACTTGTCACAAGCGATGAGAATAACCAGATTGACGCCTTTCTCCTGAGCCTTGGCGATGAGGGCGTCAAAGCCATTGATCACGGCCTGCTGTTGCTGGGCAGTGACATTGAAACCCATCTCAACGTCCTCAAAGAAAAAGTATAATTTGCTGGGTTCATCACAGGTGAACATGTCGCGGTCCAGCCGTTTCTTGTAGATGGGGTCGGCACCCAACAGGCGGTAGAACACGAAGTCCTTGACGCGGAGTAACGGACCGGTCGTGCTGGGGTCAGCACCACCGCCATTGCCGCCAGTTGCAGCACCCGCTGTGGCGGTGAGCGGTGAAAAAATCTCAGTGTTGGTGGTCTTGAACACATTATGCCGGTCGACAAGGTAGCGCTCGCCCTCTTGCATCACCAGGTTCTTGACATTGGTGGAATCAATCAGGCCCAGATTCAGCAGGTCATAGGCTGTCTGCAAGGGGTTCTCGGTAGAAAAGTCGGGGTAGAGGACTGTCACCTTTCGCCCGCCGTCATGCTGGATATAGTTGACATAATCGCCGCGCCGCCCGATGCCGCCACCATGAGAGAATGAGTCACCGATGATGAGCACATCGCAATTCATCTGCCTCAGTCGGCTCTCGTCATTCTCCCCGATGGGATAAATCTCGGGAAGTGCGGTCTCGCGCATCGAGTCGGTGTACTCGGCACCGATGTTAATCATGCCCAGGCGCATCAGGTCTCCCGAGTTGTCGTTAATGGCCCACAGATAGGTGGCCATTCCCACGAGAATCAGCCACATGGGCAAGACGGTATAGGATATCTTGATAAGAAACTTTCTCATATCGGGAATTTAGAACTGGAAGTAGATGAATGTTTGCACCTGACCCGAGAAATAGAAAATCAGGCAGAACATGAACACATACAGCGCCAAGCGTGCTGCTTGGGTCGAGAAGATGCGGTAGCCGTCAATCTGCAGCACATGCTCGCGCTCGCGCTGAATCCACTCGATGACGATGAAGGCGACACACCACAGCAGGGCGGTGGCCATCTTCATGGTCATGCCGTTGATCGAGAAAAACGATAACGGGGAGAAAAGCCGACGTGAATAATCCGCAAACTGGAAAATGTCGGGGGAACGGAAAATCACCATGCCATAGATGACCGACAGGTAGGTCACCAGCATGTTGAAGAACTCTCGCACTGTGGGCATACGGCGGCCATGACCAGCGGTGTCCTTGTAACGCTGCTTACAGAACTCACTGGCGATAATCAGCACGAGACCATAGTACAAGCCCCAGAGCACAAAGGTCCAGTTGGCACCATGCCACAAGCCGCTCAGGATGAACACGACCATGGTGTTGAAAATCTTGCGAGCCTTGGAGCAGCGGCTTCCGCCCAACGGGAAATAGACATACTGGGTGAACCAGGCCATCAGCGTGATGTGCCAGCGGTGCCAGAACTCCTGCACGTTGCGTGAGAAATAGGGCACCTTGAAGTTGGTGGTGAGCCTGATGCCGAACAGCTTGGCGCAACCGATGGCGATGTCACTGTAGCCCGAGAAATCAGCATAGATCTGGAAGGAGAACACCACCGCGCACAGGAACAGGCACAGTCCAGAGGCATAGTTCAAGTCGCCCCACACATAATTCACCACCTCGGCACAAGTGTCGGCAATCACAAGTTTCTTGAAGAAACCCCACAGCATCTGCCGCATGCCGTCAACTGCCACAGCATAGTCAAAGGTACGCTTGTTGAGCATCTGTGGCAAGAGCCTGGTCGACAACTCGATGGGACCTGCCACCAGCTGCGGGAAGAAGCTGATGTAGGAGAAGAAAGCAATCGCATCGCGAGTGGGCTGAATCTTGCGGGAGTAAACGTCAATGGAGTAACTCAAGGCCTGCAAGGTATAGAAACTGATGCCCACAGGCAGGATGATGTTCATCGTCGGCCAGTCCATTGTAATGCCCATCGCACGCAGCAGGGCATCAAGGCTTTCAACAAAAAAGTTGAAATACTTGAACACGGCAAGAATGCCCAGGTTCAGCACAATGTTGGCTGCGCTCACGGCTTTCTGCGCGCTGCGCTTTCCCTCATAGTGCTCGATGAGCAGACCGCTGACAAAGCTGCTCAATGACGTGATGGCGATGAGAACCAGGAAACGCCAGTCCCACCAGCCATAAAAGACATAACTTGCCACAAGGATGAGCAAGTTCTGCCAATTGTGCCGTTTGAACACGAACCAGTAGAGCAAGAACACTACTGGCAAGAATATCATGAATGTGAAAGAGTTAAACAGCATTTCGTTTCAACACTGATGTAGAAGCCCTATTTGTTACAAGAGGGCACGCGATGTTCGACATGCCCTCTTGAATGTAAAGTCTCTTGGGATGATGCCGTCAGCCGATCACTTGATGATCATCACCGTGTTTCTCGGTGTTCCCGTGATGGCGGGTTGTTCGCCCTGGGCAGCATAGATGTGGTAGATGCCCGTGGGAACGCGTTCACCATCAGCACCACTGGTATCCCACAGTGCCTGGCCGGTCACGGGACCGAACTGAGCAACAACGTTACCTTCACGGTCAGTAATGGTCACATAAGAATTCTCCATCAAACCGTCAATGGCAACCATACCGGTGTAGTCGGGCTCAACAGGATTGGGATGAGCGTACAGGCCATCGAAATTGAGCGCAGCCTTGCTTCCGGTAGCCACATACTCGGCAAATCCTCCAGTGGAGTAGATGTATACGCGGTTTTTCACCGTGTCACACTCAATGCTGTAAACAACGTCGCTGGGCAGGTCGCTGTTGGTGCTGGTGAAGTGCTGGAACAGCTTGGAACCATCGGCCGAAACGTAGTAAACGCCATTGTTTGTCGCAATCCACTTGTTATTGTCACGGTCACAGCCGATATCGTATACCGAGTAACCTTCGCACAAGTAACTGCCATCAAGGGGGAAACGTTTTGCCTTGGGCATGTCATTGAAGACCTCATCAGGATCAAAGCTGAAAATTCCGGCGGTGTGTCCAACCCAGATGATACCATCGTTGTCTTGCTCCATGTGGTTGATATAGATCCAGTCAACCTGCTTGTTGTGCTGGTCAACAAAGTGGTCTATCGCTGCCAGGTGGTAGTTGTCAACAGTGGGATCCTCGTTATTGTTATCCCAACACATGATGAAACCGTTCTTATTTGAGATGTTAGGAACATCACAGTCACTATACATCTTCACGTTGTTCTTGCGGGAAATCACAAAGCGAGAGCGCTGCATTGATCCTGTGTTCAAGGACAGCAGACCACTTGGCTGGAACCAATCAGTCAGAGTCACCGTGTTGTTAGCCACCTTGTCTTTGGGCAAGACGGCCACAGGGCATGATGCGTTGCCATAGGAGCTAACGACCCACATGTTTCCTTGTTTGTCAAAGGCAGGATGAGCCTTGTAAGTGCCAAGCGGAGAATTGGTGCTGTTGTAGGTCAGCTTTCTCTCGTTATTAGTCACCTTGAAGATACCTTTGTTCCAAGATGCGCGGAAGTAGGTTGTCGAGTCCAGCGGATTAAACACAAACTCATAGCCAACAGAACCTGAATTGGTATATGGTGTGACAACGTTCCAGGTGTTGCCGTCATAGGTGTTCACAACATTGGTGTACAACGTGTTCACACAAATCACGTTGGGGCCAGAAGAAGCAACATACAGTAATCCGTCATGAGCATTATATTTCAACCAATAGGGAACTGAAATGTTGATGGCGTTTTTCTTATAGTAGGTAGTGCTGCCACTGACGTGGATACCGTTTGCGTCATTGATCCAAACAGTGCCGTCGCCCAAGGGGTCAGATGTGGCAAACCCAGCGGTGGACGAGGCCTTAGTGGCTGTCGTGCCTTCAGGATCAATGGTGTAGTAGTAAGACTGACCTTTGAAATTGGCGATAAAGCCGTTGGGCGTGCGCTGTACACAGGTTGGTGCTGCTGACACAAGCGTTGTCAAGGTCGGTGTTTCTGTTGAGAAATCGAGGGTGTAAAGCTTGCTGGTGCCCAGCACGAAAACCTTGTGGTCATTGATGGGGAATGACTTGTAACCTGTGTAAGTTCCTGAACGCTTTTCATAGTTATGGATGGGATCAGTCTCACCAAGCTCTCCGTAATAGCAGTAGCCGTTGCTGAAAATCAGCATCATGTCATCAATTACCGAAACAGAGTTGATATTAATTTTCTGACCTAATTCGACACCGTAGGTAACCTCCATTGTGGACTCATCAATCGTCAAATAACCATAACCAATGGTGACGTAAGCAATGCCGTTGGCAAAGGTGATGTCGTTGATGGTCTTGGTGGTGTAATCGCTCACGAAGTCATAGTGGGCATCGCTGGATTCGAAGTCAAATGTGACATTGTGGGCTTGAGGAATCATGTCCTTAACGCAGCTGATGTTAAAGACCTGCCCCTCGGCATTGATGACGTCAATGTTGGAATTGGCATAGGCGACAAAGAGCAGACGGTTCTCATAGTCGTAATAAATTTGAGAAATTACATTGTCTGACAATTTGTTCTGTCTTGAGAGAGCCGTTGTGTTGGTTGTGGTTTTGTCAAACTCAAAAAGACAGCCATTGTTCAAGTAATATACCTTATCTCCAGCATCAAAAACATTATCGATGTAACTTGACAAATAGATGCTATGCATCTTCCATGTGTCGGCATTGGCAGTGATTGCCGCCATGACCAGGAGCAGTGCTAAAATAAGATGTTTTTTAAACATATCTGATTTGTTTAGGTTATTATTCTTCTCAAATTAACATACTGATTATTAGGATTTTACACCTCAAATAAGCATAAAACCCACTAAATCAACTGCCAAAGTTATAAAAAGATAACGATAAAGAGAACGTTTTTGCTCCAATAAGATGAGAAAACTTTCTTAAAAATTGCAAATTGGTAAATGCTGTGATGACAAGAATCGCTGGTTATAGCAGCGTCCTTGTCATCGCAGTGTTATAGTTAAGAGAGCAAAGGTTATTGGGCTGCAGCGGCGGCTGCCTCGACCCATTTCTTCACCTCGTCAACGACGGGAACTTTGTAGCCAAGTTTGTATTTCTTGTTGATGTCCAGCAGGTCTTGGAAGAGCTTTCCGGGCTTCTCCAGTGCGCCCAATGCTGCGACAGTGAGGAAGCCGGCCTTCTGGATGGGTGCCACCCATTCCTCGGGGATGCCCAGGGCGGTGAATGCCTCAACCTTGTCGCGGGCGGGCACTTTCTCAGGACGCATCTGCGGGAACAGCAGCACGTCTTGGATATAGCTCTTGCCAGTCATGAGCATGGTGAGGCGGTCGATGCCGATGCCGATGCCGCTGGTGGGCGGCATGCCGTATTGCAGGGCACGCAGGAAGTCTTGGTCGATGATCATGGCCTCGTCGTCGCCCTTGTCGGCCAGGCGCATCTGCTCCTTGAAGCGCTCTTCCTGGTCGATGGGATCGTTCAACTCGCTGTAGGCGTTAGCCAGCTCCTTGCCGTTGACCATCAGCTCAAAGCGCTCGGTCAGGCCGGGCTTGCTGCGGTGCATCTTGGTCAAGGGAGACATCTCCACGGGATAGTCGATGATGAATGTGGGCTGGATGAAAGTGCCCTCGCAGAACTCGCCGAAGATCTCGTCGATGAGTTTACCCTTGCCCATGGTGTCGTCGATCTCGAGGTTGAGCTGCTTGCACACCTCGCGGATTTCTTCCTCGCTCTTGCCTTCCAGGTCGTGGCCGGTTTTCTCCTTGATAGCCTCAAGGATGGGCAGGCGACGATAGGGAGCCTTGAAACTGATGACCTGTCCGTCGATTTCGGTCTCGGTTTTGCCGTTGACAGCGATACAGATTGTCTCCAGCAGTTTTTCGGTGAACGACATCATCCAGTTGTAGTCCTTGTACTGGACATACAGCTCCATGCAAGTGAACTCGGGATTGTGGTTTCGGTCCATGCCCTCGTTGCGGAAGTTCTTGCCGATCTCGTACACGCCCTCGAAACCGCCCACGATGAGGCGCTTGAGGTACAGCTCGGTGGCGATGCGCATATACATCTGGATGTTCAGCGCATTGAAGTGGGTGATGAACGGACGTGCCGTTGCACCACCGGCGATGGCTTGCAGTGTGGGCGTCTCAACCTCGGTGTAACCGGCATCGTCAAGCACCTGGCGCATGGTCTTGATGACCAAGGCTCGTTTCAGGAAGGTGTCTTTCACGCCATTGTTCACCACCAGGTCAACGTAGCGCTGGCGATAGCGCAACTCGGGGTCCTCGAAGGCGTCATAGGTCACGCCGTCCTTCACTTTGACCACGGGCAGCGGTTTGAGCGATTTGCTCAACAACTTGAGCGACTGGGCGTGAACACTGATTTCGCCCGTTTGTGTGCGGAACACGAAACCCTTGACACCGACGAAATCACCCATGTCGAGCAATTTCTTGAACACGGTGTTGTAGAGTTCCTTTTCTTCGCCGGGGCACAGGTCGTCGCGGCTCACATACACCTGCACGCGGCCTTTGGAATCCTGCAGCTCAAAGAATGAAGCCTTGCCCATGATGCGTCGGTTCATCATTCGTCCGGCGATGCTCACCTGGCGTGGCTCGGCATCGTCAACGAAGTTTGCCGTGATGTCATCGCTGTAGGCATTGACCATAAATTCATCGGCGGGATAAGGGTTGATACCCATTGCTTTGAGTTGCTCCAGACTGTTGCGCCTGATAATCTCTTGTTCGCTTAATTCCAGTACGTTCATTGTTGTAGCGTATATTTAATTGTTGATGTTTCTGTTTGAACTTGCAAAATTAGTCAAAATTTTGGCGAAAGCCATTAAAAAGGTCCAGATAATTGAATCTGGACCCTTTTTTAGGACTTTTTATGTGATGGAAATCACTTCTTCACGGGAGCCTCTTCGAGGGCCTTGACGAGCAGTTTCCAGAACGGCTCGGCAGCGGGAATGTAGGCGCGCTCGATGGTGGTGTGCGGGCTGCGCAGCGTGGGACCGAAGCTCACGACGTCCATGTGCGGGTACTTGCCCAGGATGATGGAGCATTCCAGACCGGCGTGGTCAACTTGCACGATGCCTTCCTCGTTGAACAGCTTCTTGTACAGGTCGAGCAGCATGTGCAGGGCTTCGCTGTCGGGGTTGGGATCCCAGCCGATGTAGTCACCGCCAGTCTCCACCTTGAAGTCGGCGAGGTGGAAACAGGTCTTGAGCATCTTGACGATGTAGTCCTTCATGTCCTCGCGGGCCGAGCGGGCCAGAATCTGCACGGCAGCCTTGCCGTCCTCGATGTCGATGATGGCGAGGTTAGAAGATGTCTCTACCACGTTGGGATAGGCGGGGATGAAGCGCACAACGCCGTCATGGCAAGCGTACAAGGCGCGCAGGATGGTGGTCTGGTCGTCGAGCGCCATCTTCATCTTGGGACGGTCGATGGCCTTCAAGGTCAGGTCCACGGTGTCCTCAATGAACTTGAACTCGCTCTCGAACTGGGCTTTCATTGTCTTGACGAGTTTCTTCAGGCCCTTCAGGTTATCCTCGGGAACAACCAGCACGGTCTCGGCCTTGAAGGGGATGGCGTTGCGCATGTTGCCGCCATGCCAGCTCACCAGGCGAGCCTTGTGGTCCACGATGGCGAGTTGCACGAGGCGGGTCATCAGCTTGTTGGCGTTGGCACGGCCCTCATGGATCTCGAGGCCGCTGTGGCCGCCCTTCAGGCCCTTTAAGGTGATGCGCACGGCGGTGTCGCCGGCTGCGGTCTTCACCTCGTTGTATTTGCGCGTGCAGGTAACGTCGATACCGCCGGCGCTACCGATGACGAACTTGCCCCAGGTCTCGCTGTCGAGGTTGAACAGGATGTCGCCCTTCATCTGACCCTTGGGCAGGTCGTTGGCGCCATACATGCCCGTCTCCTCATCCTTGGTGATGAGGCCCTCGATGGGACCATGCTTGAGGGTGTTGTCCTCCATGACTGCCATGATGGCTGCCACGCCCAGACCGTCGTCAGCACCCAACGTGGTGCCGCGAGCCTTGATCCACTCGCCGTCGATATAGGGCTCGATGGGATCCTTCTCGAAGTTGTGCTTCGATTCGGGCGTCTTTTGGGGCACCATGTCCATGTGGGCTTGCATGGTGATGCATTTGCGGTTCTCCATACCGGGAGTGGCGGGTTTGCGCATCACGATGTTGCCGGCGGGATCCTGGAAGGCCTCCACGCCCACCTTCTTGGCGAAGTCGAGCAGGAATTGCTGGATTTTCTCAACATGTCCCGAGGGACGGGGAATCTGCGTCAGCGCATAGAAGTTGCGCCAGATGCACGTCGGTTTCAGTTTTTCAATTTCGTTCATTTCTTGATACAGTTGTTAATGTCTTACAGGTTTAAAAAGAATGTATTTATTTCAGTGCCACAAAGATATAAAAATTAAGATTACAACCACAATTATTCGGATGTTTTTTGTGATTGTAATCCTAAATTTGCGTTTCCCGGCTGCCGGTTATTGCGGGCCTTGCCAGAACCAGGCATCGTCACTGACCACCAGCCCCTGGGTGTGGCTTGACGAGAATCCAGTAGGCACGAGGCAGATCATGTGGGCGGCATTGGGAACCGCATGATCTTCAAGGCCATATTCCTGGTTGGCTGAGACAATGAGGTAGTACAGGTTCTTGGCCATGTAGTTGTATAGGTACTCCTCGGTGGTTTCCTTGTTCTGGTTGTTCCAGTTGGCCTCCTTGTTCAGGACAACAGGCGTGCCGTTGCGCAGGTTCTCGCGCACCTCTTGGATACTGAGCAGATTACCCTGCTCGTCTGTCACCCATGCGTTGAACTCCGGGTCAATCCACAACCACTTGCCAAGTTGGCTTGACCACACGGCGTTGATCACATGGCAGTCGTTGATGTAATCTTTAGGCATGCAGGTGACATAGCGCGATGGGATGCCCATGGCCAGGAAACACTCATTCAACACGATGGCCATACCACGACAATTCAGGCCGCGGCTACCGTCCTTGCAGGCCTCGACCAGGTCGATGGCGTTGAGGTGCTCGGGGTTGCCGTTGCTGCCGTCATGCCTGATGAGGTTGTGAATGTGTTTCATCACATTCTTGATCTTGGAAATCTCATCGCCCTTGCCGGCAATCTTTTCCAGATTGAAGTAGGCCTTGACGCGTTGCAGGTTGGAGTCACTGGCCGATTGGTAAGTGAACACAGGTAGCGTATCGCGCCGCTCGTTGGTCGTGTAGGGTGCCGCTTGTTGCAGGATTCTGACGTAGTCGGCCCGGTTCCTGATGACGTCAATCAACGAGTCCATGCGCGCATCATTGCGGATGTTGTCAAGGTCATGGTCCTCAAGAATGTGTTTCCAGTCGTTGTAGTCACAGGCCACGGCACGCCCCAGGTGGTAAAGCGCACCCTCGTTCATTCCCCGGCGTGAATAGGAACACGCCAAGTCATAATAAAAATATCCCTTGATGGCCTCGACTTGCCGATCACCCCCCGTGACCGACCGCAGGAAATCGTGGTTGCTGTCCACCATCGAAATGCCCTGGTAATTGAGTTCGGCCACTAAGACATAGTCTTTCTTGTCAAAGGCCTTGCGGATTTGTTGGCTGATGCTCTGCATCTGCTTGTTCAACTCCTGCATGCGTTGCATTGCAGCGGCATCTTGAGCACCGGTCTGAACAGTCAACGAGCATGCCAACAATAGAATTAAAAAGTACTTTTTCATCTTCGACATCAGTTATTGTTTCATAGCACATATATTGCATTATGCTTCGCAAAGATAAACCATTCCATCGAAATCAGCCAACAGTAGTCCGCTAAAATGTATGGGCCGGGTAATTTGCAGTGCGATTCGGTGGAGTTACTCAACATTTTTATTACCTTTGCAATCTTCAATAAGGCGATGGCCCTGCCATCATTCATTGTTTAACAAGATTTTAGTATATATAAGTTTATGTCAAGAAATTTCACTGCGGCGCTAGTTTCCGTTATCTGCTTGCTGTCAAGTTTTTCTTCGTCAGTTCAGGCGCAACCCGCTCAGGGTAATAATGAGATTATCCTCCATGCCTGGTCGTGGTCGTTCAACACCATCAAGGAGCACCTGCCCGAGATCAAGGATGCCGGCTACACGATTGTGCAGACCTCTCCCATCAACGAGTGCGTAGTCGGCGAGGATGGTGGACGCCAGCTCTTTGGTCACGGCAAGTGGTATTACCATTATCAGCCCACTGACTGGACCATCGGCAACTACCAGCTGGGCTCGCGCGACGAGTTCAAGGCGATGTGCGACGAGGCTACCCGCCTGGGGCTGCGCGTCATCGTGGATGTGCTGCCCAACCACACGGTCATCGACCGCACCCAGATCAATGCGCGCCTCGACAGTGCCGTGAATGGTCGCGAGAACCTGTTCCACGCCAACGGACTGTGGCCCATCAAGGACTACAGCGACCGTTACCAGTGCACCACCGGCGAGATGGGCACCTTGCCCGACGTGAACACCGAGAACCCCGACTTCCAGTACTACTACATGCAGTTCGTCAACGACGTGCTGGCCTGTGGTGCCCGCGGTTTCCGCTACGACACGGCCAAGCACATCGGTCTGCCCGGCGAGATGCGTGATCCCAAGTCGCCCCAGAACGACTTCTGGGATGTGGCTATGGGCCGCAAAGCCGTCAAGGACCTCATGCTGGCAGTGCCTCGCGAGGAACTGTTCATCTATGGCGAAGTCTTGCAGGACCGCAACGTGCCCGAGCAGGGCTATGCCGAGTATATGGATCTCACCGCCAGCAACTACGGCTGGGTGCTGCGCAACGTGCTCAACAAGCACGATGCCCGTGCCGACAACCTGTTGACCTGGCACCACTCGGTGGATCCCGCCCACCTCATCACCTGGGTTGAGTCGCATGACACCTATTGCAATGAGCACGCTTCGGCCGGCATGAGTGACGAACTCGTCCGCCTGGGATGGGTCTTCCTCACCGCCCGCAAATATGGCACGCCGCTGTTCTACTCCCGTCCTCACGGCAGCACCCGCGAGAACTATTGGGGCGACAACGAGATTGGCAAGGTGGGCAATGATGAGTTCAAGCACCCCGTGGTGAAAGCCGTCAACGAGTTCCGCCACCGCAACATCAATCAGCCCGAGAACCTCGTCTATAGCGAGAACGGCAAGCAGATCATCGTCGAGCGCGGCGCCAAGGCTGCCGTTGTCATTAACCTTGACGAGCAGGAGGCTCAGGTGGCTATCCCCGTGACCCTGTCTAACGGCAAGTACCGCGACGCGGTGACCAAGCAGCGCCTGCAAGTGAAGAAAGGTGTCCTCAAGGGCACGCTGGCTCCCATGACCGCCTATATTCTTTATAAGTAGGCTTTAGGTTTTAGGCATTAGGCATTAGGCATTAGGTTTTAGGCTTTAGGGGCATCCGCATTCTTTTTTTGTCGGCGGATTAAAGGGATTAAAAGGAGGGCCTCCGCGTTCTTTTTTAAGCTGAATAGTCTGAGAACTCGGAGGGTTGCTCAGGGGCAAAGCTGACTCTTTGTTGGTTCAAGTCGTAGACTTGACCATGTGGTTAACCCATTGTGGGTGGTATCGCAAGCGATAGCGCCCACTGTGGGGTTAACATCCTGTCTATCGCACATCGGATGATGTGCGGTAGTGCACTGCTGCGACTGCACCCCTCGACCACATACACTCATACACAATACACCTTACACCGCAGGCTACGCCCGCTACCAGCCTCCGCGTTCTTTTTTGATTTAAACGCTGATTTCACGGATTGACGCTGATTATTGTTTGATTTCTGCCCATTTTCATTTCATTTTTACAGATTATTCACTACATTTGCGGCAAGATAACAACCGACCAACAATAAAACCACAACGACAATGAAACACCTCTTCAAAGCACTTTTACTCCTGCTGGCTCTATTCCTGCCAGCCATTGCCACCGCCCACGACTTCGAAGTTGACGGCATCTACTACAACATCAACGGCAACAACGCCACTGTTACCTATCGTGGATCATATTCCAGTTCGTATTCAAATGAATACACTGGTCAAGTTGTGATTCCAGAAACAGTCACCTATAACGGCACAACCTACTCCGTCACATCCATCGGCTACTCTGCGTTCTCTGGTTGCACCGGACTGACTAGCATTGACATTCCTAACTCCGTTACTTCAATCGGCTACTCTGCGTTCTCTAACTGCAGCGGCCTAACCAGCATCAACATCGGCAACTCTGTCACTTCAATCGGCTACTCTGCGTTCGCAGGCTGTAGCGGACTGACTAGCGTTAACATTCCCAACTCCGTCACAACCATCGGCAGCTCTGCTTTCGAAGGTACTGGATGGTACAACAATCAGCCTAATGGACTTGTTTATGCTGGTCTTGTAGCATATAAATATAAAGGAACGATGCCACTAGGAACAAACATAACGATTAGAGAAGGAACCGTTGGTATTGCTTCTTCTGCGTTCTATAGCTGTCACGGCCTGACCAGCGTCACAATTCCTAACTCTGTCACATCCATCGGCGGTTCTGCGTTCTCTTACTGCAGTGGTCTGTCAGAGGTAACGATTCCCAATTCAGTTACCTCCATCGCTACCGAGGCGTTCTCTTACTGCCACGGCCTTACCAGCGTTACAATTCCCAACTCGGTCACCTCCATTGGCAGCTCTGCGTTCTTTCACTGCAGCGGACTGACCAGCGTGACTATCCCCAATTCGGTCACATCCATCGCCAACGAGGCGTTCTCTGGCTGTAGTGGACTGACCCGTGTAAACATCTCAGATATTGCAGCATGGTTGAATATTTCTTTCAGTACCGCTACTGCTAATCCTCTTTACTGTGCCCATCATTTATTCTTAAATGGTGTAGAAGTTAAAGAACTTATTATACCTAATACGATTACAACTATCAAGACTGATGCGTTCTATGGTTGCAGCGGATTGACAAGCATCACCATCCCCGAGTCTGTCAATTCAATCGGCAACTCTGCATTTAATGGTTGCAGCGGATTGACTGATGTGTATTCTGAAATCACTGACCCGTCATTGTGTTCAATAGGGTCTAATGTTTTTTATCTGGAAAATCAGAACTACTATAACCGCTACCTTCACGTACCAATCGGTTCAAAGGGTGCCTATTTTAATGAAACCAAATGGAGTCATTACTTCAATATAATCTTGGAGATGGGTTATGTGCCTGCTGTTCCTCATGACATTAGTGTGAACAATATATACTACAAAATCACTTCTGACACGACTTTATCAGTTGTAACAGCAGATGATTGTACAACTCTTATCATACCAAGCCAGATAACATATAACAATAAAAGCTATTCTGTGAAATTTATTGAGGATAGTGCATTTTATGGTAATCATTATTTACATGAGGTTACACTACCAGAGACAATGACTACTATCGGCGTCGCTGCATTTAAGAATTGTCCAAACCTCAAATTTCTAAACTGTTTGGGCATGACTCCACCAACCACAAATAATAGCTTTGACAGTCATGATAAACTGGGATTGTTTGAAGTGTTTAATGTTCCAGATTATGGTTACGGATATATTGAGGTCAATAACGATGTTAATGGCCTTGTTTTATTCGTTCCATATGAAGCGTATCCATTCTATAAATTTGACTATCATGACTTTGAATATTTTAGTTATATCACGAGCCATGAGGTGACTGCTCCCCCAGACTACTCAGCAAACATTACTTATGATTACAATTGTGATTGTTTTGGAATAAATCATGGCTGTTTTTTGGAAGATTGGGATCCTATTGAAGGAATGATTTATGGAGACTTTCTTATTTCAGGAATAGGTATAGAAATATTTCCAACAGAAGAAAGCACTGTATTTACTCGGGTCATTAGTTCTTCGTCATATTATCCATCTGGGTGGAATGAGTATGATTATCCTTCTTCTTTTGGACTTGAACCAAGATTCTGTAGTACTAATGATCTTGGTTTTACGTCATTTGCAATAGCAGAAGGGAAACTACCTAGTGAAATGATTTCATCAAGTTACAGTATTAGCCACGAATATTTAAAAACACATGAGGAATCGGGCATTTATTATTTGAATTCTGGCCCATGGACAATTCAAGCGGCTTTAGGACTTGCAATTGACCCATGTAAAGGAAACGATATGATTTATCACTATTCAGGTGATATTGCAATACCAGGCGATGTTCGCGGATATTCAGTCAATGAAATTGGAAATCGTGCTTTCAAAGACTGTGTTAACTTAACCAGTGTTACACTACCGGCAACAATCGAATCCATTGGTGTCTTAAATGAATCTTATAATGATTATGATAGTTATTTTGAATATAATTATTGGGAATCATTTTTTCTTGATGATTCTTTGTGTTTCTCTAATTGCCCGAATCTAGCAAAAATTACATGTTTGGCTACAGTTCCCCCAGCCGCTTCAAACAATAGTTTTGATGACGGAATCTATCAGAACACCACACTATATGTTCCCTATTCTGCCTTAGAAGCCTATCGAAACGCACCAGGATGGTGCAATTTCCAACATATAGTTGGAATAGACCCCGTGCTTGCCACTGGAATTGAAGTCAATCCAACTGCAACCACGATTTTAGAGGGTCAAACCCTGCAACTGACAGCAACTGTGCTGCCCGAGGAGACCACCAACAAGGCTGTGGCATGGGCATCAAGCAATCCAACTGTTGCAATGGTTGATGAAAACGGTCTGGTCACTGCCTGCAGTTTAGGTTCCGCCACCATCACTGCCATGACAACCGACGGAAGCAACTTGAGCACGTCTTGTGTGGTGACTGTGACACAAGATCTGAGCAACTATGACAATTATCTTTCCATGGGTGACACAACCGTCTTCCATGGAGACACTATCGTCATTCCCGTGCAGTTGACCAATGCTGAAAGCATTATCGCTTTCCAGACCGACATCTGCCTGCCTGAGGGTTTCACCATCGTGACTGATGAGGATGACGAGCCGCTTATCGTGCCCTCCAACCGCTTGACCAGCGACCATGTGATGATGGCAGACCAACTGAATGACGGCAGCGTTCGAGTCATCTGCTATTCGCTACACTCCAGAGCCATTAACGGCAACGAGGGAGACCTGTTCTATATCCCAGTTGCTGTACCTGAAGGCGCCGAGGGAGATTACACCATCATGCTGCGCAACGCGTTGCTGACCGCAAGCGACTATACAGAATTGAACACACCCGATGCTGGTGCCGTGCTCAACGTTTACACCTATATCCCAGGTGATGTGAACGACAGCCGCACGGTCACTGTCACCGATATCGTCTTCACGGCACAATACATCCTGCAACGTGATCCCCATCCGTTCATCTTCGCGGCCGCCGACATGAACGGTGACGGCAACATCTGAACGGTGACGGCAACATCACCGTGACCGACATCATGCTGATCTCCAACCTGATCATGACCCCGACGAGGAATGTGCTCATACGTATGCCCGCCCTTGTGACGAGCAGTGACCGAATGAGCGGAGAGGGCATCACGCTCTCGGCAGGCGAGACCAGAACAGTGGGTATCGAACTTGACAATGTGTTGGACTACACTGCCTTCCAGCTCGACCTGCATCTGCCCGACGGCTTGACCGCCTGCAACTTCCAGGTGACCGACCGCGCTGGCAGACACGCCTTTGACGTGAACGCCTTCGGTGATGGTACAATACGAGCCCTGTGCTACTCGCCAGCTATCGATGTCATTGACGGTCATAGTGGGGCGCTCTTGACCTTCGAGGTAACCGCGACAAGCGATGTGAACGGTGACATCACTGTGGACGGCATTGAACTCGTCACCGCTGACTGTCAGACCGTGACACTTGACGCCTTCAGCATCAATGTCAATAACACGACCGCTGTCAACGAACTGGTTACGGGTAAGATTGTAGCCCGTGTTGATTACTTCAACATGGCTGGCCAGCAGGTGGAGGAACCCGAGAGCGGTGTGACCCTCGTCGTTACCACCTATACTGACGGAACACGCACCACCACTAAGGTTATTCGATAATTACACGACATTTGTAAATAATCACAACAACTAATCATAAAACTGAAACGGCAATGAAACACCTCTTCAAAGCAACACTATTACCACTGCTATTGGCGATCATCCTGCCAGCCACCGCCATCGCTTACGACTTTGAAGTAGATGGCATCTACTACAACATTAATGGCAGTGAGGCCACAGTCACCTATAAAGCAACAAGTTCATGGTATCACAATAGTTATTCTGGAACTGTAGTTATTCCAGAATCAGTCACCTATAACGGTAGAGATTATTCCGTGACCACTATCGACAACCATGCGTTCTATGGCTGCAACGCACTGACAAGTATCACCATCCCCTACTCTGTCGCTAAAATCGGCTATGAAGCGTTCTATGCCTGCAGCGAATTATCCATTGTTAACATCACAGACATTGCTGCATGGTGTAACATCTATTTTGTGATTGGTATGGAATATGGGGTTTGCTCAAATCCGCTTTATTATGCCCATCACTTATATTTGAATGGAGAGGAAGTAAAGAACCTTGTCATCCCCAACTCCGTCACAACCATCGGCGACTATGCGTTTTCTGGTTGCAGCGGGTTGACCAGCGTCAACATCCCCAATTCCGTCACTGAAATCGGCTACTTGGCGTTCTCAGGTTGCTCCGGAATGACCAGCGTGACCATCCCCAACTCCGTCACCTCGATTGGCAGCGCTGCATTCTCAGGTTGCTCTGGATTAACAAACATCATTGTAGCAAATGATAATCCTAAATATGATTCACGAAACTGTAACGCTATTATTGAGACTGCCAGCAATTCAATGATTGTGGGTTGTAAAAACACTGTTATTCCCAATTCAGTCACTTCCATTGGCAGCTCTGCATTCTCCGGCTGTAATGGACTAACCAGTGTCACCATCCCTAACTCAGTCACTTCCATCGGCTACGATGCGTTCTGGGGCTGTAGTGGCTTGACCAACGTCACAATCCCCAAATACGTCACATCCATCGCCAATAATGCTTTTGGAACCTGTATCAATCTGGCCAGCATCGCAGTGGAAAGTGGAAACCCGAAATATGATTCCCGCGATAACTGTAATGCCATCATTGAAACTGCAACCAACAAGCTTCTTGTTGGTTGCATGAACACAACCATCCCCGAATCCGTCACCTCGATTGGCAGCGCTGCGTTCAATGGCTGTAGCGGTCTGACAAGCGTTACAATCCACAACTCTGTCACTACCATAGGCGCAAATGCGTTCAATGGCTGCAGCGGCCTGAAAAATCTTACAATCGGAACCTCTGTATCAACAATAGGTCGTTATGCTTTTTATGGGTGTAATACGCTGGAAATCATTAACTTCAATGCTGTTTGGTGTAACTATGATTACATCCCTGAAGATGTTGTGGATTGTGAACTTGATTATCTTTTTCAAGGCTTAAATAATATTACGACAATCAACTTTGGAGATAGTGTAGAAATAATTCCTGAACGCTTTGCTTTTGGCTTGAGTAAAATAAAAAGTCTCAACATACCCAACTCAGTCATCTCTATCGGACACTGTGCGTTCTTTTATTGCAGCGGCCTGACCAACATTAATATAGGCAGTTCTGTCGATTGGATCGGTTGGGAGGCATTCTCTGGTTGCAGTGAACTGACAAGTGTCACTTGTTGGAGAGTGGTGCCACCATATGCAGATTATCCTAATTTTGACAACAGTGCATATCAAAATGCCACGCTTTATGTGCCCTATCCTTCAATAGAAGCGTATCGAAATGCGACAGTATGGAATAATTTTCAACATATCGTTGAAATGGAACCTGTGTTTGCTACTGCAATTGAGCTAAGCACAACGGCAACTTCGATTGTTCAAGGTGGAACCCTGCAAATCACTGCAACAGTTTTGCCTGGGAATGCTTCTATTAAATCTGTGACATGGGCTTCAAACAATCCAGCTGTCGCTACAGTTGATGAGAATGGAACCGTGACTGCCCTTTCAGCCGGTACCGCCACCATCACTGCCATGACAACAGACGGCAGTAATCTGAGTGCTTCTTGCAGCGTTACGGTCAAAAGCATGAGTACAGACAACTGTTTCTCTATGCCCGACACCACCGCGTTCCATGGAGACTCTATCGTCATTCCCGTACGGCTGAACAATGCTGAAAGCATTATCGCTTTTCAGACCGACATCTGCCTGCCTGAGGGTTTCACCATCGTGACTGATGAGGATGACGAGCCGCTTATCGTGCCCTCCAACCGCTTGACCAGCGATCATGTGATGATGGCGGACCAACTGAATGACGGCAGCGTTCGAGTCATCTGCTATTCGCTGCACTCCAGAGCCATTAACGGCAACGAGGGAGACCTGTTCTATATTCCAGTCGCTGTACCTGAAGGCGCCGAGGGAGATTACACCATCATGCTTCGCAACACGTTGCTGACCGCAAGCGACTATACAGAATTGAACGCACCCGATGCTGGTGCCGTGCTCAACGTTTACACCTATATCCCAGGTGATGTGAACGACAGCCGCACGGTCACTGTCACCGATATCGTCTTCACGGCAC
>CACZVR010000016.1 GCA_902784675.1 uncultured Bacteroidales bacterium | reverse complement strand
ACAGCCACGCTGGTCATCTTGGCGGTGGTCATGACGCTATCGGCGATGAGCACGGTAGAGAAGAACTGGTTCTTGGCGCTCACCCATTTCAGCATGTCATTAACTTCCTTTTCATCGTTGCCGCTCTCGCTGGTGGTCGTCACATCGCCGCCCTTGCCGGCAAACTTGTAGCAGATGCCGCTCCAGCGCTCCTCAAAGGTCTTGCCGAACTCGTGGCGCGAAATTTTCTGGTGCCAGTCGAGGTCCACCATGTTGATGTTCATGGGAATCACCTGCGACATGCCTTGCTGCACCATCTCCATGCGCACCATGTAGGTGCCGGGGACGAGGGTGTACTTCAAACCCCACTGTGCGCCGCCTTCGAGCTGCAGATTCATCAGCACAGTGCTGTCATTGAGTTTCTTGGGCTCGAAGAAGAAGTTCTTGGTTTCAAAGCGCTGCGTGTTGTTGCTCAGCGTGAAGCTGTAGTCATTATCTCCCTTGTCAAAGAGCACCAGTTGCGGTGTCTTATAGGTATTGTAGCCCTTGAGTGTCGCGCGAGAGATGATGCCGCCCTTGCTGCTCAACTCAACCTTGATCGAGTCATTCTCGAGGGTGACAAACTGTTCGGTGCCCGACAGTGACGAGGCGAAAGAGCCATTCTTGGCATAGGTGTCAAGGACGCGTTCCACGGCCTGGACTGCCAGGTTGTGTGACGCAGGGTCTTTGCTCTCGGCTGCAGTCACTTCGTCCCATTCCAGGACTTTGTCGCCAACCTTCACGGTGCCGCTGATTTTGCCGTCCTTCAACGTGAGCATGACGCCCTCGTTGTTGATCGTGGCGTTCTCGGCAGGCATGCTCTCCAATACGCTCTTGATGTGCGAGAGATCTTCGGTGCTCAGGGTGTCCACGTTGCCCTCACCGATGCTGCGCTGCTGTTCGGCTTTCTGCACAGCAGCGATAGAGTCCATTTGTCGCTGACGTTCTGCCATCTCGGCTTCGCTGGGCTTCTGCAGCCACATGAACCCGAAGATAACGAGTCCCATCAGCAACATTCCAATCAAAGTGTTTTTATCCATTGTTTTTCTGTTTTGCCTCACGCTATGGCGCTAAGGCGCTATGTTTTAATTATTTTTTCTGTTATTTCTGATGGTGGTTCTTGAGAAGTATTCACACTTGCGCGTCAGCAACTAAAAAATCTTAGCGCCTTAGCGTCTTAGCGTGAGGTTATGAGTCTTGTTGTGAAGCAATAATTGCCTTGATAAATGACATGAACAGCGGGTGGGGATTGAGCACCGTGCTGCTGTACTCGGGATGATATTGCGTGCCGATGTACCAGCGCTTGCCTTCCAGCTCAATCACCTCGGCCAGACCGCTCTCCGGGTTCACGCCAGCAACGGTCATGCCAGCGTCCTCAAACTGCTTGCGGTATTCGTCGTTGAATTCAAAGCGGTGACGGTGTCGCTCCTCGATGTCTGTCACACCATAGGCTTCGGCAACTTTCGTGCCAGCTTTCACGCGACAGGCATAGGCACCCAGTCGCATCGTGCCGCCCATGTTCGTGATGGTCTTTTGGTCCTCCATCAAGTCGATGACGTTGTGCGGCGTCTTCTCGTCCATCTCGGTGCTGTTGGCATCAGTCAGCCCCAGCACGTTGCGGGCGAACTCGATGACCATGCACTGCATGCCCAAGCAGATGCCGAAGGTGGGTACGTCGTGCTCACGGCACCACTTCAGTGCAATATATTTGCCCTCAATGCCGCGCTGGCCGAATCCCGGTGCCACGACGATACCGTCATGGTTGGCCAGCAGTTCCTCCACGTTGCCGTCATGGATGTGCTCGCTGTTGATGTAGTCCAGCTTCAGGCGGCGGTCATGATAGGCGCAGGCATGCAGCAGGCTCTCATCGATGCTCTTGTAGGCATCCTGCAGCGAGACATATTTACCCACCAGGCCGATGCGCACCTCCTTGGTCGCACCTTTGAGCTTGGCCAGGAATTCGTTCCACTTCGTCATGTCGGGTTCACCCTCGCTGCTCATGCCCGTCTTCTCCAGGATGATGTTGTCAAGGCGCTGCTCGTGCATCTTCAGGGGCACCTCATAGATGGTGGGCACGTCCAGGCTTTGCACCACAGCGTCGGCACTGACGTTGCAGAACTGAGCCACCTTCTTCAGCATCGTGGGCGGCAGCTTGTGTTCGGTGCGAAGCACCAGCACATCAGGCTGGATACCTTCCTGTTGCAGCAGCTTCACGCTGTGCTGGGTGGGCTTGGTCTTGAGCTCCTTGGCTGCGCTGATATAGGGGACATAGGTCAGATGCACGCAGATGCAACGTCTGCCCAGCTCCCATCGCAGCTGACGAATCGCCTCGATAAAAGGCAATGCCTCGATGTCGCCCACGGTACCGCCAATCTCGGTGATGACAAAGTCATACTTGCCGGTGGTGCCCAGCAGTTTCACGTCGCGCTTGATCTCGTCGGTAATGTGCGGGATAATCTGCACCGTCTTGCCCAGGTAGTCGCCGCGGCGCTCCTTGTCAATGACACTCTGATAAACGCGTCCCGTCGTCACGTTGTTGGCACGGGTGGTCTTGATGTTGGTGAAACGCTCATAGTGGCCCAGGTCCAAGTCGGCCTCGTGACCGTCGACGGTGACATAGCACTCACCGTGCTCATACGGGTTCAGTGTGCCGGGGTCGATATTGATGTACGGGTCAAACTTCTGGCACGTCACGCTGTAGCCCCTCGAGAGCAGCAACCTCGCGATGCTCGATGCGATGATGCCCTTGCCCAGCGACGAGACTACGCCGCCGGTGACAAAGATGTATCTTGTTTCCACGTCTTTTTTCATTTCTTTTTAATTCAACTTGCAAAGGTACCACTTTTCATTGAATTTGTCGCTATCTTAGACGTAGTTTTTCGGAGGCTGTTTTCGGGTGATTTTCATCGGTCAGCGCATGTTGGCACGGGATTTGCCGCATGGGGTGACAGAACTCACTTTTTAACGATAATGACAATGGCAGCTAAAAGGAATATCAATCTCGATGATTATGCCCAGTACTTCAACGACAGCAAGTTGTGGAAGAAGCTGAAAAAGGTAGCGCGCAAGGCGGGTCGCAAGGCGGTCTATTATGTCCTGGTGCTCTATTATGTGGCTCGGGACCCCGCTGTCCCCTCAAGCCTCAAATTCAAGATCTTGGGAGCTCTGGGATACTTTATCCTGCCCTTGGATTTCATCCCCGATGCCATTCTGGGATTGGGATTTACCGACGACCTTGCTGCACTGGCATGGGCATTGTTCAAAATCAGGAAATTCATCACCCCCGAGATTGAGCGCAAAGCCCGCGAACGCCTGCGCGAGTGGTTCGGCCCCGAGGAGGGCGAGGAGGTGGATCTCACCATTCCCCACATCCGCCCCGACGACCCCCGTATTATCGACGTTGAGGCCGAGGAATATTGAGAAAAGAAAAAGGCTTTAAGGTCCCGAAGGTCCCTAAAGCCTTTTTTAGTCTCTAGATTCTAGTAACTGGTCCAGTCAGTCCAGTTACCTAAAGCCCGATACCTCATTTCACATAGAAGTCACTCGAGACGCCCACACCGCCGGCTTTCAGCTTGCCGTACTTGCCGTCACCCTGATACTTCTGGGTCCACACGCGCTCTGAGCATTTCTTGCCGAGCTCGTCCTGGGTGACGATGTAGCCATAGATGTTGCGGCGCTCGGGCACTAGACCCTTCATCAACACATCCCAGTCGCTGCTGGTGATGATGACATCAATCACCTTGGGGTCATCGGCCTTGGCGATAGCCAGCGCCTCGGCTTTGAACTTGGCGTGCATCGAGCCGGCCTTGGGCATGGCCTTGTAATCGATGTTTTCGGGACTGTTCTGCGCGATGGCTTGATCTGCTGCATTGGCATATACATTTTGATTGTAGTACATGTATTTTTGAGTATTACTGTACTTTTCGCCAACTTCATCCCACAGCAGATGGATGTCCTTGGTGAAAATCTGGAACAGGTGCATCTGTTTGGCACATTTTTTGGCACCCTCCAGGTCTGCAGGGCTCAGGTAGGAACCTTGTCCGCCTAGGGTGGCGAAGACATATTTGCCGTTACGACTCACTAGGGTGATGCCTTGAACCGAACCTTTTGCACGGTACTTGTTCGCCGTCATCAGGCTCCCTTTGGTTGAAACGCTCACAGCGCCATCAGCATCTTCGGTGACTTTCGTGCTGTTGATCAAGACGAGGGTCCAGGAACTGATTTTGTCATAGAATTGCCAATAGCGTTCATTCTCTTTCTGGATGCTCTCCCAGAGTTTTACGTCATAATCTGGTCCGGAATTGATCTTGTCGAGCACATGGTTGTGCTTGAAACGGGCATCCATCTGGGCCTTGAGTTTTTTCAGTCCGTCCTCGGTGATGTCCATCTCGGCCATGCGATCCACAAACTCCTCCATGCCGATGCCGTTGTACGTGCCGTCCGGGGCCATGACCCAGGGCAGGGGAGGACGTTGGGTTTCAAGGGCACTCATCTTGGCCTCTTCCTTGGCCTTTGTGGCTTCCTTCTTGACATCCTCTTTCTTCTTCTCAACGACCTGCTCGGCTTTCTTCTTGGCCTTGTTAATCAGTCCGCCCAGCTGGGCATTGGCTGTTCCAGGCACGCTCATTGCTGCCATCACCATGACAGCAACCAGTAATGTCTTGATAGTTTTCGTTTTCATCATCAGATTGGTTTTAAGAGTTATTATATATGGGTTATTGAAATCATCCTTGGGGACGCTTTTCTTGATTATCATGGGCAAAGATATGAAATTCTCGTCAAATTACCAAAAATCGGCGCAAAAAAAACAAGGGTGAGCGCCCCATGTGGTGCTCACCCTCATTCCCTTAGGGTTGGAATCAATTATCTTTGTTTTATTATGTTCCAGCAGGCATGATTAATTCTCAAGAAGCATATTGATCAGGGCTGTCAGGTCGGTCATGTTGATCATGTAGTCGCTGTCGCTGTCCACATTAGCAGCCGCGTGGCTGAACGGCGAAGGATTGGTGCCTAGGAGGTAATTAATCAGCGTTGTCAAGTCATCCATTGTCACAAAACCATCATCGTTCACGTCGCCCCTGATGAAGGTGATGTGGGCAGTGAAGTGGTGGGGATCAAGTTCTCCGAACACGGGTTGCTGATAGCTGTGTCCTGACTCGTCGGCACCGAAGACGTAGTAGTCAACCTCTGAGTCCGGGTGATAGCCCTTGATGTAGCCCACATATTCATCGGCAACACCGGTGGCTGTCATGTGAGCAATCTGATACGGGCCGTTGTCAATGCTGTAGTAAATCAACAGCGAGTCCTCTTTCAGGGGCTCTCCGCTATAGGCGATGAACTTGCTCGTGACGGCGATGGAATCTTTACACTCCTGCGTGCCGTGCAGCACGTTCCTGTGGTCAACAAACAGCATGTCAAAGTCCATCACTCCGCGCGTGCGGCAGTGCAGGGCATCGGTGTTCTCCCAACCGGTGCTGTAGGAGGTGTTAGTCACACCAATCACCTCATAACCGGGCATGGCGTCCCTGTAGACCTGGAGTGCTTGCTCATTGTAGGTGCTGTTGCTGCCCAGCGGCACATAGACGGTCTTGTTCAGGATAAGGCTGTTGGTATAGGGAGCAAGGGTGCTACCGCCAGGTTCATCAACGCGGTACACCTTGTAGGGATAGCCCCAGCAGCAGTTGGTTGTGGCGAAATAGTTGGCCACCTCCTCATAGTACCGATACCTGCTGTTGCTCTTCGGCAGTCTAGCAATCAGGATTTTATCCGGAGCCAGGTATTTTCCCCAGCAGTCGACATGGGCAATGTATTCACCCTGAGGGTCGATGGTGATGTGGTAGTTGTCGATGCCCAGGTACTCGAGCATCTTTTGGCGCACGTTGGCCTCGTTATTGTCATTCTCTTGAAGGACCAGTTCATCGCTAACGCCGTGTCCGCGTCCGTCCTCCATCATGTTGCCTCCAGTGTGCACCAGGTTCATGCTGTAGAGGGGAATCTTCCAGAATGTGGCAAAAGTCTCGGGTATCGCATCGTCGTACGGCCTCGGACGATTATACACGTTGTCCACGATGGCAGGAGTCCTGCCGGCAAAGATATACCAGGGACCGTAGTCGCGCACCCAATAGGAATTTGAATTAGCGTTCACAAAGGTGACACGGTTCATGTTCACCCCCGCATTGGTGAAACTCGTCCGTGCGGAATTCTGCTGGGACGACTGAACGATGCAGTACACCTGGCAGTTCTCGGCCAACGATTTAACCAACGAAACCGGTATGCCCAGCGGATAGCGAATCGTCACGCCCTGCATGGGCTCAAACTCTGCCACGAAGCGCGGTGCTTCGGTTGGCGCGGCTGTCTCCGTGAAGTTGATGCCCCTCACTTTGATATGCATCTCTTCTTCGGACAAGTAATGGAGTTTTCTCCAGTCGGGAGCTTCCTGGGTCTGTGCTTGGGCGTTCATATAGCCCATTGTCGACATCATGGAAGCAAACACAAGTAAAGCGAAAAATGATTTGGTTCTTTTCATAATAACATGAATTTAATTAGCGCAAAGGTACATTATTTTTATGATTTGATGATATTTGCTTGCATATTTTTGCCGTTAATGTTGTGGCAAAGTTGGCAAAAGCAGGCCAGTTGGTTGACGGTAATGAAAAAAACAAGGGTGAGCGACCCATGTGGTGCTCACCCTCGTTCCCTTAGGGTTGGGATTAATTCTCCTTGTTTAGTTCTGTTCCTCCTTGGGAGCTTCAATCACGTTGATGTAGATGTGACCAGCGCGGTGCTGGAACTCTACGGTACCGTCAACCAAAGCATA
Source organism: uncultured Bacteroidales bacterium (assembly GCA_902784675.1). GTDB lineage: Bacteria > Bacteroidota > Bacteroidia > Bacteroidales > Muribaculaceae > Sodaliphilus. The sequence continues at coordinate 30,225 of CACZVR010000016.1, read as the reverse complement.
CAGAGTGTGATCCTTGCCCATGCCAACATTCACGCCGGGACGATGCTGGGTACCGCGCTGACGGCGGATGATGTTACCGGCCTTGGCAAACTGACCACCAAAAATCTTCACGCCGAGGCGTTTACTTTCGCTCTCGCGGCCGTTCTTTGAACTGCCGACACCTTTTTTATGTGCCATAATCTAAAGAGTTGTGATTTTTAAATGGTTAATTAAGCAATGACTTCTTTAATCTCAAGCTGAGTGAACTGCTGGCGATGGCCGTTCAGACGGCGATAGCCTAACGGCACCGTCGGCATCCACGAGAAGGACGCGGTCGAACTCTACAGAGTCGCCTTCCTTGCGCTCGTCGCCGAGGTAGTGGACATACAACTTCTTGCCGGTCTCGACACGGAACTGTTGTCCCTGAATCTCTACAATTGCGTACATTTTGTTAAATCTTGTAGTTTAATTGACTGTCCCTGAGGCGACTAGACTCATTTGTCCAGCACTTTCCTGAGCCCCGCGGGCACTAATGCGGGTGCAAAGGTAATACATTTCTCCGAACTGACAAGCACCCACCCCGTTTTTTTTTCAATCCTTTTCCCCTAAATGCTAATGCCTAAAGCCTAAAACCTAATGCCTAAATGCTAAAGCCTAATGCCTAAAGCCTAAAGCCTAATAAGGATAAATGATGTCCCATAGGAACAGGGCATGCCCAGGCATCGAGGTGCCGGCGGCGCAACGGTCTTTGCGCTCAATGACTTGGCAGAACTGCTCTACCGTCATCTTGTGGCGGCCCACCTCGACGAGAGTGCCCACGATGGCGCGCACCATGTTGCGCAGGAATCGGTCGGCGGTGATGGTAAACACCCATTGGTCGTCCTCACGCGTCCACTGGGCATGGGTGACGCGGCAGTTGTTGGTCTTGACGTCGGTGTGCAGCTTGGAAAAGGAGGTGAAGTCGGTGTAGTCCGGCAGTCGGCTCGCCGCCTCGTTCATCAGATCGAAGTCAAGGTCGGGCGGGCATTTCCAGCTCAACGGATAGCGGAACGGGTCCTTATGGGTAACCGCAAAGTATTTATAGGTGCGGCTGGTGGCGTCAAAACGGGCGTGCGCATCGTCATGCACGGGTGTGATGCTGTAGATGGCGATATCGGCTGGCAGCAGAGCATTCAAGCTGTGAACCAGGCGGTTGAGGTCGGCGATGGGCTGCTCGGTGTCGAAATGAGCCACCATCAGTCGGGCATTTACTCCGGCATCGGTGCGGCCTGCCCCCGTCACAGGCGTGGGCACACGCAGCAGCGTGGCCATCGCCTCCTCGATGGTCTGTTGCACCGACGAGTCCTGGGGTTGCACCTGCCACCCATGGTAGCCTGCCCCCCTATAACCCAACCTGATAAAGTATCGCATCCTCTGCCGTTTTTCCCTAATGCTAAAACGCTAAGGCACAAAGAAAAACATTACTTAGCGTCTTAGCGCCTTAGCGTGAGATTGTAGAGTATTACTTCTCTAGATAAGTATATCCGTAAAGGCCGCTGCGGAAGTTGCGCACGAACTCGTTGCCCTCCTCGCTGGTGATCTTGCCCGAGCGGATGGACTCGCTCACCCATGTCTCCACGTTGCGCACCAGTTGCTTGGGATTGAACTCCACATAGTCAAGCACCTCGGCAACGGTCTCGCCGTCAATCACTTGGTCAATCTCATAATGGTCCTTGAACACGTTGATGTGCACCGCGTTTGTGTCACCGAACAGGTTGTGCATGTCGCCCAGAATCTCTTGATAAGCACCCACCAGGAAAATGCCCAAATAGTAGTGTTGCCCGGCTTTGAGTTTGTGTACCGGCAGCGAGTGGGCGATACCTTGTGATGAGATGAAGTTGTTCAACTTGCCGTCGCTGTCACAGGTCATGTCTTGCAGCGTGGCGAAATGCGTGGGGCGCTCAGTCAGGCGGTCGATAGGCATCACGGGGAATACCTGATCGATAGCCCAGGCATCGGGCAGCGACTGGAACAACGAGAAGTTGCAGAAGTATTTGTCGGGCAGCATGCGGCTCACCGAGCGCAGCTCGTCGGGAGCATGCTTCATGTTGCGCACATAGCCGTCCACGTCGCGGGCAATGGACCAGAACAACTTCTCCACCATCGCGCGGGTGCGCAGGTCAATCAGGCCGAGTGAGAAACGGTCCAGCGCCTCGTCGCGTATTTGCAGCGCGTCGTGCCAGTCCTCCAACAGGCGGGCCTGGTTGATCTTGTCCCAAATCTCATACATGTCGCGCACCAGCTCATCGTCATTTTCGCTCACGGCATCCACCTTGTCGTCCCACTCGGGCAGCGAGGTGGTCTCGAGCACGTCAACCACGAGCACCGAGTGATGGGCGGTCAGCGAACGGCCGCTCTCGGTGATGATGTTCGGGTGCTTGAGGCCGTTCTTGTTGCTCGCGTCAACCAGGGTGTAAACGGCATCGTTGACATACTCCTGGATGCTGTAGTTCATCGAGTGGCTGCTGCCGCTCGAGCGTGTGCCGTCATAGTCCACGCCCAGGCCGCCGCCGATGTCCACATACTCCACGTCAAAGCCCAACTTGGCCAACTGCACATAGAACTGTGCCGCCTCGCGCAGGGCGTTCTTGATGCGGCGAATCTTGGTGATCTGGCTACCGATGTGGAAATGGATGAGTTTGAGGCAGTCATCCAGCTTGTGCTCGCGCAGGTAATCGATGGCGCTGAACAATTCACTCGTGTTCAAGCCGAACTTGCTGCTGTCGCCGCCGCTCTCTTCCCACTTGCCGCTGCCGCTGCTCGACAGCTTGATACGGAAGCCGATGTTGGGACGGATGTGCAGCCTCGCGGCCACACGGTCAATCAGTTCCAGCTCGCTGAGTTTCTCCACCACGACAAAGATGCGGCGTCCCATCTTCTGCGCCAGCAGGGCGAGTTCCACATAGCCCTCGTCCTTGTAGCCGTTGCAGATGATGACGGGATTGGCGTTCAGGTCGGTCATGTTGCTGGCCAGCACAGCATGCAACTCGGGCTTGCTGCCGGCCTCCAGGCCGATGTTGAACTTCTTGCCGTGACCGATGATTTCCTCCACGACCTGTCGCATCTGGTTCACCTTGATGGGATAGACGATGAAGTTGGCGCCCTGGTATTCATATTCCTTGGCTGCCTTCTTGAAACAACTCGAAATCTTGTCGATGCGGTTGTCCAGGATGTCGGGGAAACGCAACAGCACGGGTGCCGTCACCTTGCGGGAATGGAGTTCATCCATCACGTCGGCCAGATCGACGGGAACACAGCTGCTCTTGGGCGTCACTGTCACATGACCGTTCTCGTTGATGGAGAAATACTTGAGGCCCCAGCCTCCGATGTTGTACAGTTCGGCGCTGTCCTCGATGCGCCATTTGTTGATTGCTGACACGGCTCAGTTATGATTAGTTGATTATACAAGCGATTTATAGTGGGCGCAAAGTTAACCATATTTATTGGTAATGCCAACAAACAGCCCCAAAATTAGCAAAAAGTGAAGTGTTCAAGAGAATATGTATTTATTAGAAATGACAGTCTTCTTTTACTGCTTTTCAGCAGTGGCTGTGAACCGCGTCGTGAATTGTTGAAAATTATTACCCTCGAGGCTTGGCAAGAACGCAAAAAACACTTACCTTTGCGCAATATTTTAATGATCTTTTGACCCAATAATATTATTATTCTAAATTATGGTAAATTACAAGGATTTAGGTCTCGTGAACACTCGCGAGATGTTTGCTAAGGCAATCGATGGCGGCTATGCCATTCCCGCATTCAACTTCAACAACATGGAGCAGTTACAGGCTATCATCAAGGCGTGTGCCGAGACCAAGTCGCCTGTCATCCTGCAGGTATCTAGCGGTGCCCGCAAGTATGCTAACCAGACCCTCCTCCGTTACATGGCCGAGGGCGCAGTTGAGTATGCCAAGGAGTTGGGTTGGGAGCATCCCCAGATCTGCCTCCATCTTGACCATGGTGACACCTTTGAACTTTGCAAGTCGTGTGTTGACTTCGGCTTCTCGTCGGTCATGATCGACGGCTCGTCGCTCCCCTACGAGGAGAACATCGCCCTCACCAAGAAGGTTGTGGAGTATGCTCATCAGTTCGACGTTACCGTCGAGGCCGAGCTGGGCGTGCTCGCCGGCGTTGAGGATGACGTTGTTGCCGAGGAGTCCCACTACACCAAGCCCGAGGAGGTCATCGACTTCGCTACCCGCAGCGGTTGCGACTCGCTGGCCATCAGCATCGGCACCAGCCACGGCGCTTACAAGTTCAAGCCCGAGCAGTGCACGCGCGACCCGCAGACCGGTCGCCTCGTGCCTCCTCCCCTGGCATTTGACGTGCTCGAGGAAATTGAGAAGAAATTGCCCGGTTTCCCCATCGTTCTCCACGGCTCATCCAGCGTGCCCCAGGAGTATGTTGACATCATCAACACCCACGGCGGCAATATGCCCGATGCCGTAGGCGTGCCCGAGGATCAGCTCCGCAAGGCCTCCAAGAGCGCAGTCTGCAAGATCAACATCGACAGCGATAGCCGTCTGGCCTTCACCGCTGCCGTGCGCAAGGTGCTGGCCGAGAAACCCGGTGAGTTTGACCCCCGCAAGTACTGCGGTCCCGCTCGTGACGAGATGGTCAAGCTCTACAAGCACAAGATCATTGAGGTGCTGGGCAGCGACGGCAAGGCCGAGTAAGCAACAACTCGCGTAAACCGAATCCTGCAAGGTCGCTTGCTTCCCCCCTACTGGGGGTAGCGAGTGGCCTTGCTTGCTTCTATCCTATCCACTCCCGTTAGCCCCGCCGTCCTGTCCCGTCCAGTATGTGGCGTTGTCAACGCCACCGTCCAGTTAATCCAACCTGTCCAACGTCTCTCGTCTATTTTATTGATAACCAGCCGTTAATCTCCTTCTCTTAAAAAATCAACAAAAAAAATCGTTAAAAAATTTGGTCAGTTTCACAAAAGTGCGATCGGGGTGTAGCTCAGTCCGGTTAGAGTACGCGTCTGGGGGGCGTGGGGTCGCTAGTTCGAATCTAGTCACCCCGACATCGCAAAAAGTGCTGATAGTCCATGATTATCAGCACTTTTTTAATTTCTTGCAAGCATTAAACTCAAGTTCCGATATGAAGAAGTTAGTTGTGACAATGGTGTGTGTGCTCGCGGTGGCTTTGCCCGTGTTGGCACAGTCATGGCTGGGTGGTGACATCTCGATGATGACCGCCAACGCCCGCAATGGTGTGATTTACAAGGACTCGTGTGGAATTACCGTCGATCCCTATGACCTTTTCATGCAGCAGGGGTGGAACATGATGCGCGTGCGTCTGTTCGTGGACCCGCAGAATGCCCCTGGTCGGCATCATGACGAGGGCGTTTGCCAGGACCTGGATTATGTCATTGACTTGTGCAAGACCATCCGTGCCCGCGGCTTTGAGGTCATGCTCGATTTCCACTACAGCGACACTTGGGCCGATCCCGCCAAGCAGTTCACGCCCAAGCGATGGGAAGGACTGGACGGCAAGACGCTGGCCGACAGCATCTACCACTACACCCGTCACTGCCTGCTCGCCCTCAAGTCGGCAGGAGTTGTGCCCGCCACCATCCAGGTGGGCAACGAGATCACCTTCGGCATGGATTGGCCCGTGGGACGTGTTGATCCCATGAGCCCTGACAACTGGGACGTCTTCACCAACCTGCTCAAGGCTGGCTGTCGTGCTTGCCGCGAGGTGTGCCCCACGTCGGACATCATCATCCACACCGAGAAGGCCGGCCAATGGGAGATGACTCGCAACTACTACGACCGTTTGAAAGAGGCCGGCTTGGACTATGATATCATCGGCTTGAGTTACTATCCCATGTGGCACGGCACCATTCCCAACCTGGGACTGACGCTTGACAGGCTGGCCGAGCGCTTCCCCGACAAGCCCGTGATGATCGTCGAGGCCGCCTATTACTACCTGCATGATGGCGTGAACCGTGGCGAGGAGGATTTCTCGCATTGCCTGCCCGGCACCGTCGAGGGACAGCGTGAGTTCACTGCCCAACTGGTCAACGAGTTAAATCGCCATGACAACGTGACGGGTCTCTTCTGGTGGTACCCCGAGGAAAACCGCTACGGCACACGCTTCGAGCGCAGCAATTGGGGTCTGAATCGTGGCCTGTTCAACAGTGCCAACGGTCAGGCGCTGCCAGCCCTCTACGAGATGGCCCGCTTCAAGCGTTAGACCTGTCATGATAATAGGCTTTAAATCAAGATACAATGAAAAAGACTAAATCCGTCGGCCTCCTGTGTGCCGTCTTGTCGGCAGTGTGCTACGGCACTAACCCATTCGGCGCTTTGCCGCTCTATGAGGAGGGTGTGAATACGGCCACCGTGCTGGCCCACCGTTTCGGGCTCGCGGTCATCCTGCTGGCTGTGGTCATGTTCATCAAGCGTGAGAATTTCAAGGTGAACCGTCACGAGTTCAAGGTCTTGTTCTCGCTGGGCATCCTGTTTGCCGCCTCCAGCATCACCTATTATCAGAGTTTCCACTTCATGGATGCGGGCATCGCCTCGACCATCCTGTTTGTCTATCCCGTGATGGTTGCCGTGATCATGGCGCTCTTTTTCAAGGAGCGCGTGACGGCGATGACCGTTGTTGCCATCGTGATGTCGCTCGTGGGCATCGGTTTGCTCTACAAGGGCGAGACAGGTGCCTCACTCAGTGCCATGGGCATCCTTCTGTGTATCATCTCATCGTTGGCCTATGCCATCTACATCATCGTGGTCAATCAGTCGAGCATCAAGATGTCGTCCTTCAAGGTCACGTTCTATGCGATGCTGGTGTGCGAAATCACATTAATCCTGTATTCTTTCACCTCGCCCGATCTGTACCTTCACGCCTTGCCGTCGCCTCGGGCTTGGTCATTCGCCGTATGGCTGAGCATCGTGCCCACAATCCTGTCGCTGGTATTCATGACCGTGGCTGTGCAGCATGTGGGTGCCACGCCCACGGCTATCTTGGGCGCTCTGGAGCCCTTGACCGCTGTGGCCATCGGTGTGATGGTCTTCGGCGAGATGCTCACACCCCGCCTCATTGTCGGCATTCTCTTCATCCTCTTCGCCGTGATGCTGGTGGTCCTGGGCAAAGATTTTCACTTGCGCACCATCACCCACGCCGTTTCCCGCCTCTGGCACTGGAAATGACATCAATGGCTTATAATATCAAAAATCCGTTCACACCCCCAACAGGTCGCGCAGGATGTCAAGGGCTGCCGAGACTTCGTCATCAATGACAGTCTGGTCGATGCGGTAATCGCCCACGGCGGCTAGCAGGGTGCAGGCGATCTCACCGTTGCGGCTTTTCTTGTCGTGACGCATCAGGTCCAGCAGGTCTTCATAGTCATCACAGGTGAACGGGAAATCACGGTAATTGTCCCGTACAAAGTAGCCCAAGCGATGCACATCATCACTTGGGAATTTTAATAGCATGTGTGAGAGCACCGCCTCGGTGACCAGTCCCCATGCCACGGCATACCCATGCGGTACGGGTTTGTCCCGCCGCATCGCAAGGCTCTCAAAGGCGTGTCCCACGGTGTGTCCCAGATTCAAGGCCTTGCGCTCGCCCTGTTCGTTGGGGTCGCGGGCGACGATATCCGCCTTCACTTGCACCGAGCGGCGCAGCCGCTCCAGCAAGGCATCATGGTTGATGGGGGCATTAAAATCATGGTCCAGCAGGCGCAGCAGTTCGTCACGGTCGCTCAACATCGCGTGCTTGATGACTTCGGCAAACCCCGATTTCATTTCTTGCATGGGCAGCGTGTCAAAAAATCGGGTCGAGATAATCACGTCGCTGGCAGGAGCAAAGGTCCCGATTTCATTCTTCAGCGTATGGTAATTGATGCCCGTCTTGCCGCCCACGGCAGCATCGACAGCACCCAGCACGGTCGTGGGCACATTGATGAACCTCACGCCGCGCTTGAACGTCGCCGCGGCAAATCCGCCCAGGTCGGTCACCATGCCGCCGCCCAGGTTGATGACCAGCGAGTGGCGTGTCACACCCATATACTCCATTTCGTCCCACACTCGGGTGACGGTTTCCAGCGTCTTGTTGCTGTCGCCGTCAGCAATGGTGATCAGGCAGGGTGGGGCAGGCGTGATGAGACGTGCCGTGTTCTCGTCGGCGATCCACACGGTCAAGTTGTGGTCACCTTGGGCTTCAATCTGCCCGATGGCGTCCATCACATCGTTGGTGAAAATCAGGTTCTGCATTGGCCGTGAGGATGAGTAAAAGACAAGAAGGGCATTAATTTTTTATCGTTGTCCTTCTTGTCTTTCTTGTTTGTTTTTTGAAGTGGTTGAGTTTAAGCTTTGATGAGCGTCAATGCCACGAGCAGCGAGGGCAAGGCGGCGGCCAGTTCGTCCATATTCTTATAGACGAGGTCGGCTCCCGCTTTATAGAGGTCCTTCTCGGGAATGGGACCCGTGGTCACGCCGATGGTGAAGCAGCCTGCAGCATGTGCTGCCTGTACACCCAGGGGGGCGTTCTCGATGACGAGGCACTCGTTGGATTTTTTCCCGGCCTTGGTCATGGCCTTGAGGTAAGGCTCGGGGTTGGGTTTTCCCTTGCGCACGTCATGTCCTGTGACTCTGACGTCGCCAAAGAGTCCCGGGAAATCCTGTTCAATGCGTTCCAGCAGGGTGTCCTGCTGCGAACCGGTCACCAGCACGCGGTCAACACCGGCTTCCTTGAGCGTCTGGAGCACACGCACTGCGCCGGGCATCACGGGCGCTTCGCCCAACTCGCGGAAGTAGCGCGTCTTCACACCATACAGTGCATGAGCTTCATCGTCGGTGATGTTTTTGCCGACACCTTGTTTGAACTTCATCTTGATGATTTCGCTGCCCGTCATGCCCTCGAGCTCATAGAACTCGTCACGGGTGCATTTGATGCCGTTCTTTTTCATCAGTTTCACCCATGCCTGGGTGTGGTACTTCATTGAGTCATAGAGCACGCCGTCACAGTCGATGAGGGCGGCTTGGATTTCAAAGCCTTTGTGACCTGTGTATGCCAGGTACTGGGCGATGGTCTGTTGTAAGGTCATTGGTTGTTATAGATTATTGTATAATTGTAATTTGTTATCTCACAGTGATGTGCAGGCAACCCGACTTGCGCTCAAAGATGGCGTAGCAGCGGCCTTGACGCCTGAAGTCTAGCACCACCTCGGCGAGGATATTCTTCAAGTCCTCAAGCGAGACCACCATGCTGGGGTCCAAGCAGTCAAACTTCACCCAACTGATATCCACCGTCGTGCCATAGCGGTGGCACGAGTTCTCGGTGGCCGAGCGGTTGCGGCGCATGAGTTTCGAAACGCTATAGTCGGTGCGCGTCACGCTGGTCACCTTGATGCGGTAAGCCTTGCCGCCGCGCTTTTTGACAGAGTCCTGGAACGCATATCCTATTTCCTTGAGCAGCTGTGCCGCCTTGGGCACCAGGTACGGCACCGAGGCGCTCAAGTCGTCCAGCATGTAGGCGTCACATGAGAAAATCCTGATCAACGGCTTGTCGATGCGGTAGGCATCGCGCAGGCTCGTCACGGGTTTGAAGCCGTTCTTCTCGGCGGCTTCAAGTTGCAGGGCATTGCTGTCATTGAAGATTTCTTTGAGCGGGCGTTGCTCGATGTAGGTGGGCAGGCGATGAATCTCGGCTTCGGCGATGAGACCCATGCTGTCACCCAATAAAGCGCGGTTCACGGGCATGGCCGGCGGAGCCTTGTAGTCCCAGGCGGTGGTATCTTGTTGTTCTCCCCTGTTGCAGCTTCCGCATGAAGTGGTACTTGCCAGGGCAAGGCCCATCAGCAACAGCAGCGGCAGCAGGCGCAAGATGTTCAGGTTCATCTAATAATTAATATAGTATCCACACGACGGTGGCGGTAGTTTCACGTTTCAACATCTTTGGCTCTGCAAGTGGTGACTTGTCTTCGCCAAATCTTTTGGCAAAGTTACACATAAAAAACGAAAAAACCGTTCCTCGAAGTATCAAAATTCCCACATTTTTTGTAATATTGCACCTTCAAAATGGCGGAACTCAAGAAATACAGCGTGCTTTTCATCTGTCTGGGCAACATCTGCCGCTCGCCGGCAGCCCAGGCGGTGATGCAACGGTTGGTCGATGAGAGGGGGGTGACAGATCGCTTTTTCATTGACTCGGCAGGCATTGGGGGATGGCACATCGGCGACCTGCCCGACAAGCGCATGCGGGTCCATGCCCGGCCGCGCGGCTATGAACTCACCCATCGTGCCCGTCGCGTGCAGTATTCCGATTTTGAGGATTTTGACCTCATCGTGGGCATGGATGCCACCAACGTGGATGACCTGCATGCCCGAGCTGCCACCATCGAGCAGAAGGACAAAGTGGTGATGATGGGCGACTACATCCGTCAATACCCTAACTATGACCATGTCCCCGATCCCTACTACGAGGGCAGCGAGGGCTTTGAACTGGTGCTTGACTTGCTTGAGGATGCTTGCCGCAACCTGCTTGACAGCATATTACAACAAAACAATATACCACAATGAAGAGAAATTATTTATTGACGACTCTTGTCTGCCTGCTGGCGGCTTTGACGATGAGCGCTCAGGCACCCATCGCTGTTGACTGGCAGATGGGACAAAACAACACTGCTGCGAACAACTACAGTTCGCGTTTTGTCATCAAGAACGTGTCTAAGCAGCCGCTGGCAGCCGACTGGCAGTTCTTTTTCAATCAGTTCTCGCGCTCGGTGACCCTGCCCGCAGGATGTCCCGTGGATATCGAGGAGATCTCGACGACTTATTACCGCATTCGTCCCAATGCCAACTACAAGCCGCTGGCAGCTGGCGACTCGCTCGTCATCGACATGGTGATGGGCGGTGCCCTCATCAACAAGAATTACATGCCCGCTGGCGGACACATGGTGATGAACGGTGATATGACACACCCCATCGCAGTGCCCATCAAGCGCGCTCCGCTCGACAAGCCTGGACAGTGGCGTGACCACAAGGCCTACCCCGACGGCAACTACATGTATGCCTACAACGAGGCCATCAATGGCTTCGGCGACGGTTACACGGGCAATGACTATGACATCTTCCCCACGCCCAAACAGGTGGACATCGAGAATGGTTTCACACCGGTGGGCAGTCTGGTGTCTATCAAGACGGGTAAGTTCTTCCAGTGGGGCGGCTACAGCCGGGCCAAGCGCTTGCTCACCGAGGAGTTGAAGAAACGCGGCATCTATGTCTCCAGTGGACAGAAAACGGTCATCAAACTCTTGCTTGACAAGAAGATGAGTACCAACCGCGAGTACTACAGCCTGCGTGTGCACGACGGCACCATCACCATCTTGGGCTCCACCCAAACGGCCCTGATGAATGGTGTGAAAACCTTGATTTCGGCACTCGACCACAGCAAGGGACACCGCTTGCAGAATTGCTTCATCATCGATTGGCCCGACTTGCGCTATCGTGGTGTCCACTTCGACATCGCACGCAACTTTGTTGCGGGCCCCAACGATCTCAAGCGCTTCATCGACATGATGGCCTACTACAAGATGAACTACCTGCAGTTCCACTTCACCGACGACGAGGCTTGGCGACTGGAGATTCCCGGTTTCCCCGAGTTGACGCAAGTGGCTTCTCGACGTGGCGCCACACTTGACGAGAAAGGCTTCTTGGCCCAGATATTTGACGGCAACGGCAATCCCGATGACCTGTCACAGTGCGCCAACGGTTACATCACCCGTGCCGAGTTTATCGACCTGTTGCGCTATGCCTGGCAGCGTGGCGTGAACATCATCCCCGAGATTGAGACTCCTGGCCATGCCCGCGCAGCCATCGTGGCGATGAAAAACCGCGCCATGAGCAATCCCGGTGCCGAACAGTTCCGCCTGTGGGACGAAAAGAACACCTCGGTCTATACCTCGGCCCAGAACTATCACGACAACGTGCTCAACGTGGCAAGCGATGATGTGTACCGTTTCATCGACCGTGTGGTCGAGGAGTTGCAAAAGATGTATAAGGAGGCTGGCCTCAAACTCGAAGTCGTTCACCTGGGCGGCGACGAGGTGGCCCGTGGCGCGTGGGACAAGAGCCCCGACGTGCAGGCGCTCATGCAGCGCGAGGGCCTCAAGAACCAGCACGACGTGCATGCCTATTTCCTGAAACGCATCAGCGCCATGCTCGAGGCACGCAAAATCCGCATCGAGGGCTGGCAAGAAATCGGTCTTGACAACACCCCTGAGTATAATGCGGTGATGACACCACGCATCGCTGGCGTGAATGCATGGAGCACAGTGGGCTCGCGCAGCGACGTGCCCTACCGTCTGGCTAACGACGGTTATCCCGTCATCCTTTCCAATGTGACCAACTTCTACATGGACATGGGCTACAGCTGGCACCAGAACGAGCAGGGTCTGCACTGGGGTGGCAAGGTTGATGAAATCGATGCTTGGAGCGCTCTGCCTGCCAACATCTACGCCAGCGCCCGCACCGCTGTTGACGGCACTCCCATCGACATCACTACAGCAGCCTCAGGAAAAATCAAACTTGAAAAACCCGAGAACATCCTGGGTGTCCAAGCACAGTTGTGGGGCGAGACACTCCGTTCCTTCGACGAGGTGCAGTACCTGATGTTGCCCAAGATGATGGGTGTGAGCGATCGCGGTTGGAACGCTGTCCCCGAGTGGAGCAAGGACTTGAGCAACACCGTGGCCTATAACGAGGCGCGTCACCAGTACAACCTCAAAATCGGCACTCGCGAATTGCCACTGCTCAAGGGCATGGGCTACAACTTCCGTGTGGGACCTCCGGGCATCAAGATGATTGACGGCAAGTTGCACATCAACACCCAATACCCTGGTGAAATGGTCACCTACACCCTCGACGGCAGTGAGCCCACCATGGACTCTCCCCGTTGGACGGCACCTGTGCCCGTCAAGACCCAACCCCAGGTCATCAAGGCCAAGGCCTTCTACCTCGGGCACGAGAGCGTGACGACCTACTTGTTCAAGTAACAGATACCACCATCTAAAGATTAAACTGGAGGGGCTGGATACTCAACATCCACCCCTCCGCTTTCTTTATAATCCCTTCTCCCCCTCAGTTCTATCCGTTTCCCTCCAGTTCCTCCAGTCCGTCCAGTATGTCCAGCACCTCCATTTCCCTCGCTCGCGAGGAAAAATCACCTCAACCATTGCGCAATCCAATGAAAACCGGTAATTTTGACCCATTAATTCAATTTGAGGCATGAACAGAGAGGATTTTATGGTTGAAGTGTGCGCCAATGGGGTGGAATCCTGCTTGGCGGCACAGGAAGGGGGAGCCGACCGTGTGGAACTGTGTGCAGGCATCCCCGAGGGTGGCACAACGCCCAGTTATGGCGAAATCAAGGTGGCGCGACGTGTGTTGACGGCAACGCGTCTGCATGTGATCATCCGTCCCCGTGGCGGTGACTTCCTTTACACCGACCTCGAGGTGGAACGCATGGCGGCCGACATTGCCGTGTGCCGCGATCTGGGTGTGGATGGAGTGGTCTTCGGATGCCTCAAGGCCGATGGCTCCATCGACATGGAGAAAAACCGCTACCTGATGGAATGCAGCAAGGGGATGAGTGTGACCTGTCACCGTGCCTTTGACCGCGCTGCTGACCCCTTCAAAGCATTGGAAGACATCATCGACTTGGGATTTGACCGCATCCTCACCTCGGGACAGCAACCCAAGGCCATACAGGGCGCCGAACTGCTCGCCCGTCTCAACCGCCAGGCTGCGGGACGCATCATCCTCATGGCAGGCAGCGGCGTGACCGAGCAGAACATCCGCCAGTTGCATGAGGCGACAAATCTCAAGGAATTTCATTTTTCGGGCCGCGAGCCACGCCCCAGCGCGATGCAGTATGTCAATCCTAATCTCTACATGGGACGTCCTGGCACCAACGAGGCCGCCCTCGACTACACCACCGCCCAACGCGTCCAAGCCACCATCGCCCAACTCCTGGACTAACCATTCCTATTGCAATCGGTAAAAAGCACTCTCCACTCCTTCCGTTTTCTCCGTTCCCATCCAGTCCATCCAGTTCTCTTCAGTTTTTTTCTTGTTTTCTTGCTGATATTCAAGCTTTACCTTACCTTTGTTGCTCTTTATGGGCTGTTCGCCCGATTTTGTGAAATATGATGAAACGAATTCTTTTCTTTTTAGCCATCGCAATGGCGATGGTGGGCAGCGCACAGGCTGCTCAGGTCAGCGTGACGGATGCCCGTCAGGTGGCCGACCAATTTTTTAGGGCTAAATCTACACGTCTGTCGGCTCCTTCGAGTCAGTCAACGACTCGGCTGGCTTATACTGCCGACCACGAACGTTTCTTTGTGTTTGACCGCGGTGTCCACAGTGGCTTTGTTGTGGTGGCAGGTGATGACCGCTTGCCTCAGGTGCTGGGCTATGGCGTGGATTTCTCGGCAGACAACATGCCGCCCGCCATGCGCTACTGGATGGACGAGATGAGCAGGCAAATCGCTTTCCTTCAATCCCATCCCGAAGCCAAGGTCCACAGGCCTGCACCTCGTGTGAATGCCGTGGCACCTCTCATGACAACCATGTGGGACCAAGGTGAACCCTATAACAACTACTGCCCTTATTACTATAACAACAACGGTGACTCGGCCCGTGCCGTGACTGGTTGTGTGGCGACAGCCACCGCCCAGGTCATGAACTACAACCAGTGGCCCGATGTCGGCAGGGGAAGCCATTCCTACACCTGCAATGTGAACGACATGACCGTCACCGAGCTTAGTGCTGACTACAGTCAGTCGGTCTATCGTTGGGACTTGATGCTCGACACCTATGATGCCAGCAGCAGCCCCGAGTCCTGTGACGCCGTGGCCAAGCTGATGTCCGATGTCGGCATCTCGATGAATATGGGATACGGTGCCTCCAGCGGTGCACAAGAGACTGTGGCAATGCGTGCGTTGGTCGAGTATTTCAAGTACAGCAACAAGTGCTATATCCTCAATCGTGACTATTATGGTGCCGACGAATGGGATCAGTTCCTGGTGGATGAAATCAGTGCGCTCCGCCCGATCATCTATTGCGGCTACACCATCTCGTCCACCGATTCTGGTGGTCATGCCTTTGTGCTCGATGGCTTTGATAACAATGGCTATTTCCATGTCAACTGGGGATGGGGTGGCAGTTCCGACGGCTATTTCCTTGTCTCGCTGCTCGCGCCTGGCTCAGGCATGAACTTCGAGTATATGCAGGACGGCATCTTCGGTCTCGTTCCCGAACATCAAGCCGATCTTGTTGACAAAGTCCTTAATATCCGCACCCAGTTGATTCCAGTGGTTTCATCGGTTCCGTTGGGTGAGCGCAAGGAATTGTTCAAGTTAGACAACTTCGTGGCCGAGGGCAATGCCTTGGACACTGCAGGCTATTTTGAAAGAAATGGTCGCCGATATTATTATGCCGAGATTCCCATGTCGCTGGGTGTGTATGACAAGGATGGCGTGCTGCGCCAGAGTGAGGAGTTTATCCGTCAACAGGTTTTCAGCGGCTATTGGTTCAATTCCGATCAACGCATCAACATGACCTTGTTGAATTCGCTCGAGAACGGCGAGTATATGGTCAAGTTGGCCTATCAACTTGAGGACGAGGGAAACTATAATCACAGGGTGATGGACTACAGCGGCAAGGAACTATATGTCAAGATGACCGTGAGTGACGGAACCGCTCATTTGACCGACTGTTTCTTGAGCAATACCTATGGCTTGGGCTCAGTAATCGTTCCCGCTGGCATCATGGTCAACCAGCCCATCGATGTCAATGTGAGCCTGTCTTATAACAGGCCGTGGGGTGGTGGCGGTGAGGATGGTCCTCTGGGCACTGCTCACCTGTCCTTGCTCAAGGATGGCGTCGAAGTGGCCACCAGCGAGCCCTATGAGGTGATGGTACCCGTCAACACGGTGCAGTCCTATCAGATGCAGATTACAGCTCCCGCCGAGTGGGGTCGCTATGAGCTGATGGTGAATGACGAGAGTGGCAACACCTTTGTGGAAACTAACCAGTGGAACGAGGCCATCGGCGACGGCATTATCCCCATCATGGTATTGCCCGTGTGCCAGCAACTTGTCGAGGACTTTGAGACCATGACGGCCAACAGCAGTTCCAATGACAAGGACGTGCAGGGTTTGTTCACCACTTGGAGCTTCACTAAGAGTGGTGTGCGCGCTCCGGGCGAGGGACGCTGCAACGGCATCAACTCGGTGATGTTGAAGAAAGCAAGCTCATTCGGCACCTCACAGCCCATGGCTCACAACTTCATCATGGCGCAGGCTACGTTCTTCAACCAATCTTCCACTGCTGCAAAGTACAAACTGGAATCTTCAACCGACGGTGGCGCTACCTGGGTGGTGGCTAACACCATCGATGATCAGCCTGCTTCCGATGTGCCTGCTAACAGCGTGACGTCACCCATCTGGAAGCTGAACTTGACGGCTGCCCAGCCTGCTATTTTCCGCATCGCCATGATTGCCGGTGGCTCGGCATCAACCTATGTCGATGATGTTTCCTTCTACTACAACGACACTGTGGGCGACGTGAATGGTGACGGCGAGGTCAACATCGCCGACATCAACGCAGTCATCACCGTGATTCTGACCAATGGCGATAAAACCGCAGCCGACGTGAACGGTGACGGTGAAGTCAACATCGCCGACATCAACGCCATCATCAACCTCATCCTCTCATAAACTGCGGGGAACCGAATTAACTGAAAGCGTGGCAAAGGATCTGAACCTTTGTCACGCTTTTAGCAGCTGCAGGGCAGTACTGACGGCCTCGTCTGGAGTGACCCATGTGATATCGGGGTCGCGACGATACCAGGTGAGCTGTTTCTTGGCATACACGCGCGTGTTTTTCTTCATTCGCTCGATGGCGGTGTGACGGTCCATGCTGCCGTCAAAGATGGCGAACATCTCCTTCATTCCCACGGTGTTCAATGAGTTCAGGTGCCGCAGGTGATAGACCGACCGCGCTTCCTGCTCCAGCCCGGCCTCAATCATGCGGTCAACGCGGGCATTGATGCGGGCAAAAAGCTGTTCGCGCTCGATGTTGAGCGCCAGTTTGATGATTCTGAAATCGCGTTGCTTGGCGGTGCCGGTGCGCAGGGTGGAGTAGGGCACGCCGGCCTGGCGGCAAATTTCCACGCCATGACACACTCGGCTCGTGTTCTTGCGGTCGATGGTTGCTGCATACTGCGGGTCAAGTTGCTCCAACTCAGCCACAAGGCTCTCCAATCCCTCACGGGCCAGTTTTTCCTTGACGGCGCCACGCACCTCGGGGCTGATGTCGGGCAGCCGGTCGATGCCGCGGCACACGGCGTCAACATATAACATCGACCCGCCGCACATCACGACACAGTCGCCCTGCTGCCACAATGAGGGCAGCAGCTCCAGCACATCGCTCTCGAACTGCGCGGCGCTGTAACTCTCCTCCAAGTCCTTGAAAGCCACGAAATGGTGTCTGACGGCTGCCAACTCCTCGGGTGTGGGAGCAGCGGTGCAGATGGGAATACCACGGTAAATCTGACGGGAATCAGCATTGATGATGTCACACTGCAACTGCTGCGCAAACTCAATCGCAGCCGCCGTCTTACCCACTCCCGTGGGCCCCGTAATGACAACCAACGTCCTCATCACCCCCTAACACCTAAAGCCTAACACCTAATTCTTATATTTAGCAATGAAAGATGATGTCATCGAGATGGGTGTTTTCTTGTCGTTGAGTGGCTTTTTCTTGGACTTGTGCAACGGGTTGGGCTGGTGCAATACAAACTCACAGTAGTACGAGATGATCAACGTGGTCAACGGCAGGCCGATAATCAGTCCGATAAAGCCCAACACATACACCCACAGAGACAATGACAGGAAGATGATGGCGGGATTCAGGCCCATCTGGTTCTTCATGATGATGGGGATGAGCACCATGTCCTGAATGATCTGACAGATGATGTATGCTACAATCACCCAGGCAAACATCACCCAGAAACTGCCGCCTGTTGCAGCCGTGGCCACCAGGCACAGGAAAGCAGCGATGGGGATGGAGATGAGCTGCAGATAGGGCACCATGTTCAACAGGCCCACAAACATGCCGAATGCGATGGCCATTGGCAGACCGATGATATAGAACTCGATGGCGAAAATCACGCCCACAAAGAACGACACTGCCGCCTGACCGCGGAAGTAGCGGCTCATCGTGTCGGCAACGTCACCAAAGATGCGCAGTGCCATGCGGCGGTATTTGGCGGGAATTGCGGCCTTGAATGCGCGTGACAACTTGTTGAAATCCAACAAGATAAAGAACATATACAGCAACACGATGAACCATGACAAAATGCTGAATATCACACTCATCGTGCCACCCACCACCGACCATGCTCCCGATGCGGCTTTGTTGATCAGATCCATCCATTGCTGCTTAGAGAAAATCTCGTTGAATTTCTCAATGTCGATGTACCGTTGAATGAAGTCATTGATCTCGGCAGGGACATAGGGAATCTTTAGCGACGACTTGGCATAGGCCGCCAACTGCTTGGACATGACACCGAACTCGTCAATCAGGTAAGGAATGACAAGCCAACACAACCCCGTGATGACGGCAATGACGATAATCAATGCCAGCACCACTGCAATGGCTCGGGCCTTGATGTGCATCTTGTGTTGCAGCCCCTCGACAAGCGGCTCAATGAGATATGCAAGGATGAAACCCACGACAAACGGCATCAGCACCGGACTCAAGTAATTCACCAGCCACACGCCGATGCCCACGCTGATGACGGTCAGCACCATCCTCACCACGCGGTCAAAGTCATATTTTTTCTGTACTGTCTGTGACATTATATAATATTATCAAATACACCTAACACCTAAAGCCTAACACCTAAAGCCTAAAGCCTAAAGCCTAACACCTAAAGCCTAACACCTAAAGCCTAAAGCCTAACGTCCAACTCCACCGGGCAATGGTCGCTCCCGAAAATCTCGGTATGGATTTTTGCATCGGTCAGCTGTTCCCGCAATCGGTTGCTCACCAGGAAGTAGTCGATGCGCCACCCCGCGTTCTTCTCACGAGCTTTGAAGCGGTAACTCCACCACGAGTACACATCGGTCACGTCGGGATTGAAGAAACGCCACGTGTCGGTGAATCCCGAGTCGAGCAGCACTGTCATCTTCTCGCGCTCCTCGTCGGTGAAGCCGGCGTTCTTGCGGTTGCTCTTGGGATTCTTCAGGTCAATCTCCTGATGTGCCACGTTCAGGTCACCGCACACGATCACAGGTTTCTTTTTGTCCAGTTCCAGCAGATAGGCGCGGAAGACGTCCTCCCACGTCATGCGGTAATCCAACCGCCGCAGCCCGTCCTGGCTGTTGGGTGTGTAGCAGGTCACAAGGTAGAAATCGGGCATCTCCAGCGTGATGACACGTCCCTCGTGGTCGTGTTCCTCGATGCCGATGCCGTAGCTCACGCTCAACGGCTCATGACGACTGTAAATCGCTGTGCCCGAGTAGCCTTTCTTCTCGGCATAGTTCCAATAGGACCGATAACCTTCAAACTCCAGGTCCAGCTGACCCGCCTGCATCTTGGTCTCCTGCAGGCAGAAGAAATCGGCGTCCAACTCCTTGAAGATGTCGCCAAAACCCTTGCCCACCACGGCCCTCAAGCCGTTTACGTTCCACGAGATGAATTTCATTGCCTTATCTGAGTTATTGGTTTTTAACTTGCAAATTTACAGCAATCACGCTAAAATACAAAATGAAATCACTAATTTTGCAGGGATGAACCAAAAGTTCCATTCTTTCGACCTTGGCGCGGCAATGGAGTTACCGCGACAGTTCACATGCCCGTTCTGCTACGAGCCGCATCCGTTAGCACTCTTGGCGGTCGACCAGGTGCAGCGCTATGTGAGTTCGCGCACCGACTGGGCCGACGAACTCAACGCGGGCAAGATGCTCGGCGTCATGGTCGTGCAGGACGATGAGAATCGTCTGGGTTACCTGGCCGCTTTCTCGGGCAATCTGGCGGGCAGCGTCCGTCACGACTTCTTCGTGCCACCAGTCTATGACCTCCTGGACCCCGCTGGTGAGTTCAAGCGGGGCGAGGCACAAATCACCGCCATCAACCATGAGGTGCAGCGCCTGGAACAATCCCCCGAATTGCATGAGTTGGAACGCTGCGAGGCCTTACAATTCCAGCAGATGAACGACCAAGTCAGCCGTTTCAAGGAAATGATGGCTCTTCACAAGCATCAACGGGATGCCAGTCGTATGACCGGAAACTTGACGCCCGAGCAGCAGGAAACCCTCTTGAAACAGAGCCGTTTCGAGAAAGCCGAGTTGAAACGCATCCGCCAACGCCTTGAAGCCGAGTTGCTGAACACTCGCCAGAAAATCAGCAACTTGCGCCACGAGATTGACTTGCTCAAGTCGCGCCGCAAGGCCATGAGCGAGGCTCTGCAGGAACGCATCTTCCGCCTTTTCATCGTCTGCAATGCCCGTGGCGAGCGTCGCGACCTGGTCGAGGTCTTCAAGCCCTTGGGCACCTTGCCGCCAGCAGGGGCAGGGGAGTGCTGTGCGCCGCGCTTGCTCAACTATGCTTACATCAACAACTTGCGACCTGTTTGCATGGCCGAATTCTGGTGGGGCGATTCGCCGGTGGGCGAGGTGCGCCATCATGGCCATTTCTATCCCGCTTGCCGCAGCAAGTGCAAGCCCATCCTCGATTTCATGCTCCAGGGTCTTGATGTGGAGGAAAACAGGTTGGGCAAGGCCATGCAGGACGAGCCGCTCACGGTGGTCTATGACGACCAGTGGCTCACGGTGCTCAACAAGCCCTCGGGAATGCTCACCGTCCCTGGCAAACTGCTCGAAGACTCCCTGCTGACGCGCTACCAGGCAGCACACTCCGAGGTCGCCGGCCCCGTCGTGGTGCATCGTCTGGACCAGGAAACGTCTGGCCTGGTGGTGTTTGCCAAGGACAAAGCCACCCACAAGGCCCTGCAGCAGCAATTCGAAAATCACACCATCTCCAAGCGTTACATCGCCCTGCTCGACGGCATCGTGCCGACTGACCAGGGCACCATCGCCCTGCCCATCCGTCCCGACGTCGATGACCGTCCGCGGCAGCGCGTGGACTTTGACCGTGGCAAGCCCGCTGTGACACGTTACCGGGTGCTGCAACGCAGCGACGGCATGACAAGAATCTCATTGGAACCGCTCACCGGACGCACCCACCAGTTGAGGGTCCACTGCTCACATCCCCTGGGCTTGAACTGCCCCATCGTGGGCGACCGCCTTTACGGCCGTGCCGCTGCCCGTCTCATGCTGCATGCCCAGTGCATCATCTTCACCCATCCTGCCACGGGCGAGCAGTTGACTTTGACCTGTGACCCAAACTTTTAAAATGAAACAACCGCCCATTTGAGGCGGTTGATCATGATATCAGGTATGATAAAATCCAATCATTACAGGCGGAAGGCAATCGGCAGCACCACCCTCACGGGAACGGCATGATTGCCCACTTTCCCCACGCTCCACTTGGGCATCTCATTAATCACGCGAATGGCCTCGCGGTTCAGGCTCTCGTCGCCGGCGCCGCGGATGACCCTCACGTCACTCACCTTGCCGTCGGTGCCCACGATAAAGCTGCACAGCACGCGGCCCTGAATACGCTTTTTGTACGCATAATAGGGATACTCACGCGTCTTGTTGATGAAGTTGATCAATCCGCGCTCTCCACCGGGAAACTGAGGCTGAATATCCACATAGTCAAACTCATACACCTCCATGTACGATTGCTTCGTTGTGGGATTGACAGTGGTCACATGACGCACCTGTGCTACCAGGGGCAGCACTGCAGTTAACGTCAAGATAGCCAATAATCCAAAGCGTAATTGTTTGACCATGCGCAAGTTGTGTTTGAATTGTCAATGTTGAAACCCGGTTAATTCCAGATTTTTTCTGCGCAAATATATGGTTACAATTGCAAACCACAAAATGATTTAATTTATTTTTGTAAACTATTAGCATTGTTTCATCTTTTTTTACTTTTTCGCGATTGATTGAAAAAATATGTAATTTTTTTCATGATCTCGTTTTTGTGTGTTTTTTGCTATGTTGTTTTGAGCCTTTTTAAAAATAATGTTGATTTGACTGGCAGTTTTACCGAAAACTGTATCAGAAATTTTTGGTTTATAAAAAATATATGTATTTTTGCGAGTCTTTTCAAGTCATGACTTGATGACACATGTAACCAAGAAAACCAAATCAAGTTTATATATTTAGTTTTTTACTTGTTTATTTTATGAAAAAATTATTATTCTTCTTGAGTGTCGCTTTCGCGACATTGTCATTGTCGGCCGCCGATGTGACCCCTTCGCAGGCACAGGCCGCAGCAAGCGCGTTTCTTAACAAACAAGTAGCAGCAGGACACATCAAAGCTTCTGCAGCTTCCAACCTCCAGCTCGTCAAGGCTGAAAAATCGGTAGCCAAGCCCTCGGCAGTGGACTACTACATCTTCAATTCAGCAAAGTCCTATGTGGTAGTCTCCGGTGACGACCAGGCTCCTGAGATTCTGATGTACGGTGAGGAAGGTACTGTTGACATCAACAACATCCCTGACGGCATGCAGTGGTTGCTCAACAAGTACAAATACCAGATCGACGGCCTCAAGGCTGGTACCATGGTGCCCGTCAAACTTCCCAAGTTTGCCACCACACCCGTCGCTCCCCTGGTATTAGCCAACTGGGACCAAGATGCTCCTTATTGGAACCATTGCCCCACCAGTGGCAGCAGGTATGCCTACACCGGTTGCCCGGCAACTTCACTGGCCATGTGCTACTACAAGTGGAAATGGCCCTATGTTTATCCTGCAGTAGCTGCCATCAATGGTTCGGTCTCTGGTGGTCTTTCGGCGCCGGCTCTTGGTGAACGTGCCGCCGACTGGGATAACATCATCGATGAGTACTCCGGTCCCACCAACTACACTTCCACGGCCGAACAGAAGGATGCCGTTGCATGGCTCATGCGCTATGCCGGCCAGGCCATCCCCGATTATATGTACGGCACAAGCGCCAGTGGTGCTAACGACCCCGAGATCTACCAGGGTTGCCTCAACATGGGCTACACCGACGCTCAGTACCTCTTGCTCACTGAGCTCATTTACTCGGGTGGCTATACCAATGGACCGCAGCAGTACACCGATGCTCAGTGGAACGAATGGATGCTCAACGAGCTCCACAACGGACGTCCCATCGAGTATCTGGCCTATGACGTCCAATACGGCTACAACGTTTCGGGTCACGCCTTCAACGTGTTTGGTGTGAACGCCAGCGGTCAGTACTATGTGAACTGGGGCTGGAGTGGCGAGAGCAACGGCTATTGCACGCTGCACAACTTCACCACCGCTAATGGCGCTAACCCTGGCCAGACTGGTAACTATGTCTTCAAGTATGGCGAGGCCATGATCATCGGCATCGAGCCTCCTGCAGGTGCGCTCACCGATCCCCGAATCAGGACAAGCATCTCCACCATCGACATGAGCACGATCGTGGACAATCCTGTCACCGCCACCTTCACCGTTAACGGTTACAACCTCACCGAGGGCGTGAACCTTACCCTCACTGGTGATAACGTCTTCTCACTGGGCATCACCACCCTCAGCATTGAGCAAGTCGAGAACGGTGTGGACGTCACTGTGACCTACAATCCCACAACTCCCGGCAACCACGAGGCAACCGTCACCTTGACCAGCGAAGGCGCCGAAAACGTCACTGTCAAGCTCAATGGTATTGCCGAACTCGAGACCTATGCGCCCGAGATGCTCGAAGCCACCAACATCACCTCCACATCGTTCAAGGCCGTCTGGACCGACGAGACGCCTGCCGAGAACGTCGAGAGCTACACCCTCTATGTGAGCGCCGAACCATTCTTGCCCGCAGTGGCCCTGCTCGACAGCATTGACTGGTCTCCTGGTATCGCCTATGTGCCTGAGGGTTGGACCGCGCAGGGTCTGAACGATTATAGCTACAATAACGCTTGCTACTTGAGCAATAGCGGCTATGTCCAGAGTAGAACCTACGACCTCACTGGCTATGACAAGGTGACCGTTATGGTTTACGCTGAACGCTACAACACTGGCAATACGATCACGGTATCAACCAGCGTTGACACCAAGACACTTGGCTTGACCAGTAGCTCGTTCACGTGGTACACCTTCGTGCTGAATTGCGCTAGCAGCGACTATGTGAAAATGACCGCTAGCGGTTTGCCCGATTTGAGGTACATGAAGGTTTATGCCGGTGACCTCACCGAGGCTCAGCAGCTCAGGGCCACCGAGACGGGAGACGAATTCTCTCGCATCATCACTGGTATCACCGACAAGAACTACACCGTCAGGAACCTCGCCGAGAA
This sequence comes from uncultured Bacteroidales bacterium, assembly GCA_902784675.1. Classification (GTDB taxonomy): domain Bacteria; phylum Bacteroidota; class Bacteroidia; order Bacteroidales; family Muribaculaceae; genus Sodaliphilus. The sequence continues at coordinate 5,762 of CACZVR010000016.1, read as the reverse complement.
CGGACACTACTACTTCTATGTCGTGGCCAACTACATCGATGGCGGCACTGGTGACAGCAACACCCAGGAGGTGACCCTGTTTGGCAGTGCACCCGCTTTCGAGCGTGGTAATGTAGATGGTATCGGTGGTGTCGACATGGACGACTTGGCAGCACTCATCAACTATCTGCTCGACGATAACTCACCCATTAACGAGTTGGGTGCAGCTTCTTGCTCCGACATTAACGACACTGTAGTTGATATGGATGACCTTGCCGCACTCATCAACTTCTTGTTGACCAACCAATGGCCTGACTGATCCGGCAACTGATCATTGAAAATGAATCATGGCGGGCTCCTCTTTTTTGAGGGGCCCGTTTTGTGCCTTTTACCGTCGTCAACTCTTGAAGCCCTTTCAATGAAAAGTGAAATTTTTATGTCAGATTGGTACAAAAACATGGTTAAAAATTTTTGATTTAATGATATTTTGTGTATTTTTGCGAGTCTTTTCAAATCATGTCTTGATGACATGTGTGACCAAGAAAACCAGAATCAACAACGTTATTATTACTTATTAATCATTTAGTTTTTTACTTAAACTTTTGCTTATGAAACAATTATTATTCATTGTGACTGTCGCTATCGCGGCATTGTCATTGTCGGCCGCCGATGTCACCACATCCCAGGCACAGGCCGCAGCAAGCGCGTTTCTTAACAAACGAGTAGCAGCAGGGCAGATGAAAGCCTCAGCAGCATCCAATCTCCAGCTCGTCAAGGCTGAAAAATCGGTAGCCAAACCCTCAGCGGCGGACTACTACATCTTCAATTCGGCAAAATCCTATGTGGTGGTTGCCGGTGATGATCAGGCTCCTCAAATCCTGATGTACGGCGACGAAGGTTCTCTCGACATCAACAACATCCCTCCCGGCATGCAGTGGCTGCTCAACAAGTACAAATATCAGATCGACGGTATCAAGGCTGGTACCATGGTGCCCGTCAAACTTCCCAAGTTTGCCACCACACCCGTCGCTCCCCTGGTAAATGCCAACTGGGACCAGAGTGCTCCTTACAACAACCAGTGCCCCACCAGTGGCAGCAGTCACGCTGTCACCGGTTGCCCGGCAACTTCGCTGGCCATGTGCTACTACAAGTGGAAATGGCCCGAGACTTATCCTGCTGTAGCTGCCCTCTCAGGTACAGGTGGCCTTTCAGCTCCGGCTCTTGGAGAGCGCACCGCCGACTGGGATAACATCATCGACGAATATACCGGTCCCACCAACTACACTTCTTCAACCGATCAGAAGAATGCCGTCGCATGGCTCATGCGCTATGCCGGCCAGTCTATTCCCGGTTATCAGTACAGCACCAGCGCCAGCGGTGCTAACGACCCCGAGATCTATCAGGGCTGCCTCAACATGGGCTACACCGACGCTCAGTACCTCCTGCTCACCGAACTCGTGTCATCGGGCTGGACCTACACCAATGGTCCGCAGCAGTACACCGATGCCGAGTGGAACGAATATATGCTCAACGAGCTCTACAACGGACGTCCCATCGAGTATCTGGCCTATGACGTCAGTGGCTATAGCGTTTCGGGTCACGCCTTCAACGTGTTTGGTGTGAACGCCAGCGGTCAGTACTATGTGAACTGGGGCTGGAGCGGTGACAGCAACGGCTACTGCACGCTGCACAACTTCACCACAGCAACTGGTGCAACGGGACAGGCTGGCTCCTACGTCTTCAACTATGGCGAGGCCATGATCATCGGCATCGAGCCTCCTGCAGGTGCGCTCACCGATCCCCGAATCAAGACCAACGTCTCCACCATCGACATGAACACGATTGTGAACAATCCCGTGACTGCCACCTTCACCGTTAACGGTTACAACCTCACCGAGAACGTGAACCTGACCATCAGCGGTGATAATGCCTTCTCAATGGATATCACCAACATCACTCTTGCTCAACTCGAGAACGCGGTGACCGTTACTGTGACCTATAATCCCTCAAGTCCCGGCAACCACGAGGCAACTGTGACCTTGTCTAGCGAAGGCGCCGAAAACGTCACCGTCAAGCTCAATGGTATTGCCGAGCTCGAGACCTATGCGCCCGAGATGCTCGAAGCCACCAACATCACCTCCACCTCGTTCAAGGCCGTCTGGACCGACGAGACCCCTGCCGAGAACGTCGAGAGCTACACCCTCTATGTGAGCGCCGAACCATTCTTGCCCGCAGTGGCCCTGCTCGACACGACCGACTGGACCAATGGTCCCGTTCTGCCCCAGGGATGGACTTCTTACAAACTGAATTCTTATAGCTCCAATAGCGCTTGCTACTTGAGCAATGGTGGCTATGTCCAGAGTGGAAACTACGACCTCACTGGCTATGACAAGGTGACTGTGATGATTTACTCCGAGCCCTACGGCTCTGGCAACAGCCTCACCGTCGCTACCAGCGCCCAGAGCAAGACAGTCAACATGCCCAGCAACACTACATTCAACTGGTACACCTTCGTTCTTGATTGCGCTACCAGCGACTATATCAAAATCACCTCCAGCGGTATGCCCGACATGAGGTATGTGAAGGTTTATGCCGGTGACCTTGCCGAGGCTCAACAGCTCAAGGCCACCGAGACGGGTGACGAGAATTCTCGCATCATCACCGGTATCACCGACAAGAACTACACCGTTAAGAACCTCACCGAGAACGGACACTACTACTTCTATGTTGTGGCCAATTATATCGATGGCGGTGTTTGCAATAGCAACACCCAGGAGGTGACCCTGTTCAATAGCACGCCCGCATTCTTGCGTGGTGACGTGGATGGCAATGAAGAAGTGAACATGGATGACTTGACGGTTCTCATCAACTATCTGCTTGATGGCAATACGGTGATCAACACCGCTGGTGCAGCGTCTTGCAACAATGCCGACGACGACACCGTCGTTGACATGGATGACTTGACTGCACTGATTAACTACTTGCTCACCAATGAGTGGTAAATGATTAGCATTTAAGCTTTATTGATTACAGTTGGGGTTCAGGCCTTTTCATGGCTTGAACCCCATTTTTTTATCGGTCAATAATAGTGAATAACTGATTTTTATTACCTTTGTGCCACAAACCCTTTAATCATTAATACATTAATAACTATTGACTTTGTTATGATGAAGAAAACCCTGTTTTTTGCTCTGATGGCTTTGGTCTGCATGCAGGCTCTGGCCGCCAATGTTGATCGGATGACTGCACAGTCCACAGCGACTGACTTTTTGATGTCACGATCAGGTAATGGACGACTCATGACCTCGACACCCGCCATCAAGTGGACGCATGAGGTGAAGAGCTCAACCAATGCTGCCGTCAATGCACTCTACGTCGTGAACACCGACCGTGGCTTTGTCATTGTCGCTGGTGATGACCGCGCCACCCAGGTCCTCGGCTATGGCGAGGCACCTTTGACCGACATGAACAATTTGCCCGAGAACATGATGTTCTGGCTCGATCACTACAAGCAGCAGATGGAATATCTGCAGGCTCATCCCGGCATGGTGGTGGAGAAATCCAGGACCAATCTGGGTGTGACAGTGGCTCCCATGCTCGAAGCCATGTGGAACCAGGGCTACCCCTACTATTCACAGTGCCCCATGATCGAGAGTGCCAGTCTGCGTGCTCAGACCGGTTGCGCCGCCACTTCGCTGGCTCAAGTGTTCTACAAGTGGAAATATCCCACCCAGCCCACGCCCGTGATACCCGGCTACACCACTCGCACCTACGGGATCGTCCTCGATGCACTGCCCTCGGTGACCTTCGACTGGGACAACATCTTGCCCACCTACAACTTTGGTGATTACACCCAGAATGATGAGCACCACCGTGCCATCGCTCAGCTCATGCGCTACATCGGCCAGGCCGAGCAGATGGACTACACCGATGGTTGGGCCGAAGCGCATGAGGATGATATTCTGCGTGCTTGCCACACCTTTGGCTATGTGGGTGCACATGTGGAATACAAGTCAATCCTCTATGCCAATGATGTTGACAGCGTTTACATTGATGATGCCACTTGGGAAGAGATGCTTCAGGGCGAGCTCATCGCCGGACGCCCCGTGGTTTACTGCGCTATAGCTTACAGCTCTGCTTATAATGGCTATTACGGCCATGCCTTCAATGTGGATGGTTACGATGCCGCTACCGGCAGATATTCCATCAACTGGGGCTGGAGTGGAACCGGCAACGGCTACTTCGCTCTCCACGCCTTCTCTAACCAGGGCTATAATTACAACTTGAACCAACTCATGGTCATGGGCATCGAGCCTCCTGCTCCCATCGAGGCCTATGATCCCGTGATGCTCCCCGCCAACGAGAATTATGTCAACTTGACATCCTTCCGCGCCGAGTGGACCGATGAAACCCCTGCCGAGAACGTGATCAGCTACACCCTTGAGGTGAACTCCGGTGACGGTAGCAACCATGGCGTGTACGAGAAAGTCTTCAGCGAGTCATTCCCCTACTGCAACGGCTCGGGTTCCAGTGCCATCACCAACTTCAATAATTATTGCTCTAATAAGGGCTGGACGGGTTCCTATGCCTATGAGGCAAACGGTGGTCTCCGCCTGGGCTCTTCATCTCGCACTGGCTCTATCACCACACCTGCCTTGGATATGACCCAGAGCGGTGGCAAGATGACTGTTGTTGCTGCCATCAAGCCCTACAGCAGCGACACCAATGTCCCTGTCAGGATTTCTTGCAGCACCGGCATGGCCGATATCACAGTGACTGCCAACGACGTTTACACCGTCACGCTCGACTGCTTGGCCGATGAGAACCAGAAGGTCACCATTGCCACCACCGAGTCTGGCAAGCGTGTGATTGTTACCCAGGTGGACATCTACAGCTCAACCCCCAATGGCTCCAAACTGTTGTTCTCCATCCCCGTGCAAGAGGGCGACAGCACCACGCGCACCATCACCGGAATCACCGACAAGTTCTACACCGTGACCGATTTGACTGCAGGCGGCACCTTCAACTACAAGGTGAAGGCCCACTACACTAACGGCACCCAGAGCGAGTGGAGCAACCTCGAGGTGGTGACCCTCTTCGAGAACACCCCCACAGTCATGCGTGGTGACGTCAACGGTCTTGGCCAGGTTGACATGGATGACTTGACAATTCTCATCAACTATCTCCTTGACGATACCACGGTAATCAACATCGCTGCTGCAGCTTCTTGCAACAACGCCAACGACACCACCCTGGTTGACATGGACGACTTGACCGCTTTGATCAACTTCTTGCTCACCGACAACTGGGCCAACTGATTAAATCAAAAATAATCCCCCCCCCGGGGTTCAGGCCATCACAAGGCTTGAACCCCATTTTTATAATCCCCACATCCCAGTCCCGTGTGTCGAGGCGTCGCCTCGACCCCACCGCCTTCTGCTTTTTGACATGGACAACCCCTCCCCGCATCCATTACCTTTGCCACACGGCCGTTCCGTCGGGGTATTGCGAGGCTCTGCCTCGCAGCCCCCACGCCCGCCCGGTCCCTCGGGCCGTGACTCTGTCACGGCCCTCATTATTAACAACTAAAATAAAATTTAATTACCATGAACATCTACAGTTACCGCACCCCAAATCTCGGTGAAAACGAACCCTGGAAGGACTGCATCTTCAACGAGAACACACAACTCGACGACTACACTTCCCACACCCTCGTCGACTTCAACCGTCAGCCCATCATCCAGCAGCACCACGTCACCTACGTCACCGGCAAGGACACCAGT